>NC_015948.1:2329655-2662463 GCF_000223905.1 Haloarcula hispanica ATCC 33960
AAGAGGGGAACATCGACGCGGCGGAGGTCGACATGATAGAGCGCGTGTTCGACCTCGACGATACGGTGGTCCGGGAGGTCATGGTCCCGCGCCCCGACGTCGTGAGCGTGCCGGCCGACGCCACGCTGTCGGATATCCGGGCAGTCGTTTTCGACGAGGGACACACCCGCTATCCGGTGGTCGATGCCGACGACAGCGACCAGATCGTCGGGTTCATCGACGTCAAGGACGTGCTACGGGCCGGCGAGGAAGGCAACGGGAACACGACTGCCGGCGATATCGCCCACGAGATACCGGTCGTCCCGGAGACGACCGCTATCAACGACCTCCTGTTGCAGTTCCGGCAAGACCGCCGGCAGATGGCCGCGGTCATCGACGAATGGGGGTCGCTCGAAGGCATCGCGACCATCGAGGACGTGGTCGAGGCCGTCGTCGGCGACCTGCGCGACGAGTTCGACGTCGACGGCCGCGAACACGCCATCCGCAAGCGAAGCGACGGGAGCTACGACGCCGACGGCGGCGTCCCGCTGTCGACAGTCAGTGAGGCCCTCGGTGTCGACCTCGACAGCGACGCAGTCGAAACCGTCGGCGGGCTGGTACTGAGTCACCTCGACCGCGCGCCGGAAGTCGGCGATACCGCCGAAGCGGCCGGACACGCGTTCGAGGTGACAAGCGTCGACGGAACCCGTATCTCGACGGTTCGGATTCGAGCGAACGACGGCGACGACTCGCCGTCGACTGAGTGAGCACCGTTCGGACTGTCGGCCGAGTGGGTGACTCGCACACGGTCTGCTGTCCGTCTTTCGAGAATGTCGCCATCACGGATGGCGAGTATCCCGTCGCAGTCACAGCCACCAATCTCAGAAGAACTCGCCTAAGTAGACGGATTCGGGCTGGAAAACGTCTGCGAGCGGGCCGCGGACCGAGTCGTCGAACATCTCCAGCCCGGCCAGGCGTTCAGCGGCGTCGACGCCGTGCGTCCCGACGGCCAGTTGTGAGAGCGTCGCAATGTTGACGGCCACATCGGCTTTCGAGTCGCTGGCTGGAAGCGGGTCGACCGTCGCAGTGCCGCCGTTCACTGACAGCCGGAACAGGCCGTCGTTGCGGTCAAGCAGCGGATCGTTCACCGAGAGCGTGCAGTCGAGGTCGCCCCCGGGCCAGTCGAGGCGTTCGAGGTAGTCCACGTCGGTGAGCCGAACCATCGGCCCGGCTTCGACCGTGCAGTCGACCGCCCCGGGGTCGTCGACGCGATGGAAGAGGTCAGTATCAGGCGGTAGCTGGAGCGTGACGCGATCTATCTGTGCGCCGTGATGCCCGAGGAACGCAAACAGCGCGCGGCGGGCCTCCTCGTCGGCGGCCGCGAACTGTGTGGCCGAGAGCGTGCGGTCGGCATCGTCCGCGACGGTGTACACGACGTACCCACGGAGGTCACCGTTGCGTTCGTAACCGTAGCAGTACGGGACGCCGTCGTCGTCCCAGTCGGCGAGCGTCCGCTCGCGCCACCACGCTTCTGAGCGGCGGAGCGAGAGCGCCGTCCCGGCGGCTGAAGCGGACTCAACCTGACGGAGACGCTCCCAGTCGTCGGCGTCGAGGCGGACCATTTGTCCGGCGGTGTCGTGGTCTGGAAGTGCCGACGGCGGCAGATCGAAGCGGCGATATGTGTTCGCCGTGCTCCAGCCCAGGCGGCGGTAGAACGGCGTCGAGAACGGCCAGAGGGTGACGAACCCGACATCGGCCTCGCGGTACTCGTGTAAGGCGTGCCGACAGAGGTCGGCGGCGTATCCCTGCCCGCGGTGTTCGGGCGGCGTCGCAACCGCGCCGAGGCCGCCGACCGTCGCCGCTTCGCCGCGAACGGTTGTATCGAGATAGTAGAGCTTGCAGACCGCACGAAGGCCGTCACCGTCGTAGAGGCCTCGCTGGTCGAACAGCGACGGCGGCCAGTCGCTATCGGGGTCCGGCGTCACCGGACCCGTTTCGGGCGCAAACGCGTACTGGAGCATCCGCTGACAGGCTTCGCGGTCAGTCGTCGGGACAGGGCGGAATTCGGACATACCGACGCAGGCGTTCGCCAGCTACAGAAACCTAGTCATCTGTGGACCGACGCCGTGGCTGTCTCCGAATACTGCGCCGTCACGGCACGTACCAGATACCCCGGTCACGGTCGAGGACCGACCCGACGATGATGTGCGGGAGCGCGACGATACTGATGAACACGCTCCAAAACGCCACCGCGCCGGGGAGCAGGTCGCTCGCCCCCAGTGGGTTCGGGAACGCCCAGTAGACGGCGGCGAGGACGCCGAAGGTGGCCAGCGCCCCGACGACGAGGACGACCCAGGCGCGCAGTGCGACGGTCGAGGCGTCCGCGCCGCCGAGCAGGTCCCAGCGCTCGTCGCCGACCGGCTCTTGTTCCACGGATGCCGTCCGCGCCACCTGCCGAGCGGAGTACCAGAATGGGAAGTACAGGCCAACGGCGACGAGGACCGGGACAGACGCGAAGAATACCGCAAGGAGCAACGATTCTCCGGCGTCGATAAGCCAGGAACGGCCGCCGCCGCGCACGTATCCCAGCACGATATGTGCCGTTAGGGCGAGCCCGTAGCCCGACCCGATGACGAGCCGGGTTGTGTCGAATGACCCTGCGTACGACGAGAGGGCACCGGGTTCGACGAGGCCGACCATCAACGAACTGAACGCGTGGAACGTCTCCGGCCAGAACACGATGGGGACGAGCATCACCGCGCCGCCGCGGACGGTCGCCGCCAGACCGCGCTGGAACCGGGTCTGGAGGTGCTCGGTCCCGCTCGTGGCTTCCAGCACCTGTAGGCCGCCGATTCCGCCCTTCGCCATGGCGACGGTCAGCGCCAGCGCGAGGCCAGCGACTGGCGCAACGAGGAACAGGCCGACGAACCCGCCGATAGCCGCCAGATACACCGCGACGTAGCGCCAGCGAAACGAGGGGCGACGGCGGCGGAGGTTCTCGAAGTGCTCGTACCCGCCGTGGGGGAGATTGAGCGCGACCATCCCGACGAGATACACCACCATCTGGGCCCGGAGCGGAACCCTGACGCCGACGGTGCCGAGGAGACCGAACGTGACGGCGAGTACCAGCAGGCTCGCCCGCGAGAGCCAGAGCGACGGATGGCGGTCGGTGTCCCGATGCCGCTGCCAGACGGACCCCAGGCCGGTCGTGGGCATATCGTGGCCCTAGGGAAATACTCACAATAAACGAGACAAGCGATTCCAGCGAACTGGGAACGGCCCAGTGGATTAATGATGACAGTGTCTGTTGTGAGGTCTTGAGAATCCAGACAACCCTTTTTCAGTCATAGTCGCTAGCGGCTGCTATGCGTGATGGCCTCCCTCGCGACCGGACGGTGACCGTCGTCGGCGGCGGCTTCGGCGGCCTCTCGGCCGCGTGCTATCTGGCCGACGCCGGGGCCGACGTGCGACTGCTCGAACGCCACGACCGCCTCGGCGGGCACGCGGGCGTCCTCGAACGCGACGGCTTCCGGTTCGACACCGGTCCGTCGTGGTATCTGATGCCCGACGTGTTCGAGCGCTTCTTCGGCCACTTCGACCGCGAGCCCGCGGACTACTACGAACTGGAGCGACTGGACCCCCAGTACCGGGTGTTCTGGAAGGACGGCGATCGCGTGACGATGCGGCCGAACCGCGAGAACGCCCGCGAGGTGTTCGAGTCCTACGAGGAGGGGGCCGGCGATGCGCTAGCCGAGTACCTCGACCGGGCCGAACAGAACTACGAACTGGCGATGAACCGGGTCGTCTACGAGGGCCGCGAGCGGTTGCGGGACTACGTCGACACCGACCTCCTCCCGCTCGCGCCGCGGGCGCGGCTGTTCGGCTCGATGGACGACTACGTGGGCCGCTACATCGACCACCCGAAGCTCCGGCAGCTGCTCGAATACACGCTGGTGTTTCTCGGCGGCGCGCCACACAACACCCCGGCGCTGTACAGCATCATGAGCCACGTCGACCTGAACATGAACGTGTTCTACCCGGAGGGCGGCATCGCCGGCGTCGTCGACAGCCTCGGGTCGCTGGCTCGCGAACTCGGCGTCGACGTCCAGACCGGGACCGAGGTCCAGCACATCGCCGGCGAGGCGGGGGCGTTCGAACTGACCACCAAGGACGGCGTCGTCGGCTCCGACATCGTCGTCAGCAACGCCAACCCCGCATACACCGAGCAGCACCTGCTCGACCCCGCCGCGCGTGACCACGATACCGAGTACTGGGACGACCAGACCTACGCGCCGTCCGCGTTCATGCTGTATCTCGGCGTCGAGGGCGACGTGGAGCCGCTGGCGCATCACTCGCTGGTGCTGCCGACGGACTGGGACGGCCACTTCGAGCAGATATTCGACCGCCCGGCGTGGCCCGACGACCCCGCCTACTACCTGTCGGTTACGTCGAAGACCGACGAGACGGTCGCCCCGGACGACCACCACGCCGTCGTCGTTCTCGTCCCCATCGCGCCGGGGCTCAACGACGGCCCCGACATCCGCAAGGAATACCGGGAGTTCGTGCTGGACGACCTCGCCAAACAGACCGGTGTGGACCTCCGTGACCGCATTGTCGTCGAGGAGTCGGCCTGCGTGAGCGAATTCGCCGAGCGCTTCGGCGACCCGCAGGGGACGGCGCTCGGACTGGCCCACACGCTGTTCCAGACCGGGCCGCTTCGCCCCGGCCACCGCGCCGGCCTCGAGGGGCTCTACTACACCGGGGCCTACACGACCCCCGGTATCGGGATGCCGATGTGTCTCATCAGCGGCGAACACACCGCCCGCGATATCATCGAGGACAGCCCGTTCGAGACGAAACAGGACCGTTCGGCCTCGACGGCGGACTGACGCCGTGGCTTTCGGTTCGTCGTTTGTGTGGACCGTCCGAGTCACAACATGATACTGTAACGCACAGACCGCAGCCCAGCCTCGAACGGTTTATTGTCCCGCTTCAGGTAACGGGGGCATGGAGAAGCTCCGCGAGTCGCTGCACGAAGCCCCGATCATCGACAAGGACGGATACTCCTACCTGGTCCACCCGCTCAGCAACGGCGTCCCGATGCTGGAGCCGGAACTCCTCCGCGAGGTCGTCGTCGGCGTGACGCGGGCGGCCGACCTCGACGTGGACAAGATCGTCGCGCCGGAGGCGATGGGTATCCACATCGCGACCGCGCTCTCGCTCCAGACGGACATTCCGCTCGTGGTCATCCGCAAGCGTTCCTACGGCCTCGACGACGAGGTCCCGCTGCACAAGACCACCGGCTACTCCGAGTCGGAGATGTTCATCAACGACATCGAGGCGGGCGACGACCTGCTCATCGTCGACGACCTGCTCTCGACCGGCGGCACGATGGCCTCCATCTGCGAGGCGCTCGACGATATCGGGGCGGATATCTCAGACATCGTCGTCGTCTTCCGGAAACAGGGCGAGTCAGCGCTTGACGACACCGACTACGAAGTGACCAGCCTGCTCGATATCTCGGTCGATCAGAACGGCGTCACCATCCACGACTGAGAAGACTGCTGTCCCTGTTTACGCCTGCTCGACAGCGGCGGCCATGTGCTCTCGGGCTTCCTCGGGCGTCATCCCGCGAACGCCACACGCACAGGAGAGCAGTTCGGGGTCGGTCAGGTCGTCGACCTCCTCGGCGCTGGCCCGTTCGAGCGCGTCGTCCGCGGCGTCGTAGTCGAAGGTCACCCGATATGTGACCTGTGCCACCCCCTCGATCTGGTGGGACTCGTCGGGGTCCGGGTTCGCGATGGCCTCGGCGTGCTCTTCCTGCATTGCGGACTTCCACTGTTCGAGGTTCGCCTCGGGGTCCGAATCGTCGGGCATACGCTGGCTGTCGGCGGCAGGCCTGAAAAAGCGAGCGCTGGCGCTCCGGTCAAGCGGGAGCCGAGAAAGAGGGCGACTCTCGGAACGCTTTTTCCGCCAGCAAACGCTGGCTTCCCTGTGGGCGATTCTCGATCCGATTCCGACCGAGCCCGGTTCCTGTTGGCCGCGGCGACTACCGTCGCCACCGTTGCGACGGCCGGCAGCCTCTATCTCTCGCTGGGCCTCGGGCTGACCCCCTGTCGGCTCTGCTGGTATCAGCGAATCCTCATGTATCCGCTGGTGGTCGTCCTCGGCGTCGCCGCCGTCGAGAACCGGCCCGGTGTCGTCCGGACGGCGCTGCCGCTGGCGGTGCCGGGGGCCGCCATCGCGGCCTACCACTCCTGGCTGCAGGTAAGCCAGACCACTTGCGGTCTCGGGGCGGTTAGCTGTGCCCAGATACAGTACCGGGTGTTCGGCCTGACCGTGCCGAACCTCTCGCTGACGGCGTTTCTCCTAGTGACCGGGCTGGTCGTCGCGGCGTCCGTGAAGCGGTCGTAGAGTACCGGTCAGCCTTCGCCGCGACCAAACCCCTTTTTCGGGTAGCCCCGCGTGGCTCCGGTATGGAATACACCAGACTCGGTTCGACCGGAACGACGGTTTCACAGCTGTGTTTCGGCACCTGGCGCTTCGGCCGGGAGACCGGCGGCGTCGTCGAAACCGACCGCGAGGAGGCCCACGAACTGCTGGACGCGGCGTGGGAGCGGGGCATCAACTTCATCGACACCGCCAACGTCTACGGCAACCCCAACGGGACCAGCGAGGAATACATCGGCGAGTGGCTCGACGACTACGACCGTGAGGACTTTGTCATCGCCTCGAAGGTGTACTTCCCCTTCGACGGTCGCGGCGAGCCCGGCCCCAACGACTCTGGTCTCGGCCGCAAGCACATCCGCGCACAGATCGAGGGGACGCTGGACCGCCTCGACACGGACTATCTCGACCTCTACTACATCCACCGCTGGGACGAGCACAGCGACATCGAGGAGACGCTGTCGACGCTCGACGACCTCGTCCGCGCGGGCAAGGTCCACCACCTCGGCGCGTCGACGATGGCCGCCTGGCAACTGACCAAGGCCCTCTGGAAGAGCGACGTCGAGGACTACGAACGCTTCGAGGTGACACAGCCGCTCTTCCACGCCGGCTACCGCGATGACGTGAAAGACTACCTCGATGTGTGTGCCGATCAGGACATCGCTGTCTGTCCGTACTCGCCGCTGGCCGGCGGCTTCCTCACGGGCAAGTACGAGCGCACGGACGACGACGACCCGACGGCCTTCGAGGGGCCGGAAGGCTCCCGAGGCTCGCTGTCCGACCGCTTCGAGGATTTCTACCTCTCGGAGCGCGGCTGGCACGTCCTCGACGAACTCCGCGCCGTCGCGGACGAACTCGACGCCACCCCCGCCCAGGTCGCGCTCCGCTGGCTCATCGAACAGCCGGATATCACCTGCGTCCCCATCGTCGGCGCGCGCACCGTCGACCAGCTCGACGAGAACGTCGGCGCGGCCGACATCTCGCTGTCCGACGACCAGTTCAACCGGATTGTGAGTGCCCGCTACGCCGAGAACGGCGAGCGCTGGGGCCACCGGGCGTAATCGGGATACAAACTGACCGAACCGCGTTGTAGTCGGGATAGTCCGCTGTCGTTCGGAGGAGACTGCGATATACTCCTGAGCCGGTCGGAACTCCCGGCCGACTGCCGACGGCCCTACGATGCCGATTTGCTGGCCCTGTCACCGGACGCAGTCACTGCCTCAGGCGCAATCGCCCCGAACAGCCAGACTGCGCCGCCAGCGACGAGAAACAGGCCGCCAAGCGCCGCAACTGCTGTGGTCGCCGTGGTTGCATCCGCCGCCACCCCAGCAGCAAGTGCCAGCGGCGTCCGGAGAGCCATATACGACATCGAGACCGCTGATAGCAACGTCGCCCGCCCGACCGCCTCGACATGGTCGTTAATATACCCGTTTGCGATGGGCTGGACCAGCGGCTTCGCGGTTCGGACTGTCGCGAACGTCGGTAGTGCCACCAGCGCAATCCACAGCGGTACCACGAGCGCGACAGCCGTCAGGGCTGGCACGACGATCACGGCTTTGCGGACGCCGAGACGGGCCTCAATTGCGCCGGCGTAGTAGCCGCCAGCGGACGAGACTGCTGTCAGGGCGGCGTACAGCACACCCAGTCCGAGCGCGAGCGCCGCGCCGGCCTCACCTGCTCGCGCCGCCGCGATCGGACCACCAGCGGGGACCTCTACGCCGAGAGTGGCGACGTACGACCCCAGCGTCTCGACCGCCATCGGCTGGACGTAGGTGTGAGAAACGCTCAACACGGCATAGAACAGTCCGATGTACAGTATCAGTGCTCGGAGCGGCGGTCGAGCCAGATGCGTGCGGATGACGGCGACGGTTTCCAGCGGATCGAGACGGTCGCCGGAGTCAGAGTCACCACCCCGGTCTGCGTACTGCCGGTTCTTCGGCAATGAAAGCAGTGCGACGGACCCGAGGCTATTGAAACCGACCGCAGCAACGAACGGATAGATCGGGTCCAGCCCGTACAGCAGGCCACCGACAACCATTGAGACTGCCGCAGTCCAGTTCTGCATCGCGTCACCCCGGCCGCGGATATGGCTGAACTGCCCGCTATCGAGTCGTTCAGAGAGTGTATCGTACAGCCACGCATCCATACTCCCCGAGCGTAACGTCAGCGCCAGCGCCCACAGTGCATAGAGGAAGCCGTACCAGAGAAACCCCGAAGCGAGAACGAAGCCTGCGAGTGAGGTAACGGTGAACAGCACGCTGAGAAGGAGGCTCGCACGCCGCCCGAGCCTGTCACCGACGTAGCCTGTTGGTATCTCGCCGACGACTGACAGCGCCGAACAGACCGCTGAGAGGACACCGACCTGTGTGAACGTCAGTGTTCGCAGGAGAAACAAGGTGAAAATGGGAGTTATGAATCCGACCGAAATCGTGGCACGGTACAGGTAGTACCGGCGCACTAACCCACGGTCGGATACCGGTCCGAACATACGGACGTTGTCACTTTCTGGGGACTAAAGCACTTCCTGAAACGTGATTCAGTACGATTTTTGACAGGAGAGTGCAGATATCAGCACCCAACGATAGTATTGCAGGGTACTGTGAAGCGTTAGACCGTTTCCGATGGGTCGGTGACCTCGTCAGCGGCCGGATACACGCCGACCTGGTCGCAGTGGCCCGCCAGCGGGCAGGCGTCGGGGTCGTCCAAACAGGCCGGCTTCCGGGCGCTACAGTACTCCCGGCCGAACTGGATCATCGCGGTATGTCCGAAGCCGCATTTCTCCCCAGGGACGTCGCGTTCCAGATACTCGCGGACAGTCTCGTGGTCGGCGTCGGGCGGGGCCAGCCCCATCCGGCGGGCGATGCGGTGGACGTGTGTATCGACGGGGAACACACCGCCGCGACCGCCCGCGAACAGCAGGACGCAGTCGGCGGTCTTCGGGCCGACGCCGTTCATGTCGAGCAGCGTTGACCGCACCTTCTCGGGGTCGCTGTCGCGGACGAACTCGTCGAAGCCCGCTTCGCCGCCGTACTCCTCGCAGATACGC
Source organism: Haloarcula hispanica ATCC 33960 (assembly GCF_000223905.1). Lineage (NCBI taxonomy): Archaea > Methanobacteriati > Methanobacteriota > Halobacteria > Halobacteriales > Haloarculaceae > Haloarcula > Haloarcula hispanica. The sequence goes on from NC_015948.1 coordinate 2,339,128, forward strand.
TGAGCGAGGGCGATGATGCGCTCGGACTTCTGGTTGTAGAGCCCGGCTGAGGAGATGGTCTCGGCGAGTTCGGGCTGGTCGGCGTCGGCCAGCGCGCGGGCGAGGTCAGCATCGGTGCCGCCACCGCTCGCAGCCCCGCCGCCGCTCCCGTACCGCGCCATCAATTCGTCGTGGGCCGGCTGGCTCGCCTTGTCGGAGGTGTTCTGGCTGAGAATCGTCCGGACCAGGCACTCGAAGGCGTCCCGGCCGCCGTAGGTCTTCGTCCAGTACATTTCGCCGAGGCGGTCCACGATAGCTTCGGCCCGCGTCCCAGCCGTTTCCGGGTCGAACGTGGCTGACTGGCCGCCGCCAGCGGTCCCGCCGCTGATGTTCTCCGCTGGTTCCTCGTCGCTCATATCCAGTGCCAGGGCCGGCGGACTCAAAACGCCTACCCCGAACCGTTCGCATGACGGCGGCATCGCTTCTTCGCCGTCGCTATCGTCGTCAATGGTATGATGAACGGGAGTGATTGGCGGCGGGACCTATCCGGGCCGAGCGTCATCACAAAAGTGCTGATACAGACGATGTGAGATGGGTTCTCGTACTCTCCAGACACCATCCGCTGGGCGGACCGATAGTTCCGGTGTGGTCCACAGCAAAGGACCTGAAATGGGGCGTCCTTGGGGCGAGACGCCCACGGGACAGACACGAAAAACTCGTGGCGCGCGGCGACGGGCTATGCCCACGGTGGTCGTCGCCGCGAAAGATGGTCGAGACTGACAGGTCAATACCCGGTCACGTCCTGACTCTCACCTCCTGTAGGGCGGCGTTTGCGCGGACGACAGGGACGGCAGTACCCGACTCGCTACGGCGACAGATATCCCGTCTCGATGTGGCCTGTTCGTCCGGCATACAATTGTTTAGGCTACCCTAAAATACAAAAAGCCATCGGTTTCTAGGCGGGCCAAAAAGTAGAGCGTCGATTACTCCTCGACGATGACGGTGCCAACCATCCCCGCGGCTTCGTGCGGAATACAGACGTAGCCGTGCTCGCCAGCCGTCTCGAACGTGTGAACGTAACTCTGGCCGGACTGCACTGCCCCTTCCCCGTTCTCCCATCCCTTGCGTGCGGCCGACTCGCTCTCGAATCCGCCGGAGGCCCAGTAGGTCGCGTCCGACGGGATTTCGTCCGCCACAGCGGTGACCGAGTGCGGTTCGCCGCCGACGTGTTCCCAGGCGACTTTATCGCCGACGCTGACAGTGAGTTCTTCCGGCGCATACGCCACTGCTTCCATGTCGACGACGTGGTCGGCGTCGTCGGGAACGCCCTCAACGACGTTCGGGCCGCCGGACAGCGACGTCTCAGTCTCTTCGGACTCCTCGCTACCGTGGCCTCCGGACCCGCTCGGGGCGCTGTCGACAGCGCCGACGACAGCGAACTGCGCGGTTCGCGTCGCATCTGCAAGCACTGTCGGGTCCCCGTCGCCGTTCGTAAGCCCTTGCGAGTAGTCGCTCAACGCAGCCTCGAAGTTCTCGTAGGCGTCGTGGTCCGCTTCCTCCAGCATCTCGTGAACCCGTGCTTCCTCGAACGTCGCGAAGACGTCCTGCACGATGGCCGTCGCGGCCTCACCGTTGCCGCCGGCGCTCCCGGCGATGGCGTACGCCGCCGCGATGGCCTCGTCGTTGAACGCTGTCGCCGCGCTGGTGACATCCCCACCGTCCTGAGCGGCGGCACGAACGTCGGAAAGCGTCGATTCGAAGCTCTCGTAGATTTCCCCGTCGGCTTCTTCCAGCGCCTCGTGGAAGCCCGCCGCGCCGCTCTCGAAGTGGGCGAAGGTATCCTGGATGACGGTCGCCGCGCGGTCGGTTTCCGACAGCGCCGCGAGGCCGGCCGCGTCGAAGGCCCGCCCGATCATGTAGTCCGCCTCCGCTCCGCTGGCGACAGCCGTCGACAGGGCCGCTTCGAAGTCAAGCAAGGCCTGCTGGACCCCGTCGTGATGGGTCGCCACGGCTTCGCTGTCGTCGTTCTCGTAGGCCGACTGGAGTGCCACGAGGTGTTCCTCTTCGAAGCGATGGTAGAGGTCCTCGCTCTCGTGCTCCATCGTCTCGTGGAAGCCGAGTTCGTTCTCCTCGAAGCGGGCGAACACGTCTGAGACGATAGTCGCCGCGCTGTCGGCGTCGCCGAGGCGATACAGTTCGCGAGCGTCCGCAATGCGCGCACGGAAGAAGGCGGACTCCAGCGCCGCCCGGGCGTCCTCGCCGCCGACCAGCGCTTCGATACCAGTCACGAGGTTCGTATCGACCGTTTCGACGGCGCTGTCGATGCCGTCCGCGCTCCCGTTCTCGATGGCACTGGAAAGGTCCTCCAGTCCGCCCTCGAAGGCTTCGTAGGCCTCGCCATCGGCCTCCTCCAGCGCGTCGTGCGCGTTCGCTCCCTCGAAGTGAGCGAAGACGTTCTCGACGGCCGTCGACGCTGCATCGGCCGCGTCGTTGGCGGCGAGCCAGTCCGCATCGGCAATCCGGGCACGGTAGCTGCTCAGCGTGACCGTGTGCGCGTACGCCTGCCCGGGACCGCCGGCGGACGCGAGTGCGGCCGCGTCCCAGCCGCGGGCCTGCATCGTCGCGAGGTGACCTGCACCAGCGACCGCCTCTTGCTGGACCAGCGCATACGCACCTGTGACAGTCGCATCGAGCGCGGCGCGGGCCTGTTCGGTGACACCGCTCGCGTCTTCACTGCCCGCGGCGGAACCGATGCCAGCCAGTGCGTTCTCGAAGGCTTCGTAGGACTCCGCGTCCGCAGTCTCTATTTTGCTGTACACCAGCGCATCCTCGAACGCGGTCATCGTCTCCTCCGCGATGGTAGCGGCCGCTTCGAAAGCGCCCAGCGTCCCGGCCATGGCGGCATTGCTCGCCCGACTACCCAGCACGAGCAGGTCCAGCACTCTGGTGGCCTGCTGTCCGGCAGCGGCCTGCTGCGCTGTCTGGAGGTGGCCCGACGCTTTGTCTGCGGCCGAGGCGGCTCCGGACACGTCGCCCTCGGACAGCGACGACTGGACGGACCCGAGCGCGTCCTCGAACCCCTCGTATGCCGACTCGGACGTGGCTTCTAGCTGTTCGTGGGCTCCGTACTCGCCCGACGCCCCCTCGAAGCGGGCGAAAACGCTCTGGGCGACAGTCGCCCCGGCACCGGGTGCGCCGGCCCGGCCCAGCGCGACGGCGTCGTACAGCCGCGCCCGGTAGACGTTCCACTCAGTCGCGACAGCGGTCATCGGCCCGACCGAGACGCCGCTTTCGTCCCCCTCGTCGGTTTCCGCACCCGTTACCTGTTCTGTCGCTGCTTCGGTATCAGCTGACGCCGTGTTCGGTTCGGACGACCCCTGGCTTGGACAGCCAGCAAGGAGTCCCGTCGCAGCGATCCCCACCGTCTTCAGCAAGTCGCGTCTCTGTGGCATACAGTCGATTAGGCAGGCCTAAAAGACTTAACAGCACCGGTTTTTCGGCGAGCCTAAATCCCTTCGTGGTTACACATCATCTCAGTGATACGGAAACTGTGTCGCCGGTACTGACACCGAACGCTTCGTCGCCGCGGCCGCGGTTGACGGCGAGTTCGACGTTCCCATGGCTGCCAACAGTGACGAGTCGCTGGCCCTGGTCGACGGCGGCGTAGGCCCGTCGGACTGGTGCCTCAACGCCGTCGACCGAGACCACCCCGCCGAACCGCTCCGCAAGTACCGCACCGGGTATGTTCGTCACGGCGTTCCCGAAGTCATCGACGACGAGTACCTCGCCGGTCGCTCCGTCACCTTCGACTGCGGCTGCCGGGAACCGAAGGTCGACGTAGTCGTCGGTCGGCTCGATTTCGGGCCGTGTTTCAATGGTATCGACGCCGGTGTCGTGGACGGCCGCCGCGGCGGGCGCAAACACGTCCCGCCCGTGGAACGTCGTACTCGCCGGGTCGTCGTAGGCCCAGGTGAACACCTCGAACGCGTCCGGGGCGTCGTTCTCGGTTTCAGCCAGTTCGCGGGCGACTGGCAGGAGGACGCCGTTGTCAGGCCCCACGAGCGCGTGGTCGCCCGCACGGACGACGATGGCGTCTCTGTCGGTTCCGACGCCCGGGTCGACGACGACACAGTGGACTGCCGGCGGAAAGTACGGGAGCGTCTGCGTGAGCCAGAACGCCGCTGCCCGCACGTCCTGCCGTGGGAAATCGTGAGCGATATCCGCGATACGCGCGTCCGTCGCCCGACAGATGACGCCCTTCATCGCCGCCGGATACGGTGATCCGAAATCAGAGCTGAGCGTAATCATCAGTCGTCGAGGTCATCGATGGATTCGGTGACGGACTCGCCGCTGGCGGTGTATCGTTCGAGCGAGTCACTGTCTGAGACGTGCTGGAGTCGCTTGATGCCGTGGATCTCCTCGATGACTTCCACAACAGATGCCGGGACCCGGTCACGCCAGGACTCGTCGTCGATCATCCGCTGGCGGATCTCGCTGCCCTCCAGTCGGTCGCGGTCGAACATCGGCGACTGGCGGACCTCGATACCGGCCTCCTCGAACAAGCGGACGACAAGCGGATTGTTCGAGTACGCCACGTCGAAGTCCGGGCACATACTCTCGACGTGGCTCACCCAGACGGCGTTGCGGTTGATGTCCTCAAGGGGGACGACATAAGTCGTCAGGTCGTACTCCGCGACGGCCTTCGTAATCATCATGATTCGCTCGCCGGCCGTGAAGGGGTCGTGAGTGGTGTGTGAATCGTCGGCGCTTCCGATGCCCAGGACGAGTTCGTCCACCTCATCGGCGATACGTTCGACCATCGAGTGATGGCCGTTGTGGTAGGGCTGGAAGCGACCGATGTAGAACCCACGCATATTCCCCAGTGGGTGTGGTGGTTTGATAAACCCGACGACGCGGTACCGCCGGAATACAAGCACACCCAATTCGGGCGCTGTACTGCGGTTTCCGGGGTGTTGCAACAACCGACACGGGGAGAAAGTATATCAGTCGACAGGCCTTCCGTGAGTATGTTAGCAACGTTTGTATGAGCGACAACACCGACACCGACGCGACTCCCGACCCTGACCGGGAGGCATCCGACGCTGGGGAGGAAGAGGCGTCGACCAACGGGGCCAAACAGGACCCCGACGAACCCGCCTCTGAGCCCTCGGCCGACGAGCCATCCGACCCGTCCGAGGAGCGATGGGGCGGCGAGGGAGAAACGTCCGAAACGACACTCGGAAGCGATGTCCAAGTTGACGGCGAGTCCGAACTGGACGGAGACGAGGAGAATCTCCTCGGCGGTCTCGAAATCGAGTCGACCGCCGACATCGAAGTGCCAGACCGACTCGTCGACCAGGTCATCGGGCAGGACCACGCCCGTGACGTGATCAAGAAGGCGGCCAAACAGCGCCGCCACGTCATGATGATCGGCTCCCCCGGGACGGGGAAGTCGATGCTGGCGAAAGCGATGTCCCAACTGCTTCCGCGGGAGGAGCTGCAGGACGTTCTCGTCTATCACAATCCCGACGACGGCAACGAGCCGAAAGTTCGCACCGTCCCCGGCGGCAAAGGGGAACAGATCGTCGAGGCCCACAAGGAGGAGGCCCGCAAGCGAAACCAGATGCGGACCTTCCTCATGTGGATCATCATCGCCATCGTCATCGGCTACGCCCTCATCCTCGTCCAGCAAGTCCTGCTGGGGATTCTCGCGGCCGGTGTCATCTATCTCGCGTTCCGCTACGGTTCGCGCGGTAGCGACGCGATGATCCCGAACCTGCTGGTCAACAACGCCAACCAGAAGACTGCGCCGTTCGAGGACGCGACGGGCGCTCACGCCGGCGCACTGCTGGGCGACGTTCGCCACGACCCGTTCCAGTCAGGCGGGATGGAGACGCCGAGCCACGACCGCGTCGAACCCGGTGCCATCCACCAGGCCAACAAGGGCGTGCTGTTCGTCGACGAGATCAACACGCTCGACATCCGCAGCCAGCAGAAGCTGATGACGGCCATCCAGGAGGGCGAGTTCTCCATCACAGGCCAGTCCGAGCGCTCCTCGGGCGCGATGGTCCAGACCGAGCCCGTTCCCTGTGACTTCATCATGATCGCGGCGGGGAACCTCGACGCGATGGAGAACATGCACCCCGCGCTGCGCTCCCGTATCAAGGGGTATGGGTACGAGGTGTACATGGACGACACCATCGAGGACGACCCCGAGATGCGACGGAAGTACGCCCGGTTCATCGCCCAGGAGGTCGAGAACGACGGGCGGCTCCCGCACTTCACCGAGGAGGCCGTCCAGGAACTCATCCTGGAGGCCCGGCGTCGCGCCGGCCGCAAAGGCCACCTCAGCCTGAAGTTCCGTGACCTCGGTGGGCTGGTCCGCGTCGCCGGCGACATCGCCCGCGCCGAGGACCGCGACCGCACCGAGCGAGCGGACGTGCTACAGGCCAAACGCCGCTCCCGGTCCATCGAGCAACAGCTCGCGGACAACTACATCGAGCGCCGCAAGGACTACGAGCTCACCGTCAACCAGGGCGACGTGGTCGGCCGCGTCAACGGGCTCGCCGTCATGGGCGAGGACAGCGGTATCGTCCTCCCTGTCATGGCCGAGGTCAGCCCATCACAGGGTCCCGGTCAGGTCATCGCCACCGGACAGCTCAAGGAGATGGCCGAGGAAGCCGTACAGAACGTCTCGGCGATTATCAAGAAGTTCTCCGACGAGGACATCTCCGAGAAGGACGTCCACATCCAGTTCGTTCAGGCCGGTGAGGGCGGCGTCGACGGCGACTCCGCCTCTATCACCGTCGCCACCGCGGTTATCTCCGCGATAGAAAACGTTCCGATCAAGCAAAACCTCGCCATGACCGGCTCACTGTCGGTCCGGGGCGACGTGCTCCCGGTCGGCGGCGTCACGCACAAGATCGAGGCGGCCGCCAAGTCCGGCCTCGATACGGTCATCATCCCCGAGGCGAACACGCAGGACGTGATGATCGAGGACGAGTACGAGGACATGATCGAGATCATCCCCGTCTCGCACATCTCTGAAGTCCTCGAAGTCGCCCTCGCCGGCGAAGCCGAGAAGGACTCGCTGGTCGACCGCCTCAAGTCCATCACGGGCAAGGCGCTCGATCACGAGGTCGGCCGGCAGAGCGGCAGCCCAAGTCCCCAATAGATGCCCGAGTGGGCCGCGTTCGTCGGCCTGACGGGGTTTCTTTTAACCGCGCTTCTCGGTCTCGCACGGCTCTCGCAGGGAGCCGTACGGTCCGACGGCGGTGTCTCGTCGACAGTCGACGGTACTTCGATGGCCACCGAACCCCAGGACCCGACTCTCCCACGCTTCGAGACACAACGGGCGGCGGCCCAGCGACGGCAGATGCAGGATACGCTCGCCCCAAGTGACCTCTCGACAGGGGCCTTACTTGCCAACGTCGCGTTCACGCAGGGGCTGTTCGGCGTGTTGCTGGTCGCTGGCGCGTTCTACTTCGAAATCCCGGCCAGTGCGTTCGGTATTACTGCGGACGCTCTCTCGACTGGACTGCCGGCGATAGCCGTCGGCATCGGCGCTGGCGTCGGGTTCTGGCTGGGCAACGAACTCGCCGCGGCGCTGGCCGACGGCTTCGGCGTCGCCTTCGACGAGTCGCTGCGGGAACTGCTCGCCCCGGACTCGGCCGGCGGCTGGGTCGTCCTGCTGGGCGGTGTCCTGCCGGTCATCGCCATCGTCGAGGAACTCCTCTTCCGGGCGGCGGCTATCGGCGTTCCCGTAGCCGGCCTCGACGCGCCGGCGTGGGCGATGGCCATCGTCGCCTCCGTCGCCTTCGCGCTGGGCCACGGTGCACAGGGTCGGATGGGCATCGTCGTCACCGGCACGCTGGGGCTGGCGCTCGCGGGCCTGTTCATCGCGACAAACAGCCTGCTCGCCGTCGTCGTCGCCCACTACCTCGTCAACGCCCTCGAACTGATCGTCCACGAGGGGCTGGGCGTCGACCGGCTCTGGGCCTAGAGGCCCTCGATAGCGCGGAGTTTCTGCTCGACGGGCGGCGGCGCGGCGCTCGGTCCGTCACGGACTCTATGGTCCGGAATCAACAGCGGCACGGGGTTCGCGGCCAGTGCCTTCCGGACCTGCGCAAGGTCGTCCTCGTCGTCGTCGTCCAGATCCGGCGTCATCCGCGCGACCTGTGCAACGGTGGCGTCCTCGCCGTACGGAATCTCTTGGACCGCTTCAAGCACTGTGCGCTGGTCCGTCGGGACGGTGAGGCCGACGGTGACGTCCGCGAAGTCGTCCTCGACCCCCTGAAGATACTCGTCGATGCGGTCGAGCAGCGCGTGGTCCGCCCCGGCGTCGTCCTCGGGCTGGGACGGAAACGACAGCGAGATGATCCGGTCGCCGGCCTCACCGAGCTGGACGTACCGGTCGAGATACGACGACTCGCGGGCGTAGATTCCTGCGTCCCCGGTCGGTGCTTCCATACTAGCGTCGTCGGCCGGTCGCCCCTTCAACATTCGGCCTTGGATTGATTGAAGAGACAGACTGGGAAGCGATTTCGAACAGCCAGAAAGCCCGTTGGACAATCCAGGCTGGGTGGGACTGAAAGGGGCGAGGCGCTGGGCTACTACGACTCGCTGCGCCCTTCGCTCACTGCGTTCGCTCCAGTGCTTGCGTCGCCTCGTACGCCCAGCGCCTCGGGGCTTTCAGGCTCTTTGAGGAAACACAACGAAAACGAGATCCGCCGTCAGTCCTGAACGGAGAGCACGCTGGGGTAGTCAGAGATGAGCCCGTCGACGCCGGCCCGGACCAGTTCACGGGCCTGATACCACGTACTGATCGTCCAGACGTTCAGATCACGGCCTTCGTCGGCAGCGACGTCGACGAGGTCGATATCGCTCAGATTGGACTCGATGTAGCCGTCGTCGTTGAAGAAGGGCGTTCCCTGAACCATGTTCCGAGGGACGTGCATCGCGTCACAGTCGTAGCGGCGGGTAATTTCCAGCCCCGCCTCGATGTCATTCCAGAAGAGGCAAGCGATGGGAATCGAGTCGTCGTAGTCGCGGACGGTCGCGAGCGCGGCCTCGTAGAACGACGAGACGAGGATGTCGTTGTCGTACTCGCTGACGAGGTCGAGCGCGCGCTCGGTGTAGGGCCGCCACACCGCTCGCTGCGCCGACAGCGCCTGGTCCGGCAGCGACTCAGCGAAACGGAGGTCCTGACTGCCGGGGTTCTTGAACTCCAGATTGACGGCGACGCTCGGCGGAATCGAGTCCATGACCGTTTCGAGCGTCGGGACCGTCTCCCCGGTGCCGAGAACAGTCGCACTGGTCACAGTATCGGTGTCGGTCTCGAAGACGAGCCCGTCAGCGTCGGTCAGACCGCGCTCGCCGCCGTCACGCTCGGCCAGCCCGTCGTCGTGAAAGGTGACGAGCGTGCCGTCGGCCGTTGGCACGACATCGACCTCGATCATGTCGGCGCGTCGGTGGGCCGTCTGGGCTCCCGGACCGCCGAACGAGGACGCCTCGACGGCCAGTTCCGTGTTCTCCGGGTAGACGCCGGCGAATCCGCGGTGAGCGATGAGCGTCGTGTCGTCAGTCATCGCTTTGCGCTCGCTGTCGTCGGTGTCACTGTTGGTTGTGTCAGTATCATCCGATTCCTGGGGCGTTGCGCTCCCCACGAGTCCCGCGCTCGCCAGCGTCGCCGCTGTCCCTCCGACGAACGTCCGTCGGCCGATGTACCGTGACATGCTAGGTACGGCTGCCGAGCGGTTGTGAAAGACCGTTTATATGAGGGATATATGCCTCTCAGTAGACGTGCCCCACAATGTCCAGACCTGTCGCCGTCTACGGCGGCGTGGTCACGCTTACGCGCTGTGCCGCTCGCGGGCCGCGGCCACGACCAGCGGGAGTGTAATCGTCGCGTCGGCATACACCGAGACATTCCGGGCGTCCTTTTCAAGCTTCCCCCACGAGCGGGCCTCGTCGAGCGTCGCGCCGGAGAGGCCGCCGGTGTTCGATGGGTCCATCGTCAACTGGACGGCGTAGTCGTAGGCATCGGGCGAGACCAGCATCGTCTGGAGGACGTAGTTCTTCGGGACGCCGCCGCCGACGACCATCGCTCCCGCGCTATCGGCTTCGTATGCGATGTCCGTGATCTGTGTCATGTCCGCCAGCGCGTCGACGGTGAACTCGCTGGTCTGGGAGTACATCCACGCCTGCAGCCCCAGCACGGAGTCCTGAAAGGCCGGGCAGTACACCGGCACGTCGTTCTCGTAGGCCGCCGCCAGCACGCCAGCGTCCTCGGGCACGTCCTCGCGCTCGTTGACCTCGCTGTTGGCTCGGCCCAGTTCCTCCGTCATGCGCTGGATCGAGACCGCGCCCTCGTCTTCCAGCGTCGAGAACACTTCGTCCCGGAGGTGGTTCTCGAACAGGGCGAAATGCTCCTGGGGGAGGTAGACGTTGTAGATCCGGTCGACGCCCTCGTCACGGAGCGTCTCGTCGTGTTCGCGCTCCGTTTGCCCCTCGGGTGTCACCTCGCCGTGGTGGTGCTTGCCGCCGATGGCCTCGATGCTGTCGTGGGTGCAGTTCGCGCCCGTCGTCACGAGTACGTCGATGTGGCCGTCGCGGATGAGTTCGCTGACGATGGCCCGCATCCCGGTCGGGACCATCGCGCCGGCCAGCCCGAAGAAGGTCGTCACGTCGTCGTCGAGCATCTCGCTGTAGATGTCGACGGCCTCGTGGATGTCGTTCGCGCCGATGCCGGCCTCGCCGTAGCTGTCAGCCAGTTCGCCGACCGTCATTCCGGCCCGGGCTTCCGCGTGCCCGATCGGATCGTGATGGAACGTCTCCCGCTCGTCGGTGTGGTCGCTCATTACAATGCAGTCGAATGGCGTCGGGTTTCAACGTCGTGGTTCGCCGTGACGGGTAGAGGCCGTTGTCGACGTGCCGTCACACACCGCGGACGGCCCATGCATCGACGTGCCGTCACACACCGCGGCTGAAACGGAGGGCTTAGACGCCCCTGCGTTGGATTGGGAGCTATGGATACTGCTGCGTTCAGGCGCGGCGTTCGGGATGTTGCGCCGCTGTTGCTAGGAATTATTCCGTTTGGCCTCGTTGCCGGCATCGCGACCGTCAACGCCGGACTGGGGCTGCCGACCGCAGTCGGGCTGTCGGTGGTCGTCTTCGCCGGCGCATCACAGCTCGCGGCGCTGGAACTGCTGGGACAGAACGCTCCGCTGACGGTCGTTGTCGCGACAGCCGTCGTCATCAACCTCCGGCTTCTGATGTACTCGGCGTCGATTGCCCCGTACTTTCGGGACTTCACTGGTCGGTGGAAGGCGGTGCTCGCCTACGTGTTGACCGACCAGGCGTACGCGCTGTCGGTCGCCAGCTACCGGTCGGACCGTGAGACGGACCGGAAGTGGTACTACCTCGGCGTCGCCGTGACGCTCTGGGCGGTGTGGCAGGTCACGACTATCGCGGGGGCGCTACTCGGGACCGGCGTCCCGGACGCCTGGGGTCTCGAATTCGCTATCCCGCTGGTCTTCCTCGCGATTCTGGTCCCTGCAATCGAGGACGCAGCGACCGGCATCGCCGCTGTCGTCGGTGGAACCGTCGCCGTCGTCGGCGCTGGCCTCCCGCTCAATCTCGGACTGCTCGTCGCGGCCGGGGTTGGCATCACGGCTGGCGTTCTCACGGAATCCGCCACGGGAGGGACCGATGGCGACTAATTACGGCCCGGTTGAGATAGCCGGTGTCGTCGCTGTCATCGGCGTGTTGACCTACGCCTGTCGCCTCTCGTTCATCGCGCTGTTCGGTCGGCTGGACGAAATTCCGCCGGTCGTCGAGCGGGTGTTGCGGTTCGTCCCCGCCGCCGTCCTCGCCGCGCTTGTTCTCCCCTCGTTCGTGACACTCGACGCCGGTAGTTTCGCCGCGGACAAGTTCGTCGCCGGAGCGCTCGCGGCAGGCGTCGCCTGGCGGACCGAGGACGTGTTCGCGACAATGGTGACCGGGATGGGCGTCCTCTGGGCCATCAGGTTCCTGCTGTAGTCAGCTCAGTTCCAGCGAGGCCCCACAGCAGTCAGACCGGTACTGCTCGCGTCGCTCGACGAGCTTGCAGTCCTGATAGCGGCGGGCGACGAGGTCCCCACACGCCCCGCAGGTGAGGACGTGCTTGGGATCGGAGAAGGCCGGACAGTGGACGTCGGTGTCGAGCTGGTCGGCCCGTTCTTGAAACGCCCGGCCGTGGTCGGTCGTCCCGTCGCGCTGATATTGCTCGACGTGAATGAGTTCGTGGCGCAGTGTTGCCTCCCAGGCGTCCCGCTCGAAGGCCGAAAAGGCGTCCCAGGTCAGCGACACCGTACATCGAAGCGGGCGGCCGTCGCTCCCGTCGACGCTGTCCCAGTCGTACCGCTCGCCGACGGTGGCGTCGTCCAGTTTCGACCGCTTGACTGCGGCGGCCCGACGCTTGGCTCGGTGGGACACTGCCCAGTCGACGAGGTCGAACCGAACCGAGACGCCCTGCTCGCGGCGGACCCCGCGACAGTACTGTTGCGACCAAGCGATGAGGTCCGCATCCGAGCTAACGCCCTCGAACGAAACGACATCTGCCATCGCCTTAGAGGCCGGTCGGGCAGTCGATGTAGGTCGTCTCCAGCCCCCAGTCCTCGACGACGGTCTGGAGCGACTGAACGCCGAACGTCTCCGTCGCGTAGTGGCCGGCGAGAATGACGTGGAGTCCCTGCTCGCGCGCCTCGTGGAAGGCCTGCTGTTTCCCCTCGCCGGTGATGAGCACGTCGGCGTCCGTCTCGACCGCCTCTTGCAGCCAGTCGACGCCGCTGCCAGTGACGATGGCGACGTCCTCGACAGTCGACGGGCCGAAATCAAGCACTTGAATTGGCTGTCCGCCAGTATCCAGATTTCCTTCGAGGGTTTCGGCGAGTTCGGAGACCGTCTGTGGTTCTTGGAGGGAGCCACGCTGGCCGATGTGCTCGCCGCCCATCGATCCGAACGGCGCACGGTTGTCGAGGTCCAGCAGGTCCGCGACGCCGGCGGCGTTGCCAAGCGATTGATGGCCGTCTAGCGGGAGATGCGCGACGTACAGCGCGAGGTCGTTGTCGATCAGCGGTGCGACCCGGCGGTAGTTGGTTTCCGTCACGCGCTCCATCCCGCCCCAGACGATACCGTGGTGGGTCACGAGCAGGTCAGCGCCCGCGTCGGCGGCGCGGTCGATGGTCTCGACGGCCGCATCTACTGCGAAAGCGACGTGCTCGACCGGCTGGCTCGCCGGCCCGACCTGCAGACCGTTCGGACTGGCGTCGATGTCGGCGTAGGCCTCGATGTCGAGTCTGTCGTCGAGACGCGTCGCGATGTCGCCTGCGTTCATGGCGCGGACTTCGAGATGACCGGTGGTATGTTTTTCTCTACCGGCGACGGGCTACCCATCCGATTCGACCAGCTGGCCGTTTTCCTGACCGATGAGGTCCCGGTCCACCGCGGCGTCGATGATGGCGTCGAACTGCTCCCCGTCGATGTCGTAGGCGTTGACCGCGACCTCGCGTATCTCCGCACGGTCGACGGGCATCTCGCGGTTCTGGAGGAGGCGCATCACCTTGTTGTACTCCAGTTTCGTCAGCGAGGGGCCGTCAGCGCTGTCGTCGCTGTCCGTACCGCGTTCGGTGTCCTCGCTCCCAGTGTTCGCCGCCGAGTCATTCGACTCGGTCGGTTCCGCCGCTTGTCCGTCCGTGGTGTCCGATGCCGCCGGGTTCGTCGCATCTGGCTTCGCAGTCGCCTCCGTCGTCGCCGCTGACTGCGCCGACCGTTCCTGTCCCGCCGCGCTCGCGCCGTCGTCGCCCAGCAGCGAGCCGTCATCGGCCGGCTCGACCACGCTGTCGGTGGTCGCCTGTGCGTCGCCTGCCGTCGTTCCAGAATCATCCAGTAGCCCCGGCGGCTCCGTGGTCCCGGCGTCGCCAGTCGTTTCCGCTGTCTCGCGGGCGTCCGCCTTCGCCGCCTCGACGGCCGGTTCGACGATGGTTGCGAGCTTCTCTCGGCAAGTCGAGCAGAGAACGACCGTCCCCTGCTTTTCGGCTTCCGGGTCCAGCGATTTCGGGATAATCGGATATTCGGAGAGCGAGACGTCGAGCGCGCCGCCACAGAAGTAACACGACGATAGCTGGTCCATGCTCTCAACCGAGATGGCCTGTTTACTAAAAGACTACTTGCTGTGTCGGATGCCGAGCAAGTGGTGACGGCCACGGCGGTCCGAACAGCACTGACGCTGAGCGATTGTTTGCGGTGTATTATAACGAAAACGCTCAGTTATCGAAGAATCCTCGGACCAGTCCAGCGACTTCATCACCTGGTTCCAGCCACGGCGTATGACCGTGTCCCGGGAGTTCGTGGAACTCGGCGTCGGGCATCTTCTCGGCGACGGGGCGACCGACGTCAGGCGGATAGAAGGCGTCCTCCGTCCCCCAGACGAACTGCGTCGGGCAGTCGATTCCAACGATTTCGTCCCTGATGTCGAACAACGGGTGGACACGGCCGTACGAGCCCTGTGCGGTCGCTAGCGACCGCTGGCTTTCCGGCCGGCCGGGCAGATCCTGGCCGGCGGCGAGCAGTTCGTAGAACACGTCCGGTATCGCTGCGGCGTCAACGACGTTGACCCGCTGCATCGACTGCCTCGCGTTCTCGACTGGGTCACCACGGCTGAGCAGCCACAGCAACACCCGGTTGAGGCCACGAACCGTCAGCAGGCGAAACAGGAGCGGGAGGTCTCGCGAGACGCCGCCCGGCGCGCCGACCAGTTGCAGTCGGTCCACACGGTCGTGGTCGATTGCGAGCAGAAGCGACTGCAGGCCGCCGTGAGAGTTCCCGGCGACGTGGGGACGGTCGATAGCGAGGTCGTCGAGCAGTTCCAGCAAGTATGCGACCAGAAACGAACGGAGGTCCCGGTCCCGGTAGCTCGGCGCGGCTGAGAGGCCGAGGCCGGGCCGGTCGGGAGCGTACACGCGGTACTCGTCGGTGAGCGCCGGGACCAGCGGGAGCCACGTCGCTGCTGGCGTTCCGACACCGTGGAGCAGAAGTAGGGGGTCGCCGTCCTGATTCCCACCGACCAGATAGTGAACGCGACCCGCGGCGTCCGTCTCGGTCACTCTGGACTCGACGGAATGGTCGTAGTGGTCCACAAGACGGGCCTGTGCGTCCGCGTATCGGCGCTCGGCCGGATGGGACCAGTCGTCTGGCGACAGCGCGCAGTCCTCGGAAACTGTGGTACTGCCACTCATACTCGAACTGTCCGGCGCCGTCCGCATCAGTCTACCGCGGCCAGTGCTACATGGCAAGATTGCGCCTCCATGAGACACATATAGCTCCGCTTCCTCGCACCCACATGGAGGCTATCGAAGGAACCGTCCTTGCCGGGCGGTCGTTCGAGCCGGTCCACGGCAGCGTTGTCGTCGAGGACGGCTACATAACGGCCATCGAGGAGACGTCCGAGCGCGAGAGCGACCACGACCGCATTGTCTTGCCGGCGTTCGTGAACGCCCACACGCACGTCGGCGACTCAGTCGCCAAGGAGGCCGCTGTCGGTCTTGGCTTGGAGGAGGCAGTGGTGCCACCGGACAGCCTGAAACACCAGCAGATCGCAGCGGCCGACGACGAGACGCTGATTGCCGCGATGCACCGCACACTTCGATTCATGCAGCGAACCGGCACCGCGGCGTTTCTCGACTTCCGGGAGTTCGGCGTCGACGGGGCACGGGCACTACGCGAGGCCGCCGAGGGACTCGATATCGAGGCCTTCATCTTCGGGAGCGATGACACTGCGGTGCTGGACGTGGCCGACGGGTTCGGTGCCAGCGGCGCGAACGACGACGATTTCACCGCCCGGCGGACCGCCACCGAGGAGCGCGGGGCCCCGTTCGCTATCCACGCCGGCGAACCGGACGCCACTGACATACACCCGGCGCTGGATCTGGAGCCGGAGTTGCTGGTCCACATGGTCCATGCCGAAGCAGAACACCTCGAACGGGTGGCCGATCAGGACGTCCCTATCGCGGTCTGTCCCCGTGCGAACCGCGTCCTTGAGGTCGGCCGACCGCCGATTGAGACGCTTCTGGAGTACACTGACGTGGCACTCGGGACTGATAATGTGATGCTCAATGCACCATCCATGTTCCGTGAGATGGAGTACACCGCGAAGACGTTTGACCTCCCCTCGCGGACGGTGCTTCGGATGGCCACGACCGCTGGGGCCGAAGCGGTCGGCCTCGACTGCGGTGTCATCGAACCCGGCCGCCGGGCCGCACTGCTGGTCCTCGACGGCGACTCAGACAACCTCTCGGCTGTCGCCGACCCAGTCGACGCGGTTGTCCGGCGAGCGTCGCCGATGGACATCCACCGAGTTGTCTGCTGAAGCCGACGGCGAGAATATTCCCCGATACATCTCGGATTAGCGCTGGTCCGCGTGGGCGAACACGAACGCCCGGAGGAGTTTCGCGGCCAGCGTCGCCGTCTGACCGTCGTCGCGGTCGTTGACCTCGACTACGTCGAAGCCGACGGTCTGCGGTGCGACGGCTCGGACCACGGTGTGCATCTCCCGCGGGTCGAGGCCGAACGGTTCCGGCGTCCCGGTGCCCGGCGCGAACCCGGGGTCGGCGGCGTCGATGTCGACTGAGAGGTACACCCGCTCGTCGTCGAACGCAGGCGACCAGTCGGCCACGTCCTCGGGCGGGACGACGGTCACGTCGGGTTCGTTCGCGCGGTCCCATTCGGCTTCCGAGCCAGTGCGTGCGCCCAGCACAATCGCTTCGTCAGCCACCGAGAGCGCGTGGTGGGTCACCGTCGCGTGGGAGTACTCGTCGCCGGCGTAGGATTCGCGCAGGTCGAGATGCGCGTCCAGACAGACGAACACGTCTGGATCGAGCGCACGCACGCCGGCCACAGAGACGGTGTGTTCGCCGCCGACGACGAGCGGGACGGCCCCCTCGCTCTCGAAATCCGAGAGAGTGCCCTGGAGGAAAGTGAGGTACTCGGCAACGTCGGCCGTGGGGCCGATGTCGCCGTGATCGTAGACGGAACAGTCAGTGAAGTGCTGGTCGGTGCGGTGGTCGTAATCGTCGAACTGCTGGCCGAACTGGCGGACGCGGCGTGGGCCAAAGCGTGCACCGGGGCGAAACGACGTCGACGCGTCGAGTGGCGCGCCCACGAGCGCGTAGTCGGCCGCCCCGCGGTCGGCCCCCGCACCGGGCAACATCGTTACGAGCGTGTGATCTTGCGCTGTTCCTCGTACTGGAGGTACTCGATTTCGTCGTCAGGCTGGAGGTCGATGTCCTCGGGGACCCGCATCGTGAACGTGTCGTAGGTGTCGAGGTCCATTACCTGGGCGTCGTTGCCGTCGGTCGAGACGACCTGCCCCTGCTTTCGGTTGACAATCGGGACCCAGACCTTCGCGTCGACGGGCTGGGACAGCGAGCGCTTCTTGCCGTCGAAAACGCCCTTGGCGTCGATGCGGGCCTTGGCGCTGCCGTGCTTGCCCGGCTTGGCCGTGCTGTAGGAGTTAATCTTACACGGCGTGTCTTCGATCATGACGTAGCTTCCCTCGTCGAGCTCTCGAACTTCGGTCTGCTCTCTTGCCATACCGCCGGATTACCCCTGTTTGGGTATAAACGGTTTGGAATGCCGCAGGCCAGGTCCATCGCTGGGCTCGTCCGAAGAAACGAGTCCTCCAGCGCCCGGAACTCCTCGACAGCAGCCCGACTCCCACAGCAGTTCCCACGTCTACCCCCACAGTTCAAGTGAGCTTGCACTAACCACACAGATGTGGCACTCTCGTTCGACCTGTTCGGGACGCTCGTAGCGGCAGACCGGCCGTCAGAGCCGTGGGACGCCATTGCGGAGACGCTTTCGGCCCAGTCGGTTCGGGTGCCGGACGACTGGGAGGACGCCTATCGCTCGGCCCACCGCGAGTACGACCGCGGCCGGGAAGCGCCGCTGGACGAACACGTTCGACTGGCGCTTGCCAGCCGCGGAGTCGAGGTTGCCGAGGAGACGGCGACCGAGGTCGTCCTCGATGCCTTCGACAGCCCGGTGACGGTCCGCGAGGGAGCCATCGAAGCGCTGGACGCCGCAGCACAGCGTGGCCCGGTCGCTGTCTGTTCGAACTGCAGTGTCCCTGGATTGGTCGAGCGAACGCTGGAGCGAGCGGCCATCGAGAATCAGAGCGGCCACGCGTTCGACGCCGTCGTCACCAGCGTCGACTGCGGCTGGCGGAAACCGCACCAGCGCATCTTCGAGGTAACTGCTGACGCGCTCGACGCGGAGCTTTCTGACCTCGTCCACGTTGGCGACGACGCCCGAACGGACGGCGGCGCGGGCCGCGTGGGCGCGCAGTCGATGTTACTGGAAGACCACCCGCTACCGGCGATAGCCGAGAAGCTCCGGGAGGGAACGCTGTGTTGAGCGCGCTGGCGGTGGCCGTCGCCGGCGGGCTGGAACTCGCAATCGGTGAGCCACCGACCCGATTGCATCCCGTTGCGTGGTTCGGACGACTCGTCGGGGCGGTCGACCGCGAGTGGGACCACCCGCTTGCGGTCGGGGCGCTCGCCGCGGCGCTGTTGCCGCTCGGAGCCGCCACGGTGGTCGGCGCGACTGTCGCGCTCGCCGCCGGCCGCGCGCCCCTCGCCGCCGTCGCGCTCGCCGGCCTCGCGCTGTTCCTGACCACGAGCCTCCGCAGTCTCCTCTCGACCGCTCGGGGCGTCATCGCCGACACCGAGGCCGACCTCGCGGCTGCTCGGGACGGGCTGCTCGCACTCGCTGGCCGCGACGCCAGCGCGCTCTCTGCGGGCGAGGTTCGCAGCGCCGCCGTCGAGAGCGCGTCGGAGAACCTCGCCGACGGCCTCGTCGCGTCGCTGGCCGCGTTCGTCCTGGGCGGGCTCGCCGCTGCGGGCGTCGGCCTTCTACCGCTTCCCGTCGCTGCCGGGACAGCGGCGTGGATCAAGGCCGTCAACACGATGGACTCGATGCTTGGCTACCGCTCGAAACGCGTCGGGACGCCTGCGGCGCGGCTCGACGACGCCGTGATGTGGCTCCCGGCGCGGGCGAGTGCGCTCCTGCTCGCCGTCGCCTGCGGGTCGCCCCGGTCGGTGGCCCAGGCCCGGGACTGGCTGGACGGCGTTCCCTCGCCGAACTCCGGGTGGCCGATGGGGACGGCCGCCGCGGCGCTGGACGTTCGACTCGAAAAGCCCGGCGTGTACGTCCTCAACCCCACGAGACACCTCCCCGATGTGGCGACAGCCCAGCGTAGCGTCACGCGGGTTGGCGTCGCCGGGGTGCTGGCGTATCTGCTGGCCGGTCTGGGGGTGCTCGCGTGGTTCTGACCGCGGTCCGGGGGGCGCTCGGCTTCCTCTCACGGCTCCCGGTCGGCCACAGCGAACGGGCATGGGACGCCTTCGTCGGGACACCGGCGGCGTTCCCGATGGCCGGCTACGTCGTCGGCGGCCTCGTCGCGCTCCCGTTCCTCGCCGCCGGCCTGCTCCCGGCCCCGGTCGTCGCCGCGGCCTACCTCGGAGCCGTCGTCCTCGTCGCCGGCGTCAACCACGCCGACGGCCTCGCGGACCTCGGGGACGCCGCCGTCGTCCACGGCGACCCCGCGGAGCGCCGCGACGTGATGCGGGACACGACTGTCGGCGTCGGGGCCGTCCTCGCGCTGGGGACCGTCCTCCTCGCGCTGGCGTTTGGCGCGCTGGCCGCTGCCGGGCTCCCGCCGCTGGTCGCTGTCGCGCTGGTCCTCGCCGCCGAGGTGGGGGCGAAACTCGCGATGGCGACGCTGGCCTGCGTCGGACGCCCGAGCCACGAGGGTTTCGGGTCGACGGTTATCAACGGGAACAGCCCACGCCACCTCGTCGGCTCGCTCGCCGTCGCGCTCCCGGCCGCTGTCGTCGCCGTTCCGTCCACTGCAGTCGCAGTTCTGACCGGCCCGCTGCTCGCTCTCGGCCTCTCTGGCTGGGCTGACCGGCGACTGGGCGGCGTCAGCGGCGACACGTTCGGCGCGGCCAACGAACTCACGCGCGCCGTCGCGCTCCACATCAGCGTCGCCACATGGTCGCTGTTCGGTGGTGCCTGGCCGGTGCCGCTTGTCGACTGGGAGGTGCTCGCATGGACGCTCTCGTGATGTGTGGCGGGCGCGGGACGCGGCTGGACACCGAGGCCGAGAAACCGCTCTTTCGGGTCGGCGGTGTCCCGATGGTCGACCGGGTCGTCGGCGCACTGGAAGACAGTTCCGTCGAAAGAGTTATCGCTGTAACGTCGCCGAACGCACCGGAAACGCAGTCACATCTGGACGTGCCCTGTATCGAGACGCCGGGTGAGGGGTACGTCGCCGACCTCGACGCGGCGCTGGCCGACGGCCGACTCGCCCGGCCGGTGCTGACCGTCGCCGCCGACCTGCCGCTGCTTGACGGCGAGATAGTGGACCGCGTGCTCGACGAGCACAACGGGGGCTCGCTGACGGTCCTGGTCCCGGCTTCGCTGAAGCGTGCCCTCGGCGTGAGCGACGACCCGACGTTCGACAACGGAGGTCGGGAGGTCGCGCCGACAGGCGTCAACGTCGTCGGCGACGGCCCCGACGACGCCTGGCTCACGCGGGACCGACGCGTCGCGGTCAACGTCAACACGCTCGCTGACGCGCGCGTGGCTGAGCAATGGCTGTAACGACGTGGGGCGGAGGCCGAACGCCGCGAAACCTTCTCCACACCGCCCGCCGTAGCCCCCGTCAATGGACCCTGATTCGGTCGAGGGCTTGCGGGCGAGTGGCGGCAACGGGGCCGAGGACGCCATCGGGCCGGACGGGCGCGTCCCACACGGCAGCAGCGACGACCCGGACCTGCTGGATTTCAGCGCGAACACGAACCCCCGCGTCCCGCCGGACGCCGCGAAGACGTACCGGGAAGCGTTCGAGGCCGCCCGCTCGTATCCGGCGGACGACTACCCCGAGTTCCGGGCGGCCGCGGCGTCCTTTGTCGACTGCGAACCGGAACAGGTGATACCCACGGCCGGCGGCCTCGAAGCCATACGTCTGGCGATCCAGACGACAGTTCGGACTGACGACAGCGTGCTCGTCCCGTATCCCAGTTTCGGTGAGTACGCCCGCGAGGTCCGGCTCCAGGGCGGGACGCCGGAGTTCGTCCCACACGACGACCTGCTGACCGCCGACCCGGACGGTCATGCGCTCGCCATCGTCTGCAACCCGAACAATCCGACCGGCGAAGCGGCCGACCCGTCGGCGCTCCGGGCCTTCGCCGACGACTGTCTCTCTGCTGGGACGACACTGCTGGTCGACGAAGCCTTTCTCGGCTTTACCGACGAGCAGTCGCTGGCGGGCCGTGAGGGCATCATCGTCGCGCGCTCGCTGACGAAACTGTTCGGCCTCCCCGGCGTCCGGATGGGCTACGCCGTCGGAGCGGGCGCGGCCAGGGACCGCCTCGCCACCGCGCGACGCGCCTGGTCGATGAGCGCGCCGGCGGCCGCGGTCGGCACGCACTGCTACGGGCAACGCGAGTTCGTTGCGGAGACGAAGGCCCGTGTCGCCGACGAGCGAGCCCGTATGCGGGACCGACTCGCGGCGCGGTTCGACGTGTTCCCCTCCGATGCGCCGTTCCTGTTGTTGTCGGTCAGCGACGCCGACGAGTCTGTCGACGACATCCTTGCCTCGGCTCGCGAGGCTGGTATCGCACTCCGGGACGCCCGAACCTTCCGCGGGCTGGACTCGCACATCCGCGTCGCCGTCAGAGCCCCCGAAGAAAACGACCGGCTGCTGGACGCGCTGGATGTTTGAGACGACCGTCGAAGATGGTGTCTGTCAGGTCCGCCGCGAGGGTGCCAACTGGCTCTCGACGGCGTGGGACGGGGGCTACCGGACCGCAGACGCCGTCTACAACGTCACCGTACCCGAGGGGTTCGAGCGGACCGACCTCGACGCCTACCGCGCGGAGCGACTGTCCGCGACCGGTTTCCCCCTCGGCCCGGCGCTGCTCACCGGCGTGCATATGGAGCACGCCCGCTGTGTCCGGAGCGGCCCGGTGTCGGTGTTGGCGACCGCGGGCCTCTCGAACCCCGCGGCGTTACCGATGTCGGGAGAGGGGACAGCGGACGACTCCGACGGAACAGCATCGAATCCGGCAGACAGCCCCGACTGGCGTCCCGGCACGGTCAATCTCGTCGTCGGCGTCGACCGAGCGCTGGACAGCGGCGCGCTGGCAACGCTACTCGCCACGGCTGTCGAAGCGAAGGCCGCGACGCTACTCGACGCAGCGGGCGTGCCCGGAACCACCTCGGACGCAGCCATCATCGGCTGTGTCCCGAGCGCTGAGTCCGCACCGTTCGCCGGCAGCGCAACAGAAATCGGGGCCGCCGCTCGCGTCTGTGTCCGCGACGCTATCCGGTCGAGTCTCGCCGCCCGCTACGACGGCGACAGCCTGCCGACCGTCGACGACGCGGCGTACGGCGTCGTCACCGACCGTGAGACGGAGGTGTTCGAGCCGTGAAAAAGCCGTTTATCACACGACATTCCCGGAGACCAAACGGCTAAACAGAATCCGGTCGAACAGACGGGTATGAGCGATAACACGGCCGGACCGACCGCCGAGCCCATCAGTCCAAGCGCGCCCGAGGAGTTCGGACTGGTCCAGGTCTGGTGGGGCGATGGCAAGGGCAAGACGACCGCGGCGCTTGGGATGGCGACCCGCGCCGTCGGCCACGGCTACCGCGTCCACCTCCTGCAGTTCATGAAGGGCGGGACCAGCACCGTCGAAGACGTGCGCGGCGAGTACAACGCGATTGCCGCCCTGCCGGGCTTCTCATACGAGAACGCGGGCCACTACGGCTGGCACGGCTTCCTCGACGGCAGCGAGGACGACGAGCACGAGGCCCGTGCGAAAGGCGCACTCGACCGGGCACAGGAACTCGTTCAGGCCAGCGCCGACGCCGACCTCTCGACGCCGCGGGACGCCGACGGGCCGCCAGAGGAGGGCGTCAATATGCTCGTCTTCGACGAGATTCTCTACGCCGCGAACCGCGGCCTCGTCGATCCGGCGGACGTGATTGGGCTCATCGAAGCAAAGCCCGACGACCTCGAACTGGTCCTGACGGGCGGGCACGAGCGACCAGAATTTCTGACCGACCATGCCGATCTCATAACGGAAGTCAACAAGGAGAAACACCCCATCGACGCCGGGCAGGGCGCGCGGAAGGGAACGGAGTTCTAGAGGGTTCCAAGCAGATAGTCAAGACAGACGCCGAAGACTAGCGAGTACGTCACGTTGGCGATACTCCCTGTGAGATAATACGTCGTGTTCCCACTGGAGATGTCTTGCCAGCGGACAATTGACTTTGCAGTGAACACCAGCCCTAGTGCCGTGTATGCGCCGAGTAGCGTCAACGTGAGTATCAGAATATTCTCTACTTTCCCGACCGCACGTCCCGTATCCGCTTCTTTTTCACTCACATCGGCACCGGCATATTGGAGAGCAGCGGATACCATGGTCCCACTTGTCGACAGCAACAGAGCGTACCCGGCACCAACTACGACCGCTGAGCGAAATGAGATAGACGAAATCAAATCACCGGTCGCCCAGACAAGACCAAGAATAGCACCGACTGTGACTACGGCCGACGCTGGTGTCCGCCAACTCACAGAACTCATTCCCAGACCTCTGTCATGGCCGCTTCAAGATTTGCTTCGGTTGACAGTACCATCTCCGCCTTTGCCCGCGAAAGCGTCTGTGAGACGGCCTGAATCGAGACGTCTCGGTCGTCAGCCAACGCCTGCATACTCTTTCTTTCGCGGTACTCACGGACGATCGACGCCTGGTGTGGCGTCCATTCCTGTTTCCACGCAAACAGCAGGTGTATCTGGTCGGCAAGCAGCGAAAGTAGCCAAGACTTCACGACAGGATCGTGCAGCGCAACGGCCCGACCGTTTTCCGTGATGTCAGCTAGCAACGTATCTGCTTTGTGGAACGCAGGGCCATCCATCTCTGAAACCTCGCTCGTTGTCATCCCCACGTCAACTTCTCCGTGGACAACCGCAAACCGAATCGCAGTCGGGTGTATCGATTCGGTGATTTCCCGGATAGCGCGGTAAGCATGTCCAGGGTTTCTGATGACTCCTCCGACCTCGTCAACCCCCTTCAACACCGAGAACGGCGCAACCGTCTGGTCGGCGAGTGCGTCGGTCGCTCGTGACACACCCTGATTGAGCGCCGCTCGCAACGCCTCTCTATCTGTGACCGACCGTGACTCGATGACATCACCGATGATGACGCACCATCGCTCCGCCATAGTCATCGACTCAACCCGATATCGTTTACTTGTTTCGGTTAAACCGTTTCACGTTGAGTACCGTGTGAACGGCTAATCCGGATTCAGTTGATTGGGCAGTGTTAAATCGATATGGGTTTAGTGATCTGAGCGAAAGACACCAGTGCGTTCGTCTCCCAACACAGCCTAATGGCCCACACGCTGCTGGTCGCCGGAACGGCGAGCCACGTCGGCAAGTCGACCGTCGCGGCCGGGCTCTGTCGCTATCTGGCCGACCGTGGTGTCTCGGTCGCACCGTTCAAAGCCCAGAATATGAGCAACAACGCCCGGGCGACACCCGGCGGCGAAGTCGGCGTCTCGCAGTACGTTCAGGCCCGCGCGGCCGGCGTCGCGCCGTCAACCGACCACAATCCGGTACTCCTGAAACCGCGAGGGGACGGCGAATCCCAGCTCATTCTGGATGGCGAGGCGGTCGGGCATTTCGAGGCCCGTGGATACTACGACGAGCACTGGGAGGACGCGCTGGACACCGCCCGCGCGGCCCACGACCGACTCGCCCGGTCCCACGACGTGATTGTCGCCGAGGGCGCGGGATCGATTGCCGAAATCAATCTGCACGACCGCGACCTGGCGAACGTCGAGACGGCGCGTTTCGCCGACGCCGACATCCTCCTCGTCGCCGACATCGAGCGCGGCGGCGTGTTCGCCTCGCTCGTCGGGACGTTGGAACTGGTTCCCGACGACATCCGGGACCAGGTGGCCGGCGCGGTCATCACGAAGTTCCGCGGCGACCGCTCGCTGCTTGACCCCGGCATCGACGAGTTCGAGGACCGGACCGGCGTGCCCGTCGTCGGCGTGATTCCCTACGACGACCCCGGACTCCCCGAAGAGGACAGCGTTGCGCTGCCGCCGGTCGGCGAGCGGTCCGTCGTCGGCGCTGACGATGGCGTCCCCGACGACGGGAGTGTTACTGTCGCCGTGCCGCGACTCCCGCGCATCTCGAACTTCACTGACCTCCAGCCACTCGCCCGCGAACCCGGCGTCAGGGTCGCGTACGTCCCACCCGAAGCCGCCCTCGACGACGCCGACGCGGTGGTCCTGCCGGGGAGCAAGAACACGGTCGACGACCTGCTGACGCTCACCGACGCTGGCTTTGATGGCCGCCTCCAGTCGTTCGACGGCCCCGTCGTCGGCCTCTGTGGCGGCTACCAGATGCTCGGGGAGGAAATCACGAACGCCGCAATCGAGGGGACCGGCGACGCGGACCGCGTCGAGGGTCTGGGCTTGCTCCCGGTGACGACGGAATTCAGCGAGTCGAAGACAGTCGAACACGTCCGGCGGGACCTCCGTGGCGTCGGCCCGCTTTCCGGGGCGAGCGGGACTGTCGAGGGCTACGAGATCCACATGGGCGACTCGACGCTGACCGACGAGGCGGCCCGGCCGTTCGACGGCGACGGGGCGGCGACCGACAGCGTTCTCGGCACATACCTCCACGACCTCTTCGTCAACGAGAGTGCCAGAGGTGCCTTCGTGCGAAATGCGTTCGAGAGTGCTGGTGTTAACTCCCCAGCGGCAAACGAGCGAGAGAGCGGCGACCCGTACGAGCGAGCCGCCGGCCTCGTCGCCGACCACGTCGACCTCGGCCCGCTCGGACTGGCCGATTGGTGACCGTTTGATACTTCTTCAAATTCCGGAAATTTATATACATCTAGCTCGCAATATTCTCCAATGGTCGAAGTGTTCGCGGTCGCCAGTGGGAAGGGCGGGACTGGCAAGACGACGAGCACCGTCGCCCTCGGGATGGCGCTGGCCGACCGCTACGACGTGACGGTGGTCGACGCCGACACGGGGATGGCGAACCTCCTCTTTCACGCCGGCCTCTCCGACGCCGAGACGACGCTGCACGACGTCTTGGCCGACGACGCGCCCGTTGAGGCGGCCACGTACGACCGGTTCGGGCTGACCGTCGTTCCCTGTGGAACGAGCCTGGACGGTTTCAGAGACGCCGACCCGGACCGCCTTCGAGACGTGGTTGCGACGCTTGCAGAAGATACTGACATCATCCTCCTCGATTCGCCGCCAGCGCTCGACAGCCGGACCGCCGTCCTTCCCATCGTGCTAGCCGACCGCATCGTCGTCGTCCTCCAGCCGACGATCCCCGCCATCTCGGACGGGCTGAAGGTCCAGGAGTACGCGACGACCTACGACACGGACGTTGCGGGCCTCCTGTTCAACAAGGTCCGCGAGTCCGAATCCATCGAACAAGTCTCAGAGAAGACCGAACGGTACTTCGACGGGCCGACGCTGGCCGCGGTCCCCGAAAGCGAGCGGGCCCGTGAGGCACGCCGTGCTGGCCGGCCGCTCCTTGCCCACGCCCCCGAATGCGAGGCGTCGACGGCCTACCGAGAGGCCGCCGAATCGCTTACCGTGCGGGATGGGGCGGCCGCCGACGCCGCCGACCGGTTCCAGAGCGCCGTCATCCCCGAGTCACTATGAAGTTGCCCCGCGGCCGACTCGACAAGTCCCGCGTCGTCACGGACCCGCGGGACACGCTCGCCGACGTGCTCGACCGCGAACTGACCGGCTATGCCGTCTTCGAGTCCCAGGAGACGCTCCTGCTTGACGGCGAGGGCCGGGGCGTCATCACGTTCACCGACGGCGTGCCGGTGCTGGCCTACCACACCGGCACGGACCGCGGCGGTCCGCCGGCGCTCGCGGACCTCGCCATTCCCGGGCCGTACCACGTCTCGTTGTACACGCTTGACGCCGCTGACCTCGAATCGGCACACGAAGCAGCCGACCTCCGAGTCCCACCCGGGATGCCCGCCGAACGGCTGGGCGGCGACCCGGCGCTGGCCGACAGTACGCGACGGGCGGCTCCCGACGAGCGGCTGCCAGCGATGGGCGACGGCGACGCGGCAGCAGCCGAGGACGGAACCACCGAACAGAGTGCCGTCGAAGCGTTCCTTGACGACGCCGAGAAAATCGAAGCCATCAAACAGCAGGCGCGCTCGGAGGCCCGCGAACGTGCTCAGCAGTGGGAGTTCTGAATGGTCCCGCTTGCGTGGGGTTCTATACAGCCAGCCATGAGATCAGTCTGCTTTGCTACAGGTCTTCAGTGTGTCCGTCGTGACACGGCCCCAATCCCACTCCAAGAGTAAACCGCCTGACGGCACCGTCGCATAGTTGTAGCGATGTACCGATCTGTGTCGACTCCGAAGTCGGTACTATCGGGAAATAGTCGACAACAATCCGCATCAATCCGCTCGCACGGGGATCCACCACACCCGCGACCGGCCCCCGACTTTCTTGCTCGTGATATCCGTCTCCGATTCGAGGTCGTGGAGTTTGTTCAGCGCAGTCCGTCGCGAACAGCCGAGTCTGTCCGCCACCTCCGACGCCGTGAGTGGCTCCGCGTAATCATTTCGGTGTCTGAACACCTCGATAACGTCCGATTCAGTGTACTGAATCTCCCGTCCAGGCGGAGACATACTTCTGTCAACGATTGCCACATACTTATACTGTCGGCTATTATTTCATTCTGGGTGAAAGTATAGAAACACAGCCCGTTGTTGTCGCAAAACGAACCCGGACGTCGGATCAGAATAGCATGAACGTTCTAAGCTGTTACAGCCCCTGTAACATGTGTTGTGTCCCGAAACAGTTACAGCGAATAAGTATAGGCCCCCACCGGCTATACCATGCTCCGGGGATACGCCATCCCGCCCTCCAGTGAGTGCTGGCGCGCCGACCAGTGCTCCCTTCGGCCCTTCCACACCGGATTCCATCCGTGAGCGACTGGATCATTGCTTGTTTTCTTGCACCGACAGGACCGATTCAAGCGGCTGTGACCGCGCTCTGTATCGGTCGAACACCGTCTCAGCCCAGCTATACACCGCTGTGGCGTCGGATTCGGCTATCGCCCGGACGTTGTTCCGGTCGTCGTAGGCCGCCAGACAGACCCGCGAGCGGTCCAGTGCGAGGCCGATATCAAGCGGAGTATCGTGGACGTACGTGTCGATGTTCTCGTGTTCGACGCCTCGTTCCAGCGCGTCTGCGAAGTCCGACGCTGACCGTTCGAGGACGCTGTGATCGATGATGAACTCGATACGCGTCCCCGTTTCGAGCAGGTCCACCGCGACGTCGTTGAACACCGATGTAACGATAGGCGAGATGGCCCGAACGTCGCCGTCGACCTCGTGCAGCCAGTCCGTGAACCGATCAATCGCGGCCAGCGGGTTCTGTTCGGAACTCGTCGTGAGACAATTGGGGTCTAACAGCTCCGCCGGGAGATCCGCCGCGATGGAACCGAGGTGGGCGGCCAGCGGACCGACCGCCCGAGCCCGTTCGATCTCGCTCATGAGTGCCGTGTACTGGTCCAACACCCGCTGTCCAGTCACCGTGAGCCGGTACTCGCCGTCCCGTTTGACGACCCACTGCCGCTCGGAGAAGCCCGCGAGTATCCGCTGGATCGTGGTCCGAGTCGCGTCCACCGCATCGCACAGATCGGTGGGCCGTGCCGGACGCTCCCGGAGCTGGGCCAGTACTGCGAACCGCTGTGGTGACCCAGTAAGGAACTGGCAGTCCTCGAAAACGGTGTCGTCCGGACCCTCCGCCATTGGATACGTCTGCGTGGGCAACCGTCTTAGCCTCTTTGGCGTTTGGCAACACTGAACGAATTGTGGAGCTACTCGTCGCCGAACGAGCCGAGGGTGCTTTGGGTCCCGCCGTCTTCCGCGCCGTTCGACGCATCCGTCCCGTGTTCCGCGGCGATGCGTGCAGCGGCTTCGCGGCCGCCGGAGAAGGAGGCACGGCGCGCAATAGCCGAGTCCTGCAGGGCGTCGGCCGCGTCAGCGCGGACCTCCTCGTAACGCCTGCGGAACGCCTGTCTAGCCGCGTCGTAGTCGACGACCGGGTGCGGGTAGTCTTCGCCAATGCTGACGCCACAGGACGCCTGTACGTGGACCGGCGTCCCCTCGGGCCGGTCGAGGTACTCGTCGGGGAGCGAATCGAGTTCGGGCACCCACCGACGAATGAACTCGCCGTCCGGGTCCTGGTCACGGACCTGCTTTCGAGGATTGTACAGCCGGAGCGTCGGTTTGCCGATCAGTCCACATTGTGATTGCCACTGTGTGTAGTTGATCGCCGCCGAGGCGTCGATGAGATGGTGGTAGAACCAGTCCGCGCCGATCCGCCAGGGCTGCTGGAGCAAGTGGTAGTAGACCGAGGCACACATCGCCCGCATCCGGAAGTTGAGCCAGCCCGTCTCCTTGAGACACCGCATCGACGCGTCGACCATCGGGAACCCGGTCCGTCCGTGCTTCCAAGCGGCCACCAGATCGGGGTCATACTGTGCCGTGTTGAACCCCTCGAACACCGGGTTCACCGCCGTATCGAGCCAGCCGGGCCAGTCTTCGAGTTTCTGTTCGTAGTGTTTGTTCCAGAACAGCCGCGAGACGAACATCTCTTTCCCGCGGCCGTCGGGCGCGTGGGCCTCGATGTACTGGATGACCTGCCGCACGGAGAGACAGCCGAAGGCGAGGTACGGCGAGAGCCCGCTGGTCCCGTCCCGCGCGTCCGTCGGCGCGGAGATGTTCCCCGGGTAGTCGTCGATCCGCTCGGCGAACGCAGACAGCCGTTTGCGTGCTGGCCCGGTTCCGCCGCGCGGCACCGCAGATTTCGACGGCGTGAGGTCGTAGTGGTCCTCAATCGTGCTGATGTCGATGCCGCTATCGAAGCTCCGAGAGGTGACCGTGCTCGGGTCCCAGTCGTACTGGTCGGCGGAGAACCACGCCGAGACGTCGTCCTGCCACCCGTTGCGGGTCTCCGCTCGGTCCCGAACCAGCCCGTCGCCGTCGACGAATGTGACGCCACACTGTTCCCGAACGCGGCGGTCCCGCTCCCGGCCGTAGCGTCCGGTCGGAACGGCCATCGTCACGATGTCCCAGCCGGCCTCGCGGAACCGCCCCAGCACGTCCACCGGGTCCCCGTGGGCGTAAGTGAGCCCGCGGCCGGTCACAGTGTGGTACTGGTCTGCGAGGTCGGCCAGACAGTCGTGCAGGAAGCGGATACGGCTGTCACAGGCGAGGCCGTCCGCGCCGTAGAACGCCGGGTCGAACACGAACAGCGGGAGCATATACTCGGACGTTGCAGCCCTCGCTACCGCGGCCTGATCGCGAATCCGAAGGTGTTCGCGATGCCAGACGACTGTGCCGGATACATCGCTCTCAAGCGTCGGAATCGCGTCCTGTCGTGGCGCGTCCAGCGTCTCGTCTGACTCCAGTCCCGGCATACGCGCTATTGATTCGTCATTGGACCACAGGCACCACTGTCTTTCGTCTCTCGAAGCCACAGTGTTCGAGAGGGCAGCCCAGTGGAGTGAGCCGCGGTCGGCTACCAGAAGGGTTACACCGCGAGACCCGCGCTAGTCGATAATGGAATTCGAGTCCACACGCCGACGATTCATGGAACTCGCCGGAGCGAGCGCGACAGTGTCGCTCGCTGGCTGTAACGCCCTTCAGGGAGGCGACAGCGACGGAACGAACACGGGTACAGGGCCACAGAGCCAGAGCGCGGACGCGGACTCCGCGACCGTGACGGTCGTGGTTGAACCGGACCAGACACAGTTGCGGGAACGACAGCAGGAGATCCAATCTGAACTCCAGGCAGGGAATCTCACACAAAGCGAGGCACAGGCGGAATACCGTACCGCACAGGGGAACCTTGGCGAAGACGCAATCAGTTCTTTCGAGGAGCGTGCGACAGCAGACTTCGGTCTCACTGTCGACGATTCTGTTCCCGAAGCGAGTGCGCTGTTGGTCACTGGCCCACCAGCCGGCCTCATTGGTACCCTTTCAATCGAAAGTGTCACCGGGATCCTCTCGCAAGCGACGTTCGAACAGATCCGGTCGCAGGTTCGGACCGAGACGCCGGGTGCGACGGAGTAACGAACGCTACGGACCGTCTCCTGATTTGCGGCGAGGGGTGCAGCTTTTGTTCCGGACTCTCACCACGAGGACCGACCGCTGGTCTCCAGAACCACGGTGACGGTGGTTTCGCCGCGTTCGGTCGTCGTCGTCACGTCGAAGCCGACGGCGAGGACGTGCGTGCGGCCGACCCGGTCCTGAGCGACGACGCCGCGGTCGGCGACGCAGTCCCCGAACTGGCGGTCCGGCCCGGACGGACAGTTCGCGTCTTTCCACTGCCGCGTTGCAGTGCCGTTGTAGGTTATATTGTAGTGAACACCGTCTTCGATTCGGGAGGTCTGGAGTCGGTCGAGCCGAGGCTGCAACCCCGTCCGAACGGCCGTCACTGCCGAATCGTTCGCGGCCCAGGCGTACTGGCTCGGGATGGACGTGCTCTCCGTCGCGACGGCTCGCTCAAGCACCCGAAGCGCGTCAGCAGACGGGTCGTCGTCGTAGTCTGCCGTCGCCCGAACGTCGTCGTGATAGCCCAGTTGGAGTGAGGCGAGCACGATTGGGACCAGCGCTACAGCGATGACCGTGGCCGCAACGAGGACTAGCTGTCCGCGCCGGGTCATGTGTACCACACGATGATTTGGACACTCCCGTGTCCCGTCGGCACAGTTGCGGTCCCAGTGCTGACGCCCTGTGGCGTCGGTGTTCCGACCGCTCCGTGCGGTGTTTCGACCCGGAAGAGGACGTTGTCGGGCAGGATACGGGCGACCCGGTTCGAAAGCGCGTCCCGCTCGCGGTCGAATGCCGCTGGACTCGAAACGACCTCCTGCAGTCGCGTTGCACCGTCGTGTCGCGGCGAGTCGTTAGCGAGGAGTGCCGCCGTATCCGAGGCGTAGGCGTCGAGTTGTGGCTCCCGGGTGTCCGGCGCTGGAGTCCCAAGAGCAAATCCCAGCGCGACGCCGAGAATCAGCACTGTCCCGAGGGCAACTTCCACGAGCGACAGCGGCAACTGGGCTCTACGCATCAACGGTCACCACCAGGGTTTCCTTCGTCGACCGCGGGGCATCGTAGCTGACGGTCACGTTCCCAGGTTCGAGTTGCCCGGCCCGCTGGAAGCGCAGTTCCGTCGTCTCGTAAGGGACCAGTGGGACCTCGTAGCTGCCGTCCAGCCCGCTTCGGTTATGCAGGACGACCCGGTCGTTAGCGCGGACCGTCCAGACGGTCGTGCCGGCCGGCGGGTCGATAGTTACTGTGGCCTGCGCGCTCCGGCGAGGGAGCGTCACCGCGTCGGTCGTTGCCAGATCAGGCGTGAGGGTGCGTTGCTCCTGAGACTTGACTACGACGAGACGGCTGATTCGCGTGCCGCCGTGAACCGTACCGCTGCGTGCGATCTCCTCGTCAGCCACCGCGACGCTGACCGCGTACTCACCGGCCGGCGGTGCGCTCCCCTCCAGCGCCGACTGGTCGAAGTCGTCCACCCGAGATTTGTTGAGGACGTTGCTCCGGGCGGCCAGTGGACCGCCCGCCGCGACGAGTCGGTCAGCGATAGCGGCGGCGACCCGACGCTCGTCGGGGGCCCTGTCTGCGCCGGCAATCGCGGTGTCGGCCATGGCGACACCCAGTCCGGTGACGACGGTCAGCAATACAAGCGCGATGCCCAGCGCTGGTAGCGACGTCTGTGCGCGAGTAGAATGGGCACAGCGACGGTTCGACAGGGTCATCGCTCCGCCTCCAGTGTCACCGTCACGCTCCCCCGTGTTCCGGAGACAGCGACGACGGTCG
This sequence comes from Haloarcula hispanica ATCC 33960, assembly GCF_000223905.1. Lineage (NCBI taxonomy): Archaea > Methanobacteriati > Methanobacteriota > Halobacteria > Halobacteriales > Haloarculaceae > Haloarcula > Haloarcula hispanica. Next base: position 2,372,112 of record NC_015948.1, read on the forward strand.
GACTGCCGCTCTGCCACTCGCCTTCGAAGGTATCGACTCTGTCGGGCAACAATGGCTGTGTTCGGCCGCCGATTTCGGGGTCGGGATGGTCGAGGACGAGAGCATCCCCGTCAGTCCGGATGCTGTATCCTGCGCCGTCGATGGTCTCCGGCAGCGAAACCCGAACAGTGGCCGAGACGGCCCGAGCATCCGGCGGGATAGCCTGCTCGACGCGGGCCGTGGCTTCGGCGAGCGTCCGGTCGCCGAGTTCCGCCCCAACGGCGGATTGGTACGCTGGGACAGTGCCGCCGTACAGCGTAGTCGTCACTAGTCCGATGTACAGCAGCACCAGTCCCATGCTCAGCAGTTTCTCGACGACGGTGCTGAGCGCACGGTTATCCATGCCCCACCTCCGTCCGCATATCGTGGCGGACCAGATACAGCGTCCGGCGGCCCGGGAACGTCGCCACGACGCTCTGAACGCCGTCGCCGTCGATATCCCTGACTCGCGTGGTTGCGCCGACACGCTGGAAGGACTCGGTAAACGGACGGGGCGTCTCCGTCTCGATAGCCACGCTATAGTTGTCGGCCGGGAGCCGTTCGCGTTCGTGGCTGACGTTCTGGCGGATATGTGCGGAGACGCCGCCCGTTCCGGACACCGTGCCGCCGCTGGCGTTGACGAGCGGTGCACCGACGATGACCGCCGTGTCGTCCCGCGTCGCCGTCACCGGCGGGTCCGATTCGAGCCAGGCGTTGCCCGCTGTCCCGCGGACGACACTGCCCCCGAGAAACCGAACGCGGCTGTCGCCGGAGTCGTACACTATCGCGTCGATGGGAACCGTCCGCTGAACTCCCGAATCGTTGAGGACTCGGAGTTCCCGCTCCGCAGTGGTCAGCCGCCCCGCAGTAAACCGGACGCGAGCAGTCTGGTGGCCCGTCTGCTCGACCGGCCGGAACGTCGTCTCGAACGTGTTGGCGACGCGGGTCTCATCGGCAGTCGCAGTGTGGCCGTCGACGACGGTCCCGACGACAGCCGTCAGTCCACCGAGCGCGACGACGGTCAGTCCCAGCAGCAACACCACGCCGACGACGTGTGACTGAGCGTCGGTGTCGGGAATCAAATCAGACCAGCCCCCGCGAAAACGACGTAGGCGACGAGTACCAGCCCCGAGGAGTGTAACAGCGCTTCGTAGACGCCGCGACTCGCCGTGCCGGCGAACCAGCCACAGGCCAGCATCGTCGCCTGCGTGACGACGTAGAACCGATGTTGCTCCCGTGCGGGTTTGATTGCGGTCGGGTCGAAGGCGATGTTGGCACCGCCCGAGACGGCAGATAGTTGCGCGAAGCTATCGAGGACGGAAACGTTGACAGCGACGGTGATCCCGATGACGAGCAGCGCCGTCGTCCAGCCGACCGCAACGTAGACGAGCAGGGCCGATCGGATTGATTTCCGGAGGTGATAGAGCTGGCCGATTTCGGTCTGGAGCGTTTCGAACACGTCCTCCGCGTCACTCCCCGTATCCAGTGCGCCGACGACCAGCCCGATGGTCTGTTCGGCCATCGGCGTGCCGACGCGGTCGACGAACTGGTCTAGCGCCGCAGCCCGGCGGTCAGCCGCGGCGTCGCCGGGGCTATCGCCCAGCGACAGTGTGAACGCGAGCGACTGGACATCGCTGGCGAGCGCACCGAGTTCCACGTCGTCGGCGACGCGTCGGACCGCCTCTGGAAACGGGCGGCCCAGCGCGACGTGGCCGGCGACGGCGTGAACGAAGTCCTGAATCTCCCTGTCTTTCGCGTCGTCCGCTCTGGCCCGGCGGACCGTCACCACGCCGACGGGGACGCCAACGGTAGCATACGAGAGGAGCGCGACGTTGACCGGCCGGTAGCCCAGTGACCAGAGGCCTGCCGCGACGACCGCACCCAGCGGCGCGCAGGCGAGAAGCGCGCTCGCAGGGTTCGAGGGGATCGAGGTGAGTATTGCCACGGGACCGTCCGGGAGGCTGTAACTCGGGGCAGCCGTGTTCCGTGGTCGGAGCGTAGCGACGACAAAGGCTGCCAGCAGCCCAGCAGCCATCACGAACGCCGCGCTCCCGTAGACGACGATGGCACGGACAGTCGTCTCGCCCAGCGGCGTCGCAACGGGCTCAGAGAGGCCGGGCGCGAGAATACCCATCACGGTGACGATGAGCACCACGAGCGCCGGCAACACCAGCAACACGACGAATAGCTCCGCAAGCAGTTCGAGATAGCCGGTCGCCCGCTCGTGCTGCCGGCTCTGCTCGTGGGAGAGCAAGCGGCCCTCCATCTCCAAGTACCCCTCAAGCGCCTCGGCGCTCTGGTTCGCGTGTTCGCGGAACTTCAGCAGAAACGGTGCAAGCAGGTCCCGTGAAGGGGTTTCGCTAGCGACTCGTTCGATACCGGTGTCGAGACTGCCGGTGAGAATGCCCTGATTGAGTGCGCGCCGGAAGGCGGTGGTAAAAAAGGATAAGCTTGATCCAGTTCTACTTTAATATTCCTTGTTTCTTTAAATGTGTTTCATAGAAATCTGGAATCTTATCTTTGTTAGAGTTCAAATATTGGGTTACGTCATCAACATTTGATGGTATATATACATCTACTGCGACGGAGCGATCAACCCCTTTTGTAATCAGAGTTATTTCATTAGTATCCATCGTTCCCAAATCAAGCATCTGATCAAATTTTTGCATCCATTGAGTGTCATCCCTATCCAAACTCTCTAAAACCTTCACTAAAATACTGAAATACTTCACGAGGACGAACTGAATGTCATTATCCACTAATTCAAAAAGGTTAGATATGGAATCATTAACCCCTTTATCATCAACAGCATCTGAGTCTATTCGATTCTGAACCATTCGCTTATACGATTTCCCTTGTAACCATTGATTAGCCGCAAAAATTATTGGCCCAATCTGGTTCTCGGCTTCATTCTCCGGAGGATCAATACCGTTAGATCGATCGTACGTGAATTTAAATATCCGATTCAATTCCTTACAAATCTTCTCTAATTTCTCATAGCTAAACCCTCCCCTTCCCTTAGCAACTATCCAATCAGTAGGATTTTCTTTCACTTGTTTATATAATTGATTCTGTAATATTGGATCGGTAGTTGGGGACTTTTTTGCAATTTCTTTTGGTATTTCAATAGATTTGAGAGTTTCCTCAAGTACAAACCGTATTTTCTCTCTATCGTTTTGATTCACACCATTTTCTTCTAAATACCTATCAACGCTGTCAGGGTCTCTTAAAAACCGATTTCTCAGTAATATTCCAGTGTAGCGCAAACTACCATCATCTTCTTCAATTATATTCTCTTTGGTTAATGTATCAATCAGTTCATCTGGCCGATTTAGAGCATTTTCAGTAACTGGTTCTACTTCCTTTTCTTCAGCGTTCTCAAATTGTTCTTGAGCCCACTCATCGTCCTCTGTTGTTATGCAGTATATTGAACCATACAGTTTGGTGTCTAACCTGCCGACACGACCAATTAGGTTATTAAAGTCAAAGCTAGTGAGGTCATCTTGCCCTTTTTTATCCCCTACCAAAAAGATCTTTTCTGCGGGTAGGCTAACACCTTGCAGTAGCGTTGGTGTACTTACAATTGTATCCAGAGAATCTTCCTCTCTGTATATTCTCTCAATTTCTTCCCGAGCAATTTTTGGGACCATTCCATGATGATATGCTAATCCGGATTCGACACAGTTCGCAAGCGAGTATTCCTCATGGATACTATCTCTGAGAAATTGGACAAGATCGTCAATATCTTCTGAGTCAGCAGTATTCTTTCGGTTTTCGGCTATCTTGGTAGCCCGATCTTCGGCGAAATCACGCCTACTTGCATAAATTATATTTTTAGAGTTGCTTGCAAATTCATCTAAGATGTGAGGTAACGAGTTCTTTTTATTGTCATTGAAATCTGAGAAAGTAACTTGTTCAGGCTCCGGTACTTTAGTTGTCAGCGGTTCACCAGAAGGGCTATAAATGGTAGCATTCATCAATCTTTGGCCTGGTGCATTCCCTCCGCCCCTCTGAAACTCAAGTATAGCTTTTAATTGTAAAACCGGAGCGAATTTTGTTTCGATTTCTTTCACATCACGGTCAGTGAGTGATGATAAAGTGACGCCAGAATTTTTTAAATATGGTCCTGCGGCTACTATTTGGGCGCGGGGCCAGTATGTAGTCAATGACTCAATAATACTCTCGAAGATAACGCCTCTTTCTCCAGATTCAAGATTTTGAATTTCATCAAAGAACACAAGCGATGGGGATATTGATGACCGGTTTTCTTCCGAAAGTAAATTCAGACATCTCTCTGGCGTAACTACAAGAAAGGTTGTTTCGTTATTTTTTTCTTCGTTAGTTTCAGTAAAATGCGCACCTGTTTCGATACTTGCATCTGGGAATCTCTCAGATAATTTTCGACAAACCTCGCTGATTAGTGCTTTAGTCGGGACAACATAAATTGTGTCAAATTTATTTTGCTCGCTAATTTTAGAATTTATGTATTCACGAATTATAAAAGACTTGCCAGAAGATGTTGGCCCTGAAATTGCCACATCTTTTCCCTTATTCAGCGAATCATAGATTTCATTTTGAAAGGCTGAGAGAACAGTGTCCCGATCGATCTGATATTCTTGTTTGCTAGTCTGTAATTCAGCATTAAGAATTGGATCATATGAGTTGAAGATCCCCGTTTCAAAGGAATTAGTCTGGATATGTCCATTATTTTCATAAGAATCTGATCCTTGTATTTCCCCTCCTTCTTCATCACGCACATTCTCAAATGCTGGTAAGTTTCCAAGCCTGGATAGGACGATATATAAGTACTGTTTATAAACACTTTTATCGGGGCTATTTTTATTTCTTATGTAAGAAAGAGTTGCTAATGCTAAGGCTTTTTTCCTATCGTTTTCGTCATCGCTATTTGCTAAGTAGGAAGCTAACCAGACTGACCTATGTAGTTCTTCATCAGTTACTGGATATAGAGTAGAATATGGGACTCCTAAATCATTTTTTAATAATTCTTCTATAAGCTTATCAATTGTAGAATTAAAGAATTCGGCCTCTGCAGGGCTATTTTCGGTCATTGATTGGTATAAGGGTAAATTTGCTGTTTTAGCGTCTCTTGGAGGTTTGTTGTATCATCAACGGGCATCAACATCATGATAGCCCAGTGCTTGTTTACATTAGGATAATTTTCTTCAATCTTCTCTTCAATGTATTCACCTACGTCGTATTTTTTAATTTCAGATATAATCTCATCTCTTAATTCTGATCTTGTCAAGTTAGATTCTTGGACATTTTGTAATTTGGCAGATTCATAACAAATAAACATTGGGTGAATAGTTCTATGTTCGCCTGGTCCTGAAGTTAAAACCTTGCTTAGTTCTTTTACTTCTTCTTTATTCAAATCCTGAGGTAAATTATTGGAAGCAACCGTTAATTCATGTTTACGCATCTGAGTTCCTTCAGGACTATAAAATCTATTGATACTGTTCAATGAGTCTTTTATCGCTTCTGATCGCTGACCCTTGATTTTCGACTCACCGATTGCGAGGGATTTTTCACCATCAAAGTGGCCGTAAAACAGACCATCGGAACCCTTCACTTCATCGTTTGCATTTTGCGTCCATGCGACTTTGTGACTTGCGATTGGCAGGTCAAGAAGGGCTTCAACAAATGCAAATAGAATCAGTTCTCCATAGATTCCTTCATTCTCTGCGTTTAATTTGTAAGCAGACTTTGTTTGTGCTTCATAGTGTGCATCTTCCGTTTGTTTCACTTCTTCCTCAGATAAGACATAGTACTTGAATTTCTTTCTTAAGAAATTTATAAACGACGTATAATCTAGTGTATCTACACCTGGGGAAACACAATATCTGCTAATTCTTATATTATCTGATGTTTTCTCATCAACTTCAAATATATGTTCAAGCAATTCTGCCTCCTGAATGACTGTTTTAGAGGCCCAGTGGTCATCAGGAAGTTGAGACATATCGCATGATATGTATACTCTTATGTATTAAAACATGGGCAATTCAGACATACGCTTTCATTCGCAAGCTTGCTTTGGTTTCGAGGGTATACATTCGAATTGCATCGCCCGACTGTTTCCGGATGGAGATGTGTGGACCGCCTTCGCTAATAGTCGGCAAGGCAACTGCACAGCGGATGGTGTCGTCGGCGTCGTGGAGGCTGTCCCCGTCCGGGTCGATGTTGACCTTCGCGCTCGGGTTCGAGGCGTTGAGTTCGACGCCGTCGTCGGCGGCCAGTTGCGTGACGACGTTGACGAAGGCCGCCTCGGAGTCGAAGGCGAGGTTGGTCGGCACCCGGCCGTCGTGGCCGAGATCGGCGCGTGGGAGGACCTTCACGCGCTCGTCGACGCGGTTCGCCTCGATGTCTTCCAGCGTGTGGTCCCGGATGGGAACGGTGAGCTTTCCGTAGCCGACGAGGTCTCGAAGCACGTAGTACAGCAGGTCGTCGAGGCGGTCGTCGGCGAACCGATGGTCGACCGGCGGCACGGCCAGGTCGAGTTCGGCCAGCGCCGACCGCAGCCGGTAGCGGGCGGCGTCGACCCACTCGGTCGTGTTGCGGACGGTTAGCTGCCGGGCCAGGAGCGAGCGGGCACGCTCCCGCACGAACTCGACACGGTCCTGAACGACGCCGTCGACGCCGGTTTCCCAGACGCGCTCCTTGCACACCTCGATGAGTTGCTCGTCGCCGGGGAGCAGGTCCGGCTCTCGAACCGCGTACTTCGTCGTGAACGGGTCGGCACCGAGGAGATGCTCGCGGTAGACGACGACCGGAATCTCGAAGCCCTGAAAACGGACGGTGTGGCGCTCGACACGCTCGCTCGCGAACCGGTTAAGATACGCCGGGTCCGGGCCAAGGTCAGTCTCCGCCGGAGCGTAATCGTCAGTGTGGACGACGACGCCGTCGTCGGTCACGTCAGCAACGTCGATGCGGGAATCCAGCGCGTATGGGGTCAGGTCGTCGAAACACGCCAGCGACGAGAGCGCATGGTACTCGATTCGACGGCGGCTCGCTGGCGACGCGTCGATCAGTCGGTCGATTACCCGGCGGTGTTTCGCGTCGAACCCCCCGTTCATCCGCTCGACGGCCCCCTCACGCGTCCGCGGTCGCTCGATGTTCGCACCTGCGAAGTGTGATTCGACAGTCGACAGTGCGTCAGCCTCTGCCGCTGAAAGTACCGGATCACGGACATCGTACCGGAACCCGCTGCGTTCCCGTCGGACGGTCACGACGACGCCCGGATACACCTCGTCTTGCTCACGAACGTCCGGCGCGTACCAGGCGTCGGCGGCGTCCGGTGGCGTCGGTGCGGGAACCACCGGTGCGGTCTCCGTGCCAGCCTGTGCGGTCATACGCAGTTTTAAACTAGCTATTGTACTTAAAGTTGTAGACTTAGTTTTGCGGAATTTAATTAAAATATAATCTCCCTATATGGAGAATGTGAGTTGGAGTACAGACCATGAAAACACTCTGTCAGCATAGAGGCATACGAGCACAATAGGGGTGTCTGATAACATCAAAAAACCACTAATTAGGAGATATGATCCCGCTTTCGGGTCCGCTCTCTCCCATAACTCGGTGTTTCGAGATATGCACCAGAATTATCATAACTGTGCCAGCGGATCAGTTCACGTGGATGAAAGGAAAGGAGTCAGCGACGAGCAACGATAGCACAAAATCGGCAACTACCACACGACGACGGCTCCTCAAAGGAACACTTGGCACAGCAGTGACCGCGGCCGCGGTTCCGAGCCTGAGCGGCGTCGCGGCGGCCCACTTCCCGGTCGAGATCACGGTCGACGTCCAGCCCGAGAACGCGGAGAACTTCATCGACCTGTCGGAACACGACACCATCACCGTCGCAGTCGAGCAGTCAGAGTTCGTCAACAGCGACGGGGACAGCGAGACCTTCGACCCCACGGAGCGGGCCGTCCGCTATCGGTTCGGCTCGCGTCTCGCGCTGGAAGACGGCGAGGGGGCGCGTCCCGTCGAGGATGGCGAGATCAGGGAACCGGACGACGATGCTGCGGACGGCCAGGCGTCGCTCGTTCTCACATTCCCAGTCGATGAGATGGGCTTCGATGGTGGGGAGGAGACAGCATGGCTGTACTGGGAGCGGGACGAATCCGGGAACCACGGGTACGCGGGCTTCGATTCCGTGCGGGTGTATCGTGGGCAGCCCGCAAGCCGCTCGTTAATCGAACAGCTACAGCGATTGCTGGGTGGTGAGACAGCGTCCAGTTCTGACTGAGCGGCTGCGAACCGGAGCGGGGCTGTCAGTGCGCCTGTAATCGCAATGCTGGCGACTATATACGTCGACTCCGATGGCACGCTATGGCCATCGTTGCTGAAATCCTCCTCGCGGACGAGACGCTTCCGCTGGTCGGCGTGGCGGACTCGATTCCGAGCGGCGAACTCTCGATTTCGAACGCCGTCGGCCTCGAAGACGGACGACTGCTGCTTACAGTTAGCGTCGACGCTGGCTCCCGCGACGCCTTCGAGCGAGAACTCGACGCGCGGCCACAGATCACCGACGCGGCGGATATCGGGCAGACGGCCGATGGCTGGTTCTACAAGGTGGTCGTCGACAACGCACCGGATCTCATCGCGTCACACGACCCGGAGGAGTTCGAGGGCGTTGCGATGGACGCGACGGTCACCGGCGACGGGATACGGGAACAGAAGGTGTTCTCCGACTACGACGCGTTCAGTGCGCTACGGGACCGGTGTGCGGTCAACGACATCCCGCTCGAACTACTGCACATCGCTTCGGACCCCGAGAACCCCGGGGAACGCGACCAGTTCGGACTCACGGACAGGCAGTATCGGGCGATGTCCGTCGCCCTCTCCTCGGGGTACTACGACTCACCGCGTCGCTGTTCGACGGCGGAACTCGCCGACAAGCTCGATGTGTCGGCCGCCGCGGCCTCTGACCTCTTGCGTCGAGCCGAAAAACAACTCATCAGTTCGACAGTCGGCCCCGACCAGTTCCGGAACGCGCTCGCACAGTAGCCGCCAGCCTGTGCGACTGCGCTGTTGCAGCCAGTATATAAATGGGCTTATCAGTAAGCAAAGGACGCTCGTGGCTGTCGCACTGACTAAACAGCGATGTCAGACGAATCTGCAGCAGACGATCAGGACGCACAGCGGCTTGCAGGCGACGTGGCGATTGTAACCGGCGCATCGTCGGGAATCGGTGAGGCAACCGCGGAGGCGCTGGCCGACGCGGGCGCGAGCGTGGCGCTGGCGGCCCGCCGCGCTGACGAGCTAGAGGCTCTGGCGGACCGAATCGAGTCGGCTGGCGGGGATGCGCTGGTTGTGCCGACCGACGTGACCGACGAAGACGACATCGACTCGCTGGTCGACGCGACGACCGACGAGTACGGTCGCATCGACATCCTCGTCAACAACGCCGGCGTGATGCTCCTCGAACCACTGGAGCGGGCAGATCGCTCGAACCTCCGGCAGATGGTCGAGGTGAACCTGCTCGGACTGATGAACCTCACCCACGCAGTGCTTCCGGTCATGCAAGAGCAGGAGAGCGGCCACATCGTCAACGTCTCCTCCGTCGCGGGACGCCGGGCCTCGGCCGATTCGAGCGGCTACAACGCGACAAAGTTCGGTGTGAACGCGTTCACCGAGGCAGTCCGGCAGGAAGTGACGACACAGGGCATCCGGACGACGGTTATCGAACCGGGTGCTGTCGATACGGAACTCGCGACACACGTTCCGGACGAGCAAGTGCTTGAGCGGTTCGCGGAGATGGACCTCCCAATGCTCCACCCCGACGATATCGCTCGCGGCATCGTGTACGCGACGAGCCAGCCCGCCCGCGTGGACGTGAACGAACTCCTGATCAGGCCGACCGGGCAGGATATCTGATCGAGGCAGGTCTTGCGAGTGGGAGACAACGGAGAAACGGAGCAGCCACCATTTACGCGGTCACACAGCCGACGACAACGGCTACTGGAACCGTGTCTCACTCGTTCGATCCGGTAGCACTTTACCGGGTTCGTGTCCACCGGCCGCGGTCAGTTTCCGGGGGTGAAACTGGACGCACAGTTGTCGAAACCCCCGGTATCGGAGGAACCTTACGTCAGCTACCCTAATCAAATACATGGCAATTGAGACGGATGTCCTCGTCGTCGGTGGTGGCGCGACCGGCGCTGGCGTCGCTCGTGACCTCGCACTCCGTGGCATCGACGTGACGCTTGTCGAGCGTGACGGGCTGACAAGCGGTACCTCCGGACGCTCGCACGGGTTGCTGCACAGCGGTGCCCGCTACGCCGAGGCAGACCGGGTCGGTGCCGAGGAGTGCATCACCGAAAACCGGATACTCAAGGACATCGCCGGGGCCTGCATCCGCGACACCGGGGGCCTGTTCGTCCAACTCGCCGGGGACGACCCCGACTACTTCGAGGCCAAACGGGCGGCCTGTGAAGACATCGGCATCCCCGTCGAGACGCTGGACAGCGATGCAGCCCAAGAGCGGGTGCCCGACCTCGCCGCGGAGGTCGAGCGCGCGTTCGAGGTCCCTGACGCCGTCATCTACCCGTCGCGCCTGGTCGCCGCGAACGCCGCCGATGCTCGCGACCACGGCGCAACGATACACCCGCACGCACCTGTCGAGGACGTGCTCGTCGAGGACGGACAGGTGACCGGCGTGCGGGTCGGTGGGGCAATCAACGACACTATCGAGGCCGACTACGTCGTCAACGCGACCGGTGCCTGGGCGGGCCAGTTCGCCGCGATGGCCGACCTCGACGTCGAGATGCAACCGACGCGGGGCGTGATGGTCTCCGTCGAGTACGACGACCTCGGGCCGGTACTCAACCGCTGCCGGGACCCCGACGACGGCGACATCGTCGTGCCACACGAGCGCGAGGCCGTCCTCGGGACGACGAGCGTGCCGGTCCGCGACCCGGACGAGTACGAGACGGAGCAGTGGGAAATCGAAGAGAGCATCGAAGAGTGTGCGGCGATGCTGCCGCCAGTTGCAGACGCCCCCGAGGTCCGAACCTGGTGGGGCGTCCGGCCGTTGTACGCCCCAGACGAGGACGAGCGCGGCGGCCGCGGCATCTCGCGTGGCTTCTTCCTGCTCGACCACGCCGACGACGGCGTCGACAACATGGCGAGCATCGTCGGCGGTAAACTGACCACCTACCGGCAGATGGCCGAGGCGACGGCCGACCTCGTCTGTGACGGCATCGGCGTCGATGCGGACTGTCGGACTGCGGACCGAAGGCTCCCGAGCGTCGACGACCCGGCGCAGTTGGACGCGCTCGTGGCCGAGTTCGACGGTCAGGGACCGACCGACGAGGACGTGGTCGGGTCGGTGTGACCACGCCCGTCGTGGCCCGTTGCAAGCCGCGGGAACGGGCTGTCAGCCGGCTGTAGCGTTATAAGGGAGGCAACCGCACGTACACTCATGATAAACGAGACCGTGCGGCAGATCGAGGAGATGGAGACACAGAGTTCCTCGATTGCCGCCGTGAAAGCTGCGAAGGCGCTCCGCGAGCTAACAGACCGCGAGTGCCACACGGTCGAGGACTTCCTCCGCGTGGTCGAGCGCAACAGTAGTGCGCTCCAGCGGGCGAACCGCTCGCACGCGCCGCTGTACACCACACAGCAGCGTATCGTCACGGACCTGAAAGACGCCGACCTCGACTCCGTCTCAGAGGCCAAGGAGCGATTGCTCGACACAATCGACGAGGTCGTCACGGAAATCGAGACCAGCAAGGACCGCGCGGCGGAGCGGGCGGCGACGCTCATCGACGACGGCGACGTGCTGGTGACTCACGAGAACTCCTCGACGGTGATGGCGACGCTCATGGCGGCGCTTGACGACGGCAAGGAGTTCCACCTGTACGCCAGAGAGTCGCGGCCGCATTTCCTGGGCCGGCGAACCGCCCGCCAGTTGGCCGACCGGGACGGGGCCGACGTGACGCTCATCGTCGACGGTGCGGCGGGCCACTACCTCTCGGAGGCCGACCGCGTGTTCGTCGGCATGAACTGCCTCATCGACGACACGGTGTACAACCGTATCGGGACGTTGCCACTGGCCGCGACGGCCAACGAGATGGACGTCCCCGTGACCGTCGTCGGGACCTCGTCGAAGTTCATCGGGAGCGGCTTCACCTTCAGGAACACGTTCCGGCAAGGGTCGGACGTGATGCTCGAACCCCCGGAGGGGTTCGATATCGGGAACCCGGGCTACGACGCGACGCCGACCCGCCTGCTCGATACGGTCGTCACGGAAGACGGTATCCTGCAGTTCTGAAGGTACTCAGCGGATCGTTCTGTCGGTGACCTGTCTGAGCCGTTCGGCGACCTCGTCGTTGATGGCGTCTTCGGTCACCCGCCACTGCCAGTTCCCGGTCGCCGTGCCGGGGACGTTGAACCGGGCGTCGCTGTCGAGGCCGAGCAGGTCTTGCATGGTCGTCATCGCGACGACGGCGTTCGAGTTCCACACCGCCTCGATGAGGTCCCAGTTGATCTCGTCTCCGTCGGTGCCGAGGTTGTAGTGGAGGCAGTCCCGTTGCCGGTCCGCGAGGTCGCGGTAGTAGCCGACGATAGTGTCCGTATCGTGGGTCGAGGTGTAGCCGACGGCCGACTCCGGGTAGTGCATCGGCTGGTACATATGCCCCTCCTCGCACCAGTCGGCGTACTGTGGCACGCGCATGCCGGGGAAGCCGAACCGGTCCCGAAGCGCGACGATGCTCTCGTCGAGAAAGCCCAGATCCTCGACGAAGAACGGCAGTTCGCCGAGCCGGTCTCTGACCGTCTCGAAGAAGTGCGCGCCGGGGCCGTCCCGCCACTGCCCGGCGGCCGGGTCGTCCGCCTCGGCCGGAATCGACCAGAACTCGTCGAAGCCCTTGAAGTGGTCGATGCGGGCGATGTCGACGAGGTCGAACAGCCGCTCGAACCGGTCGACCCACCAGCCGTAGTCGTTCGCACGGAGGGCGTCCCAGTCGTAGACGGGATTCCCCCATCGCTGGCCGTCGTCGCCGGGATTGGGCGGGACGCCGGCCACCTCTGCAGGGTGGTGGTCGTCGTCGAGTCGGAACACCTCTGGATACGCCCAGACGTCCGCCGAGTCGAGGCCGACGTAGATGGGGAGGTCGCCGACGAGGCCGATGTCCCGTTCGGCCGCGTACTCGGCCAGCGCCTGCCACTGGCTGTCGAAGCACCACTGGACGAACTTGTGGTAGCGAATATCGTCGGCCAGTTCGTCCCGGTATCGCTCCACGGCCGCCGGCTCTCGCGTTCTGATATCGTCCGGCCAGTCCATCCAGCCGGCATCGTCGAACTCGGCTTTCAGCGCCGTGAACAGCGCGTAGTCGTCCAGCCAGCCGGCCTCGCGCTCGCAGAACTCGGCGAACGACTGCTGGTCCGCATCGCTTGCGCTCTCGTCGAAGCGCTCGTACGCGGTCCGGAGCCGGCGCTCCTTGAACTCGGTCACGCGGTCGTACTTGACGTGCTGTTGTGAGAAATCCTCGGGCGGGTCGACCTCGTCCGCTGTGAGATAGCCGCGGTCGACGAGGTCGCGGAGGTCGATGAGCAGCGGGTTTCCGGCGAAGGCGGACGACGACTGGTACGGGGAGTTCCCGTGGATGCTCGCCGTGGGACCGAGCGGACAGAACTGCCACAGCGACTGGTCGGCCCGGTCGAGAAAGTCGACGAACGCCCGCGCGCCGGCACCGAGGTCGCCGATACCGTGTGGCCCCGGGAGCGACGTTTGGTGGAGAAACACGCCACTCTGCCGTTCGAATTGCATACGCACCTGTTGCCCTGACAGGCATTTCAATGGGCGGGGTCGGTGACTGCCATCGTGTCTGCTTGCGGGGCCGGAGAAGAGCGCACGCAAACATATATATTGTATCCATTTGATGCTATGGTGAGAGAGCCAGTTACAGAGATGCCACCGAACGTTCTGATGCTTGGCTGGGGGTTCCCACCCAACATCACCGGCGGGCTTGATACCGCTATCGGGGAGCTGTTCGAACAGCTTGAACCGAGAGACGACGTCGAGTTCGAGTTGGTGTTGCCCGCGGAGTACGCGCCGCCGGACCGCGACGGCATCCACGGCGTCTCGACGGGAAGCGGCGACATCGTCACTCGCATCGGCCGGCTGGCTGGAGAGTTCGCCGACGAGGCGGCCGATGCCGACATTATCCACACGAACGACTGGTTCGGCTACAACCCCGGTTCGCGAGCCAAATCAGCCCACGACGTCGAATGGATCTCGACCTTCCACTCGCTGTCGGCGGACCGGAACGTGACGCCGCCACAGCGGGAAGTCGAGACGGAACAGCGGGTCGCCAACCGCTCGGACCACCTCGTCGCGGTGAGTGAGTTTACCCAGCGACGGATACGCGAGCAGTACGACGCCGACTCGACGGTCATCTACAACGGGTTCTCGTCGGTGGAGCCGACGGGCCGGGACATCAAAGCGGAACTCGGTATCGACGGAAAGATGCTGTTTTTCGTCGGCCGACACACCGACCAGAAAGGGCTGTCGTACCTGCTGTACGCGCTCTCGAAGCTCGGTCGGGACGACGTGAGCCTGGTACTCGGTGGCTCGGGGCATCTCACTGAACAGCTCGAACGGTTCGCGGAGCTGCTGGGCGTCGAGGACCGGGTCTACTTCCCGGGGTATCTCCCCCAGTCGGAGCTCGGAGACTACTACAACAGCGCAGACCTGTTCGTCTCGCCCTCGCTGGCGGAGCCGTTCGGCATCACCATCGTCGAAGCGCTATCGGTCGGGACGCGCGTCGTCGCCTGCGAGAGCGGGGCGGCGGAACTCCTCAACGAGGACTGCGTCATCGAGGTCGAACCCGATTCGGACTCTATCGCCGAAGGGATCGAGCGCGCTCTATCGCTGTCGACGCCCATCGACTACGATGTTCGGACCTGGGAGGAAGTAGCCGACGAACACGTCGAGTTCTACCACGAGGTTCTCGACGAAGCCTGACGACGACCGAACGCTTACCGGAGGAAGCGAACGTCAGTGACCGGTTCCGGGTGAACGATGAGGTAGCCGTCGGCGGTCGGCTCCAGCCCTGTCACGGACGTCGTATCGGTTTGTGTCCGGTACGGGCTGTCTGCGGTCCCGTCAGCCGACTGGTAGGGGCTGTCGTACGGTGTCTGCCTGTCCTCTGGGGGGCGGTCGAAGTCCTCCGGCGGCAGGTATATCTTCTCGCCCGATTTCGAGCGGACCACGACGGCCGTGTCGCGGTCGCCCGAGACGTCGATTCTGGTCCGGCCGTCGTCGATTGTCATCTCGAACGTGACTGGCTCCGTTTCTGGTTGTGCCATGTTGTCAGATAACTTTCGTACGGCGAGTAGACGGCGCTGTGTCACTTAGTCCTTCGCCAGCAGTGCGGTGGCTGGCGGCGAATCGTGTCGCGTCCTGCACTCGAACGGTGGCCCCATCGCCGCGAGCCATCAGCGGTTGATGATGAGCGACCCGGACATGTTGTACCCCTCGACGTGGACGTTCTCGCCGAGAATCGTTTCGTCGATATCACAGTCGTGGACCTCGGCGTCCGGGAAGACGATGGACCGGTCGAGGCTGCTGTCGGTCACTTCCGCCCCAGCCATCACATGGACGGTGTCACCGATCTCGGAGTTCTCGACGGTCGCGTCGGGGTGGATGAGCGACCCGCCGTCGAGTTTCCACTCGACCGTTTCGAAATACGAGTCGGGCGTTCCGATGTCGAACCAGACGTCGTCGAACGTGAACGCGGACACCGGCTCCTGCTGTTGCAGCCAGTCGATGTACCAGCCCGGTTCGTCGGGGTTGTTGTCGCCCGAGAGGTACTCCTCAAAGCGGAGCGAGTCGGCCGGGAAGGCGTAACAGGCAATCGAGACGAGCGTGCTCTTGGGGTTGTCGGGCTTCTCCTGAAAGTCGACGACGCGCTCGCCGTCGAGTTCGACGAGCCCGTAGGACTTGGCTTTCTCCCGTGAGCCCACGTCGTAGGCGGCGAGTGCCGGCCCGTCGCGCTCCTCGAAGAAATCCAGAAACTCCGAGGGGTCGAAGCCGATGAGGTTGTCGCCGCCGATGACAAACAGGTCGTCGTCGATGCCCTCGCGGTCGATCAGTTGCGCGAGCGCGCCGACGACGCCGAACTTCTCGTCTTCGTCCGCCGTACTCTCGACGGAGAGCTGGACCTTCTCGTAGCCCATCTCGTCGATGTGAGCCTCGAACTCGTCGGCGAAGGCCTCGTTCGTGCTCAGGTACGTCGTCTCGATTCGGTCGTCGGCTTCCAGTGATTGCAGGACTCCATCGATAACCGTCGTCTCGCCGACCGGGAGCAGCATCTTCGGTCGACGACGGGTGATCGGCCACAGCCGTGTCGCGTAGCCGCCAGCTAGAACTATCGCGTCCATATCCCACAGTCAGACCCGAGTTATAAAGTGGTAACTACTTGTTGGAGTGGCTAGAGGTTGAGCTGCCAGACGGTTGTCCCGGCGGTGACCAGATCCTCGTCGTCCGCGGCGGCGACGATCACCTGGTTCTCACCGGGGTCGACGTCGACTGCGACCTCGAACTCACGTTCCTCGACGGGGATGTACGTGATATCAGCGGGCGTTTTGACGACGACACAGACGCCGGTCGTCTCGCCGGAGACGACCAGTTCGTTCCCGCGGAACTGCGTGTCGACGCGGAGCGCGGGGCTGCGGTCGGGCGTGTGGGCCCGCCGCTTGCGGTAGCGGTCGTCGACGAACGCGGGCGTTTCGACCGGTTCACCGGCGCTGATGCCGTGGGCCAGCCGCACGTACTGGGCCATCGACCACGCCAGCGGCGTCGCCGAGCCGGTCCCTTCGGCGAACTCCCAGTCGTAGTCGGTCGCGTGGCCCCGGTCCCAGATCTGTTCGGCGATCATCCGTCCCGAGTTCGCCACGTCCTGCATCATCTGGAGGGCGTTCTCCGGCGGGATGTCCGGGTCGTCACGGTGGAGTTCGTACTCGGCGCGCTCGCCGGTGAGCAGCGGCCAGAGGCGGCCCTTCCCTTTGTGTTCGACCGTCCACGGCGCGCCCTGGTCGTCCCGGCCGCGTTCGCCGTAGCCGTCGCCGTTGTACCGGTAGAACCCGGGCGCGTACTCCGTGTCGACGCTGATGGTGTCGTCGACCTCGACGAGCGAGTTCCGGATGGTCTCGTCGTCGTCGGGCTTGATACCCAGCCGGACGAGTTCGAGGAAGCCGCCATCGATGATGTTCCGTTCGTCCAGCGTCGGGCCGTCGTTAGCAAGCGTGCGGAGGTGCCCCATCTCGGGGTTCCCATCGAGCGTGACCCGCGTGTAGTAGGGCGTGTTGGTGTGGCGCTCGGTCCCGGTCTCGGTCGCGGTCCAGGCCTCGACGTTGTTCGCCCACTGGTCGGCCAGCGACAGCCAGACAAGCGCGTCGGCCTCGTGGCCGGTGTCGAGTGCGAGCTTCGCCGCACACGCGAGCCCCGCGATTTCGGCCGCAATCGAGGACGGCGAGAAGCCGGCCTCCTCTTCCCAGCGCTCCTGTGCCGTTTCGGGGCCGTGGCGGACGACGTACTCGGCCGACCGCCGGACGTTCTCGTAGCTGTACTCGACGTCCTCGAAGTCGACGCCGCCCTCGGCGAGGCGGTACGCCATCACCTGCGGGAACGAGATGTTGTCCATCTGCTCGCCGCCCCAGCGGGTCGTCCCGTTGACGTAGGTGTTTTGCGGGATGAAGCCGGCCTCGTCCTGCTGGTACTCGTAGATGTACTCCAGTTGCTCCGTGGCGATATCTAGCGACCCGATAGCGTCGAATACGCTGAACACCTGGTACAGGTCCCGGGACCAGACGAAGTTGTAGCCGTAGCCCTTGGGCTCCTCGGCGTGGACGGCCTCGCCCCACGGCACGGACGGCGAGGCGATGGACGCGCCGCGGTAGGTCTTGTCCTCGACCGCTAACAGCGTCATCAGCGCTGTCCTGTACTGGTTTGCCAGTGCCTCGTCGTCGGCAACCGACTCCGGAAGTTGCTTGTCCGAAAGGAAGTCACCCCAGCTGTCGGCGTACTCCGCGCTGACCGTCTCGTAGCCGCGGTCGAGCGCCCCGTCGGCTTCGCCCAGCGCGGCGGCGGTGTCAGCCTGTCGCGCGAAGCCGAGCGCGACCGTGTCGCTGACTCTGGTCCCCGAGTCCAGCCGGCCGATGAGGACGAGGTTCGTCCCGTCGATGGATTCGACCGGGTTCGGGAGGTCTCCGTCGGAGTACAGCCCATCGAGGTGGTCGCTGCCGGCCGCGCCGACGGTGGCCCAGTCGAAACGCCCGGCCGCGGCCATCGCCACGGCGATGGAGTATGCGTCGCCGTTCTCGTCGACGAGCAAGTCGTTGTCCGTCTGATCGGTGTAGGCGCGAGGGTTCCGGCCCACGAGGTGGTAGCTCCCGGGCTGGCCGTATCTGATGGCGCGGTCCTCGGTGACCGTGCTGGTGAGCGCGATGTCCGCGACCGAGAACACGTCGTATGATTTGCCGTCCTTGGCGCTGAAGGACACGTCGGCGACGATGGCGTCGTGCTCGGGGTCGGTCGCGTAGTCGACGGTCAGCGTCCACTCGTGGCCCCGGCCGTCGCCGGTCTCGGTGAAGACGTGGCGATAGAGGAGCGCCTCATCGTCGACCGGTTCGACGCGTCGCCTGACGCTGTCGTCGGTCCGGCGGTTCTCGCGATGGGTCCGGACGGCGTAGTCCGTCTCGTCCGTACACCGGACCAGAAAATCCAGCGTCCGCAGGTTCATCAGGTCGACCTGCGGGTAGCGAGCCTCTGTCAGCGCGCCCTCTGTGAGCGTGAACCAGACGCGCGAGGGGTCCGGTTCGTCGTGGTCGGCGACGGTGCCGACGCCGTACTTCTCCCCGGTCGTCCAGGTCGGGCGCTCGCTCGGCCCCTCGGTTCCCGCCGATGTCGTCGGGAGCGCGTTTAGCTCACCCAGCCGGGCCGTCGCGTGGAGCCGCAACGCGTGGGACCAGCCAAGCGGCGTCGCGCTGTCGAGGTCGCCGTCGTCGAAGGCCTGTTCGGCGAGGTAGCCGGCGTCGGTCGTGAGCGGCCCGTCGTCCTCGAGCAGTTCGTACAGGTCGCTCGCGCGGTCGAGGTAGGCGTCGCCGCTCCCGTCGCGGTCGTTCAGCATATCGCCGACGCGGGCGGCGGCGAGGGCCCCCATCGCCGTCGTAACCGTCCAGACCTTCTCGCTGTCCTGATGACCGGTCCGCCAGCGGTCGCCCTCGTAGCGGGCCAGTCCCGCAACCTGGCTCTCGGTGGGGTTCCGAAAGAGTGTATCGAGCGTCGTGCTCACATGATCGGCCAGGCGGATGATGTGCTGGTCAGCAAGCGTGGTCGACTCGACGCTGTCGTACTCCTGCAGCGCGTCCGCGAGGTGGAGCCCCGCGGCGTCGATGCGGTGGTCCGGCGTCCCGTTTGTCAGCCCCATCACGTACACGCCCAGATCACTGTCCCAGAGCGTATCCAGCCCGTCTAGCAACCGGTCGGCTGCCGCCAGACTCTGCTCACAGACCGATTCGGGCATCGGGGCGCGGGTCACCGCGGCGAAGGCCTCGATGAACGTCGCAGTGGTGTGCGTGAACTGGCCGACCGAGTCCTCCCAGACGTTCTGACACGGCTCGGGCAGGTCGTTGGCCGCGATGTCTTCGATGAGCGTGTCGACGGCCGCATCGATTGTCTCCCGAACCATCGCCGTCAGTTCGGCGTCCATCTTGCCGCGGTGTGTTCGCAGCAGCGTCGCGAGGAAGGCGGTGACGGTCGCGGTCTGGTCGGCCTGGTACTCCGGCGATTCGGCGTTGTGCTCGACTCTGGCGTTGGCCCAGCCCGGCGCGATAGCCCCGGTATCGGCCCAGACGCGGTGGGGCCACCGCCCGTCGGAAAGCTGGCTGTCACAGAGGAACGCCGCGCTCTCGGTCAACATTTCGACGGTGTCGATATCGAGTCGGTCGCCGGCTTCGAGCAGATGCCGGGAGACCGAGGCGTCGTCGCGGAACCAGACGTAGCCGTAGCCGCCGGAGTTCGAGTAGAACGGGTCGAACTCCGGGGCGGCGATGCGACCGCCGGTCGGCGAGGACAGCAGGTCAAGCACCCGCAGGTCCATCCGTATCGAATCTGACCGCGGCGTCGATTCGGCCACGTCGATGCGCGTTCGCTCCCGCCCGGCCTGCCGGAGATCGTCAGACGTCGTGTGCTCCGTCACACAGTCGGCGAGGTCGAGGAGTGCCGTCTCCCGGTCGACCTCGTCGTGGTTCGAGAGCTGACTGACCAGCGTCGTGTCCTTGCTGCGTCCGGACCGGTCAAGCGGCGCGGTCACGAGGAAGTCACCGGTGAGGCGGGTCTGGTCGCGTCGCTCGACTGGCTCCGACCGCGGGAACGCAATCGGGCTGCCGTCGAGTATCTCCGCGAGGCGTTCCGGCCGCTGTCCGGCGACGGCGTCCAGCCCGGTCGACGAGGCGAGGTAATCGTGCTCTCGCCGATGGTACACCTCCAGTACGCGCGAGTCGTCTGGCCCGGCGTCTTCGTGAATCAGCGAGCCGACGCCGCTGTCGCTGCTGTCGGGGGCCAGCGTGACGAACGCCACGAGCTTGGCGTCCTGTGGAACCGCCCCGCGCATCGCGACGTGCGTGACGTGGGCCCGGCCCAGCGTCAGATCGTACTGGTGGACCGTGAACGACCCCGCGTCGTATTCGGTCTCGACGAGCCGCGTCTCGCGGTAGTAGTGCTGTCTGATCGTTTCCAGGTCACTGAACCACCGTGTTTCGTCCCCAAGCATAACCCCGAGCCTGGAGCGGTCAATACCGGAGAGCCCGGAGAGCGAATCGGAATAGTCCTTCAGCGTGCCGTCTTCGCCGACGTGTACGAGCCGATCACCGTGCCCGGAGAAAGAGCCTGAAACAGTCCTGCGTTCTTCTGGAAAGCGCTCGTGACGAGTCCGCTTGTATTCGTTGAGCGCTGTCGAAAGCCGCATACACATCAAAGCAGACCAATCTCTATAAACTCCTGTGGTTCGGACAAATTAGTGATACTTCGAGGGAGTGGCTGCATATCCCGGGAGAACGGGGCCGCTGATGCCGAACAGATCCGCGCGCTCGGTCTACTGGTTTAGAGCGCTCTCGTCAGCCGGGAACACGGCGGCGCTGTCGACGGTGACTGCTGTGTCCCCGTCATCAGCAGCTCCACGATGCTCCCCAGAAACGAGGTCGGTATCATCGGTCCCGGCTGGTAGCCCGACCGTCGACGGTTCACTACTGAAGTTGAGCACGACGACAGCCGCGTCCCCCGCAGTTGTCCGCGCGTACGCGACGACGCGGTCGGACGGGCCGTCACGGACCTCGTACGGGATTCGGAGGAGGTCCGCGTCGGCCGACAGCGCCGGCTGGTCGTGTCTGACCGCGGAGAGGTCACTGACGAACGACTGGAGCGCCTCGTCGGCGTGGTCCCACGCGAGGTCGTCGCGCCGGCCGCGCTGTCCGAACTCCTGGCCGGCGTACAGCAGCGGCGCGCCCGGGAGCGTGAACAGCGCACCCGCGGCGGCCTCGGCGGCGCCCCGCCCGTAGTCGACGACGTAGCGCGTCTCGTCGTGGTTCTCCGCGTACAGCATGAACGACGCGTGCTCCGGGAAGCCGATCTCCGCCCGCCCCTCGATAGCACCGAGGACGGCCTCGGCATCGCCGCCGTCGCCGACCTGCCGGAGCGCGGCGTAGGTCGTCGAGTCGAAGTGCATATCGAACAGTCCGGCCTGAAAGTCTGGGATGTACGGGATGGTCTCGTCCAGCAGCAGGAACTCGCTGTCGCGGTCCTTGCAGTAGTCGTGGATCTCGCGCCAGAAGCTGTTCGGGACGGCCCAGGCCATGTCACACCGGAACCCGTCGACCAGTTCGGCCCACTGGGCGACCGCATCGAGCAGGTGCCGGCGGACCGGCAGGTGGTCGAAGTCGAAGTTCGCGATGTGCTCCCATTCGAAGTACGTCTCTGGCTCGGTCTCGGTGCGCCACTCGTACCAGTCGCGGTACTCGCTGGCCGGGTTGTTGACGGCGGACTCGAAGTAGGGGTGGGTCCGCGCCGAGTGGTTACACACCAGGTCGAACAGCACCTTGAACCCGCGGTCGTGGGCCGCCTCGACGAACCGCTCGTAGTCCGCGCGGGTGCCGAGGTCCGACGCGATTTCGAAGAAGTCGGTGATGTTGTAGCCGTGGGGCGCGTGGTCGTTCTGTAACACCGGCGTGAGCCAGATGGCGTCGACGCCGAGCGAGTCGAGGTAATCCAGACGGTCGATGATCGCGTCGAAGGGCGATTCGTCGCTATCGCCGGCGAACGTGCGAACGTAAATCTCGTAGATGACCGAGTCCTCGGCCCAGGCCGGCGCGTCGTACGGTCGACTGGCAGCGACCCCGTCGCCGCTCGTCACGGTCTCGATGCCGCCCCCGTCGCGGCTAAACTCGACGGCGTCGGGCACGCTGTAGCCGTGGTCTCCGATGGCAACGGCGTGGATGCGAGCGCGGTCCGGGAGCGCGTCCAGCGGAATCCGGAGAGCCGTCCCGTCCCGGGTCACCGCGTCGGCGTCGATATCATCACGGTCGTCCAGCAGGAACTCGACGGCGAGGTCGGCGGCCGTCTCGGTCCCCTCGGGATGGGGACTGCAATCGGCGCGAACGACGGCTTCGTCGCCCTCAATGTCCGGCCGCAGAGTCAGGCGTGGCTGGCCGCCGCCACTGCCGCCGTCGCCGCCGTCCCCTGCCTCGGTGTACTCGCCGCTCCCGCTGCGGCCGGAACCGCTTTGCCCGCCGGAGACGCCACCGCTGTGACCGCCAGAGCGGCCGGACGTGTGTGTCCCGCTCGATTCGAGGGTCCCCGGGAACGCGCGGACAGTAAGGTCGTGTTCGCCGTCCGGTGCGGTGAGTCGGACGACGTATCTGCCCGGCGCGTCGGGGACGAGGTGTTCGACCGGGCCGTCTCCGAGCGATACCGTTGATTGCGCCGGTGCCTGCGTCAGTCGCCAGGTGTAGGTCGCCGACGGGTCCGGGTCGCGGGGCGCGAGTTCGACCTCGTCACCCGTCGCCACGAACCGCGGCGGTCCAGGATGGTGCATAGGTTCACTGCGATTGACAGTGTCTTTGTACTTGGGGTAGCCGCGAGCGTGCCGCCGCCGGCAGCATCGCTTTCCGGCTACGGCGTGTACCTCCGCTGTGCCCGACTACCGACGCGACGCCGGGTTTGCGCTGCTCTGTGGACTGGCACTCGTCGCGTATCTCCGACAGACGGGCGCAGTTGAGACGTTCTGGTCCGAGTCCGCCATCGCCGTCGGCGTGGCCGTCGCACTGTGTGTCGAGGCGCTGTTCGTTCTCGACACGCCCGTCGCGGCGCTGTGGCAGCGCCGCGGCGTCCGGACGGCGTCGGCAGTCGTACTCCTGGGTGTTGCCGGCGGACTCGCCGTCTTTCTGGGCCCGGTCGTCGTCGCCGCGGCGTGCTGGGGACTCGTGACGTACTTCGGCATCCTCGCTGTGTGCCTGTGTTACCGGTGAGCGTTCACCCTCGCGGGGACGACACCGGTCGATGACCGTAGTAACCACCTACAACTATACGCTCCAAGCTAGTACTGTAATAGAATTATATAACTACTGCTTGCGCTACTCGGAGTTGTTTTTGAGTTTTCGAACTTAAATAGAAGATACTATATTTGAAAAGAGTTGAAGTAGCCCGATTATGGAGCTAAATGAGGGTATCGAGGGCGGAGTATTTCTCTACAGTAGCCAGACTTGTCCACCACGGACAGCGGGTATTCGGCCGTCGAATAACAACTGTACTGGTATTAGATTCTGCCAGTACCGGCCAACCGTTGGCGACGGAACTCGGTGTATCTGTCGAGACAACAGACGGAGCGGTTATTCGTGAGCCAGATTCACTTCGATGACGTTAGCGGCCTGTTGCACCGTGTCGATGAGTTGTGCTTTGCGGCCCGGCGACTGCAACCGGTTGATGGGCGCGGTGATGCTGATGGCGGCCTCGCGCCGGTCGCCGGTGTCGATGGGGACCCCGACACAACCGGTTCCGTCGACCCGTTCCTCGGTGTCATCGGCGACCCCGCGCTCCCGGATCGTCTCCAGTTCCGCAAACAGCGTCTCGCGGTCTGTGATGGTGTTGTCCGTCTCGGCCGGCAGCCCGCGGGTCTCGATGATTTCCGCGACCCGCTCATCGTCGAAACTCGACAGGAGCGCTTTGCCGATAGCGGTCTTGTGGAGGTGGATGCGCTTCCCGAGGCGCGTATCGAGCGCGACCGCCTGGTCGCCGCTGGTGGTGTGGATGTAGATGCCGTAGCCCTGCTCCTCAATCATCAGGTTCGCCAGTTCGCCGGTCTCGACGGCCATCCGTCTGACCTCGGGCTTTGCCACCTCGTAGATGCCGTCGTAGCGCTGTGCCATGCCGCCGAACTCCAGCCACCGGAGCCCGATGCGGTACTCGCCGTCCCGTTCCACGACCAGTCCCTCGTCTTCTAGCGTCACCAGGTGTTTGTATATCGTGCTCTTGGCCGGGTCCAGCGAGTCGGCGAGTTCGACCAGCGTGGCGCTCCCGCCGAGGTCTTTGATTCCCGAGAGGACCGACAGCGAGGTCTGCGTCGCCCGGACCGAGTCCGTTTTTGCCCGTGTCATTAGGCACCAGTTCTGGTGCCGCTCGAATAAAATTGCCGTATCGGTTGTGACAATCGCTCTACGGTAGCTTCCGAGGCTTGACGCACGGCGAAGTGGGCGTCACCAGTCTCTACAACCGTCACAGGCATTCGGAAATACGAAACGGAAAGGTGGGTTCAATAGCGCGAAGCCAGCGACCGAAGTCGCCGGGGGCTCCGTGATGTGGCGACTGAACGGTCGCGAGATATCGACAGAGCGGTGTGCACCGCCGACCGTTGTGTCGTCCGGGCGCACGAGTAGTGAAAGAAAATATAGCATACATATTTCGTATTTCCGAATCCGCTGAAAGACGGTGGAACGACCGCTCTCGTCGATGTTTCGGTCGATAGTGGACGGTAGATTTAAGCGGTTCCGTCGGGTTCTTTGAGACGAGTTATGAGTGTGAAACGACACTACGACCGCGAGTTCGTCAGAACGTTCTTTACCTCTCCAACAGCAGTCGACGGGGAGGACGATTCAGCGAAGATGCTGCGAAGCGCGGGCCAGCTCCGCGGCCTGCAGGCCCCGGATGTCTGGGTCCCGGACAACGAGGACGCGACGGCACCGAACATGCGCGAGGAGGGCGTCGAGAACATCATCGAAGTGGTCTCAGAACAGGGTGCCGAGTTCCCCGGCGAGATCCACCCGCGCGTCGTCTGGCACCGCGAGTCCCCGACGACCCGCTATCAGGGCTTCCAGCAGATGCTCGAAATTACCGACCCCGAAAACGGTGCGGTCGAGCACATCGACGGCTTCGTCATCCCGGAGGTCGGCGACATCGACGACTGGAAGAAGGCCGACGAGTTCTTCACCATCATCGAGCACGAGCACGGACTGGAGGAGGGGAGCCTCTCCATGTCGGTCATCGTCGAGAGCGGCGAGGCCGAACTGGCGATGGGCGACCTGCGCGAGGAGATGGGCAAGCCCTCGAACAACCTCGAACGTATGTTCCTGCTCGTCGACGGCGAGGTCGACT
This sequence comes from Haloarcula hispanica ATCC 33960, assembly GCF_000223905.1. Classification (NCBI taxonomy): domain Archaea; kingdom Methanobacteriati; phylum Methanobacteriota; class Halobacteria; order Halobacteriales; family Haloarculaceae; genus Haloarcula; species Haloarcula hispanica. The sequence continues at coordinate 2,397,796 of NC_015948.1, forward strand.
ACACGAAGGATATGCGCGCGATGACGCCTACCGGCGAACTCCCGCCGTGGCCGGAACTGCGCCACAACACCTCCCGCGGTGCCAGCGCCGCCGGCCTTATCGCCGTCGACGGCCCCTACGACGATATCCGCGACGTCGAGGGGTACCGCGAGCGGATGAAGGACAACCGCGCGAAGGGGATGACTGGCATCTGGTCGCTGACACCGGGGCAAGTCGTGGAGGCGAACACGGCCCCGCTCCCGCCAAAGACCGGGAGCTGGCTGCTCGACGTCGGCGGTCAGGAGGTCGAACTCGACGCACAGGACGGCAAGCAGGTGTACGACGGCGACGACCTCTCGCTGGAAACGGACGGCGAGGGCGGCTACGTCCTGCAGGCGGGCGGTGACCGGCTGGAACTGGACGAGGACGAACTCACCGAGGAACTGCTCGACCGCACCGCGTACATCCCCAGCATGACCGACATCGTCGACTCGATGGAGGAGTTCGAGGCCGCGAAGGAGGCCGGCAAGGGAGCCATCGCGATGACTCAGGCCGCGACGCTGGTCATCGACGGCGTCGAAGTCGAGGTCAGTAAAGACCGGATGTGGGACGAAGCGACCTACCAGGCCGCCCAGACACCCATCACGCTGTTCCAGGACGTGTACGAGCACCGCCCGGACCAGCACGAGGAACTGGCGGAGATGTACGGCACTGACATCGTCGAACGCGCCACGGCTGTCGGCAACTAACGGCCGTCCTCAGTATTTCGTCACTCGAAACGCCGCGGGCGTGGTTCAGTCTTCCAGCGGTTCGATGAGTTCGACGTGGTGGCCGTCGGGGTCCGCGACGAAGGCCGTGTACGCGCCGGCCTCCGGCTGTGGGCCGGGCTCTTTGACGACGCCGTGATGATCGATGCGGTCGACCGTCGCGTCGACATCGTCCACGCCGAGAGCGAGATGGTCCCAGCCGGACCCCATCTCGAAGCTCGTCTCCCCGTCCGTTTCTGCCAGTTGCAGTTCGACGCCGCTGTCGTCGGCCACGTAGTAGTTCGTCGTCTCGCCGTCGGGCGTGGTGAACTGCCAGGACTCCTCGAAGCCGAACTGCTCGTAGAACGCGATCGATGCTGTGGCGTCGGCCACGTTCAGGCACATATGAAGGATGCTTGCATTGCCCATACATCGCTTCCAGTGCCCTGCGTCAAATAGCTGGCGGGCTACGTAAAGCGAATTGTGACCGCATGCCACAGACTTTAATGATTATTACTCCTGAATGCTCGTATGGCGATCGAAAATGTCGAGGACACCTGGTCAGCACAGGAACTGGACCTCGACCGACCGGACGTGGATGCGTACCGGGACCTGGCGGAAGCGCTTCGCTCGCGGGTCTCGGGTGGGGTCGAGTTCGACGAATACGCCCGGATTCTGTACGCAACGGACGGGAGCATCTATCGCGCCGAACCAGCCGGGGTCGTGTACCCGACTGATACCGACGACGTGCGGGCGGCCGTCGAGGTGGCGACGAGCCACGGCGTCCCGATCATGCCCCGCGGGACCGGGTCGTCGCTCGCCGGACAGACCGTCGGTCCGGGCTGTGTCGTGCTAGACCTGTCCCGGCACATGGACGGTATCCTCGATATTCGGCCGGGCGAGCAGACGGCGCACATCCAGCCCGGCGTGGTGCAGGACGACCTGGACGACACGCTGGCCGAGTACGGCCTGAAGTTCGCGCCGGATCCGGCATCGTCGAACCGCGCCTCTGTCGGCGGCGGCATCGGAAACAACTCCACCGGCGCACACTCCGTCAGGTACGGCATCACCGACGCCTACACAGATGCGGTGAAAGCTGTCCTCTCTGACGGCTCACTCATCCACGCCCGCGAGGTCGTCATCGACTCGCCGGAGTGGGACGACATCGTGAGCAAAGACGACCGCGAGGCCGACATCTATCAGACGGTCCGCGAAGTCGTCGAGGAGAACGCAAGCGAAATCGAGGACCGCTACCCTGACCTCAAGCGCCGGGTGTCTGGCTACAACCTCGACCGCGTTATCTACGAAAACGACGACGGCGAGCGCGTGCTGAACCTCGCGAAGCTGTTTGTCGGGAGCGAGGGGACCCTCGGGGTCATTGTCGAAGCCGAACTTTCGCTGGTGACCGTCCCCGAGGAGACCGCGCTGGCGCTGTACTGCTTTGACACGCTTCCCGATGCGATGCGGGCTGTCCCGGTCGCGCTTGACTACGATGTCAGCGCGGTCGAGTTGATGGACGACGAGATGTTCAGGCTCGCAGCCGGCTCCGACGGCTACGCCGAGTACGTCGACCCGATTCCGGACCGAGCGGCCGCGGCGTTGATGCTCGAATACGACTCGGAATTGCACGATGACTTCGAGGCGGCCATCGCGCGGACCAACGAACGGTTCCTCGATAACGGAGCGGCCTTTGACGTGGTGGAAGCCTACACCGACGCCGACCAGGCTGACCTCTGGAAGCTCCGCAAAGCCGCGATTCCGCTCCTGATGTCCATGGACGGCGACCCCAAACCGTACCCGTTCATCGAGGACGCGACGGTCCCGCCCGCCGAACTGGCCGAGTACGTCGAGAAGTTCGAGGAGGTGCTGGCCGACCACGACACCTCGGCCGCGTACTTCGCCCACGCCGGCTCCGGAACACTCCACATCCGCCCGATTCTCAACCTGAAGGAGGAATCCGGTATCGAAGACATGCACTCCATCACCGACGACGTGACCGACCTCGTGCTCGAACACAATGGGTCGTTCTCCGGTGAGCACGGCGACGGGATGGCCCGGACGGAGTTCACGCCCAAGATGTACGGCGAGGACCTCTGGGACGCGTTCAAGCAGGTCAAGACGGCCTTCGACCCGCAGTGGTGGATGCACCCGGGCAACGTCGTCTACCGCGATGACCCGGACGATATCGGCCCAGACGCTGACCGGGGTGTCGGCGCGGACATGCGCGAGAATCTCCGGTACGGTCCTGACTACCAGTCCCTGGAGCCACAGACGACGCTCGACTTCGCGGACGAGGGCGGCTTCTCCGAGCTGGTCGAACTGTGTAACGGCTGTGGGACCTGCCGACAGACCGACGGGGACGTGATGTGTCCAACGTACCGCGCCTCGGAGGAGGAGGTCCAGACGACGCGCGGCCGTGCGAACCTCCTCCGGTCGGCTATCAGCGGCGACCTCAGCGAGGACGAGATTCACTCCGACCGCTTCCAGGAGGAAGTGCTCGACCTCTGTGTCGGCTGCAAGGGCTGCAAGAGCGACTGCCCGACCGGCGTCGACATGGCGAAACTCAAAACCGAGCTGAAACACCAGCACCACGAAGCGGAGGGGGCCAGCCGCCGGGAGCGCCTGTTCGCCAACATCGACACGGCCTCGAAGGTCGGGTCGGCGCTGGCACCGGTCTCGAACTGGGCGACGGACATCCCGGGCGCGCGGACCGTTATGCAGAAACTGTTCGGCATCGCGCCGGAGCGCGAACTCCCCACCTTCAGCCGGGAGACATTCCAAGACTGGTTCGATGCACGCGGTGGCTCGACCGTCTCGCGGGCCGAAGCCGACCGCAAAGTCCTGCTGTTCCCCGATACGTACACGAACTACTCGTACCCGACGGCCGGCAAGGCCGCCGTCGAAACGCTGGAAGCCGCAGGCGTCCACGTCACCATTCCGGACAACACCGCGCCGTCCGGGCGAGCGGCTTACTCCACCGGAATGCTGGACCTGGCTCGCGAGCGGGCCGAGACGAACGCGAATCGGCTGTCGGATCGCGTCGCGGAGGGGTGGGACATCGTGTTCGTCGAGCCCTCCGATGCCGTGATGTTCCAGGACGAGTACCGCGACCTGCTCGACGGCCCCGAAGTCTCGCGGGTGGCTGAGAGCGCCTACGGCGTGCTGGAGTATCTCGATACCTTCCGGCTCGACGACGCGCTGCCGGTCGAGGACCGGTCGCTCGGGGCCGCCGGCGCGGTCAGCTATCACGGCCACTGCAACCAGAAGGGGACCAACAAGGATCACCACGCCGTCGGCGTCATGCGTCGCGTCGGCTACGAGGTCGACCCGCTCGATTCGACGTGCTGTGGCATGGCCGGAAGCTTCGGCTACCACGACGAGCACTACGATCTCTCGAAGACTATCGGCCGGCTGCTGTTCGATAAGGTCGAGGAGAGCGACGGCGACCGCGTCGTTGCCCCTGGTGGGTCCTGCCGCTCGCAGTTGGGTGACCGCGACGGCGTCGACGAGCTCCCGCCCCATCCTATCGAAGTTGTCGCCGAGCGACTACCAGACACAGCGACGACCTCACGGTCGGCGTGATAGGAACATGGGCTGTTTGTCTGGACTCATACCCGAATAGGATGTTGTTTTCGGATATTTGGAGGTATATTTGGCAAAACACTTCGATATAACCGTTCGACAACTACAATCGGGATATATCTCCAGATAGTACGATGATAGCGCTCGAATATCACAGTATATAGAGTTTTATCAGCAGCTCTGCCTGTATTCAGGTCCACCGCTTGTTCGGATCGAATCACATGCCCAAAGTAATACTGGTATAATATGTTGTAGTCGGAGAAACGGATGTACAGTTGTTAGAAATTGTTCCAGATGCATGACGGGGACCGTCGTCACCCGACTGTCAGTCCCGGGTAAACGACGCGGTGCCGTCGGTGAACGTGAGCGACTCGCGGCCGGTAACCTCGGCGGCGGTCGGCAGGTCCTCGACGAGCGGCTCGGAGACGTGCAGTTCGGACAGGTCCTGCGTGGTCTGTATCCAGACGATCCGGACGGTGTCGGGGTCGTAGCCACCGAGCGCGGACAGCGCCGTCCGGATGGCGAACTCATCGTCCGGCGCAACGAGGGGGAGCTTCGCCTTCGCCGTTGACCCGCTGGTGAGCGCGTTCGCGTACGTCTTCTGCAGGTCCAGCTGGTCAACCGCAGCCTGGCGGGTGATATCGGCCAAGCCGATGCCGTTGCCGTTGCCCTTCGTCGCCTCGGTGAGCCCGCGAGCGTACAGCAGTTTGATCGCCGGCTCGTCGGGGTCCGGCGCGTTGAGGACGCGGTAGCGGCCGATGACGTTCGTGTCCATCCCCGCGCCGGAGACGTCCTTACCGAGTTCGTCGACGACGAGCAGGTCGATGTCGTCGACCGGAAGCGTCGCCATCTCGTCGTAGGCCTGCTCCAGCAACGCTGGCTCGCGGTCGGTGAACGAGCCCGCGGGAATCGCTTCGACGTGGGCCGTCTCCTCGTGGAAGTTCTCGACCAGCGCCACGCCGCCGACAAGCGGCAGTGCCGACTCGACAACCGGGAGTGCGGTTTCCAGCGCCTCCACGTACCCCTCCTTGATGGCTGTCGAGTGGAACGCTTTCGCGCCGTGTTGCTTCCCCAGCCCGACGACGGTCATTTTCGTCAGGCCGCTCTCGATGCGGCCGCTGTAGTTGGTGTGGGGCTTCACCCGGTTCACGACGACCACGGCATCCGCTTCCTGTGCCGCCGTCGAGACGTGGACCGGAAACTCGGTGTCACCGACAGTAACGGTGTCGACCTGTGCAGTGTCCATCCGGGCGTCGATGGGGGCATCCAGGCGTGATTCGGTGATACCAAGACTTTCCAGCACTTCGCGCTGGCCCTCGGGCGTTGCCCCGCCGTGGCTCCCCATCGCCGGGACGACGACTGGTTCGAAGCCCCGATCACGGATATCCGAAACGACAGTCTCGACGATGTCGTCGATACGGTGGATGCCACGGCTGCCGACGGCAACGGCAACAGTCGCACCCGCTTCCAGCCCGTCAAAGTCGAGGCGGTCGAGTTCGGTCCGCGCCGCGGCCGACGGGTCGTCGACGGCGGCCGTCTCCGGCTCGTACCGGACGCGAGCGAAGCCCGGCAGCGGCTGTGGGTCGATAAGGTGGTCCACGTCGCCTCGGTCGGGGAAGTTCATATCGGAGGATCAGTGCCGAGCCATACAAAGACCGGGGTCGCCCAGCTCTATGGTGACCGGGGATACGGACATCGACCCGAACGATCAGGAATGCCTACGACGGCAACCCCCAGACCGGCGCAGTCAGTCCTGTAACAGCAGTCGGACGGCGTCGGAAAGCTGGCCGACGCGGGCGGCGTGTTCGAAGGACTCGTCGCGGATACCGTTCGTGACGAGCGCGAACCCGACGTTCAGTTCGGGGTCGGCCCAGCCGAACGAACTCCCGAGGCCGGCGTGGCCGAACATGCGCTCTTTGCTGGCGGCCCCGAACATATCGGCGGCCAGCCCGCCGGTCCAGACGCCAAGGCCGTAGCGGGCCGGGCGCGATAGCGTGCCGTCGGACTCGGTTTCGGCGTGAGTCGTGGTCGCCTCGTCGACAGTCGCTTCGGTCAGCAGTTGCGTCCCGTCCAGCGACCCGCCGTTGGCGAGACAGGCGTAGAACCGGGCCATGTCCCGGGCCGTACCGATGCCGTTAGCCGCGGGGATCACTGCCCGGCGCATCGCTTCCTGATTAAATGCCCCGGCGGACGCGGCGGGGTCATCGAGCCCCTCGTCGACATCGTGACACCGCTCGAACGCCTCGTAGCCGGCCAGGGTCGCCACGTCGTCGGGCTCGTCATCCCGCAGACCGATACCGGTGTGGTCCATCCCCAGCGGCTCGAACACGTTCTCCGCGACGTATGCTTCGACCGGCTGGCCGCTACAGCGGCGGATGAGTTCACCGACCAGCCAGCCGTAGTTGATAGCGTGATACGCCGGCGTCGTTCCGGGCTCGAACACGGGGTCGATGTCTTCCATCGCCGCGACGACGGCGTCCCAGTCGCCCCAGCTTTCGTACTGTTCGTCGAACGCACCGAAGGGGAGGCCGGCGGTGTGGCTGAGTACCTGCCGGACTGTAATCGATGCTTTCTGCGTGCCGTCGTCGGCAAACTCCGGCCAGTGCTCGACGACCCGGTCGTCGTAGTCGAGTTCGCCCTGCTCGACGAGCTGGTGCAGGCCGACACCGACGAACGGCTTCGTACAGGAGAACAGCACGTGGCGCGTCTCGGGCGTCGTTTCGTCACCGTCGGGACCCGTGGAACCGCCGGCGAAGTCGACGACGAGGTCCCCGTCGACGTACACCGCCAGCTGTGCGCCGTGGTGCAGTCCGACCTCGAGTTGTCGGTCGAACTGAGCCCGGAGCTGTTCGATGGCGTCTGCGCTGAGTTGTGGCATACCTTGTCTTGGCTCCGGCGAGATAATAGAAGTTAGGTTCTGTTCGGTCGCGGAATCGAGCAGCGGACGGCTATTGATTGCGTTCGAGCTGTCAGACCATCATGGTCGATTATGCGAAACGTTGATGTCACTAAGCGGTCACAACTCCGTATGCTCGAAAACAAGAACGGAACGTCCGAGGTATCAACGACCCGGACGTCGTTCGAGATTCTGGCGCTGATTCGGGACGCGGGAGGCGCGACAATTGCGGAGATTCGGGCGGAGACGGACCTGGCCAAGAGCACGGTGTATCGGCACCTCAAGACGCTGCACGACATGGACTATCTCGTCGAGGAGGACGGGGAGTACCGGCTCTCGCTGCGGTTTCTGCAACTCAGCGAACCGCCGCGGATACGGCGGCCGGGCTATATCGTCGCCAAACAGAAAGTCATCGAACTGGCGATAGAGACCGACGAGCGGGCGCTGTTTCTGGTCGAAGAGGGCTTCGAGGGCGTGTATCTCCATCGAGCCGGCGGCCGGAATCCCCTGCAGAGCGACACGATGATCGGCAAACGCCGGCCGCTGCACGCGCTCGCCTCGGGAAAAGCCATCCTCGCGGAGTGGCCCGACGAACGCATCGAGGAGTTCGTCGAAACCACTGCCCTCGAAGAGTTGACGGCGAACACGATTACCGACCGGGACGCGCTGTTCGAGGAACTCGAACAGGTCCGCGAGCGGGGTTATGCGACCAACATGTCAGAACATATGGACGGCCTGCGGGCGGCTGGCGTGCCGGTGTACAACCACGAGGACGACCTCATCGGCGCGTTGAGCGTCTTCGGGCCGAATGGCCGGGTGAGCCAGGACGACATCGAATCGACGTACCCCGATCTGCTGGAACGGAAAGCCAGCGAGTTGAAGATCGACCTCACGTACGATTGAGAAGTACTGTTTCGAGTCAGCGGGGCCGTTCCGTATACCGGAAGAGATTCGACGGCCGCCCTACTCGAACGCCGGAATGCCGGTCAGATCGTGTCCGAGGATGAGCGAGTGGATGTCGTGCGTCCCCTCGTAGGTGTAGACGGTTTCGAGGTTCGTCAGGTGCCGCATCGGGGAGTAATCAGCAGTGATGCCGTTGCCGCCGAGCATCTCGCGGGCCACCCGTGACTGCTCGCGGGCCATCCGCGCGTTGTTGCGCTTGGCCATCGACACCTGTTCCGGGCGGAGGTCGCCGCGTTCCTTCAGGTCAGAGAGCCGGTGAGCGAGCAACTGGCCCAGCGATATCTGGGTCGCCATCTCCGCGAGCTTCTCCTGCTGGAGCTGGTAGCCGGCGATGGGCTTCCCGAACTGCTCGCGGTCAGTGGCGTACTCGTGGGCGGTCTCGAAACAGTCCATCGCGGCCCCGACCGTCCCCCAAGCGATGCCGTAGCGGGCCTGCGTGAGACAGGACAGCGGCCCCTTCATGCCCTCGACGCCCGGCAAAACGTTCTCCTCGGGGACGCGGGCGTTCTGGAGGCTGATCTCGCCCGTAATTGACGCGCGCAGCGAGAGCTTCTCGTCGATCTTGTTCGTCGTCACGCCGTCGCGGTCAGTCTCGACGAGGAAGCCCCGCACGGGGTCGCCGTCGGCGGACGTGACTTTTGCCCAGACCACTGCGAGGTCGCTGATGGGCGCGTTCGTAATCCATGTCTTCGAGCCGTTCAGGACGTAGCCGTCGGCGTCGCGCTCGGCCGTCGTCTCCATCGCCGACGGGTTCGACCCGTGTTCGGGCTCGGTCAGACCGAAACAGCCCACCCGCTCGCCGCTGCCGAGCGCCGGCAACCACTCCTCCTTCTGGGCATCGCTGCCGTAGGCGTGAATCGGGTACATGACGAGCGCACCCTGAACGCTGGCCATCGAGCGCAGGCCGCTGTCGCCGGCCTCCAGTTCCTGTAACAAGAGGCCGTAGGCTGTCTCGCTGAGTCCAGGCAACCCGTACCCGTCGAGGTTCGGTGCGTAGAACCCGAGTTCACCCATCTCGGTGATGAGGTCCGTCGGGAACGTCCCGTCGATCCAGTGCTGGCCGACGTCCGGTTTGACTTCGTTCTCGACGAAGTCCCGGGCCGTGTCACGGACCATCCGCTCTTCCTCGCCGAGGTCGCCTTCGAGACCGAGGTAATCGATCATATAGGATCTGTGGCCGGGGTTCAATTAAGCGTTTGCCTGCTGCCAAAGTGCTAAAAGTCCGTAGCGCTGTCGACAGCATGGAATGTCACAACCAGATAGCCAGACGGCGTGGAGCCAACTGTACATCGACGGCGAGTGGCGCGACGCCGGAGCGTCTGATACGATTCCGGTGACTAACCCCGCGACGGGCGAGGAAATCGCGGCGGTGCCCGCCGGGACAGAGGGGGACGTCAACGACGCCTATCAGGCCGCCGAAGCGGCCCAGTCCGACTGGGCGGCGCTGTCGCGCGAGGAACGCAACGAGTACGTTCAGGCGATGATCGGGATAATGCAGGAACGACTCGACGAGATCGTCGAACTGCTCGCGACGGAGTCGGGCAGTGTTCAGGCCAAAGCGACTGCCGAGGCCAACTTCGCCATGGCGGACTTCCAGAGCGCACTGGAAATGGTCCCGCCGGAGGAAGAGGTCCGCGATTCGATGTATCACGAAGATAAGGACCATCACATCGTCCGCGAGCCCGCTGGCGTCGTCGGGATTATTTCGCCGTGGAACTTCCCGCTACACCTCACGACGCGGGCGCTCGGTCCCGCGCTCGCACTGGGGAACACCGTCGTCATCAAGCCCGCGACGGACACGCCGATTACCGGCGGGCTCCTGCTGGCCGACATTGCCGAGGAAGCCGGTCTCCCGGACGGCGTCGTCAACGTCGTCACGGGCCACGGCTCCGACATCGGCGACCGGATGGCCGGCCATCCGACCGCCCGCGTGATGTCGTTCACCGGGTCGACGGCGGTCGGCAGGTCTGTGGCCAGTCAGGCCGGGGACGCGCTCGCCCTCCCGGCGCTTGAACTCGGTGGCAACGGACCGTTCGTCGTCACCGAGGACGCCGACATCGAGGCAGCCGCCAAGGCCGGCTCCGTCGGTGCCTTCGGCCATCAGGGACAGGTGTGTATCTCGATTAACCGCCACCTCGTCCACGAGGATGTCTACGATGAGTACGTCGAGAAGCTCGTCGAACACGCGGAGTCACTGACTATCGGGAACCCGCTGGACGAGGACGTGGAGTTCGGCCCGATCATCAACGAGAGTCAGGTCGACCAGCTTACCTCGTTCATCGAACAGACTGTCGATGCCGGCGCGACGCTGGAAACGGGCGGCGAGGTCGAGGACCTGTTCCTCGAACCGACCGTCCTCTCGGGGTGTACCAACGATATGTCCGCGGCCTGTAACGAGCACTTCGGCCCCGTCGCTCCGGTCATCCCGTTCGAGTCCGACGAGGAAGCTGTCGAACTCGCCAACGACACCGAGTACGGCCTCGCCGCGGGCGTCTACAGCGGTGATGTCGAACACGGTCGTTCCATCGCCGACCAGATCGACGCCGGGATGGTCCACGTCAACGACCACCCGATTCAGGACGAACCCAACGCCCCGTTCGGCGGGATGAAAAACTCCGGCCTCGGCCGGTACAACGGCGAGTGGATCATGGACGAACTGACCGAGACCAAGTGGATCTCCGTCCAGCACGAAGAGCGCGACTACCAGCTGCTGTAACGTCCGAGCGAAGCGGCTGGTCGCTGGTCAAATCGATTGCGAAGGCCTATCGCCACGCAGAGGCTGAACTGTCGGACAGCGCGTCGTCCATGTGCTGGCCGCTGTAGCAGGTAGACGGAACTGGGATGCGGAGTCCGCACAGCACCTCTGAATCGCCGGTTCGACCGGCTATATCGTCATCACGTCGACGGGGCGTTCTCGGCGACAGTTTCGATGACCGACTCGTCGACGTACTCGTCACGGAGCGTCTGCTTGGAGAACTTGCCGGTCGCGCCCTTGGGAATCCCGTCGACCAGACGGATGGCGTCGGGGACCCACCACGACGGGTACGACTCGGCGACGAGGTCTTTGATCTCCTGGCGCAGCGCGGCTTCGTCGGACACAGCGTCGCGTGTGACGACGAACGCGGCGGGGCGCTCGTCCCACCGCTCGTGGGGGACCGGGACAACTGCGGCTTCGACGACCTCGTCGTGACCCATGACGGCGTTTTCGACCTCGACGCTTGCTATCCACTCGCCGCCGCTCTTGACGAGGTCGTCCATCCGGTCGACCACGTCGACGTACCCCTCCGGACTCACCCGGACGATGTCACCGGTCTTGAACCAGCCGTCGTCGGTGACAGCCTGTTCGGTCGCGTCGGGGGCGTTGTAGTACTCCTGTGTAACCCACGGGCCGCGCATCCAGAGTTCGCCCAGCGACTCGCCGTCCCAGGGCACTTCCTCGCCGTCGGTGTTGACGACTTTGAACTCCAGGCCGGCAATCGGAAGCCCCGCGGAGTGGCTCCGCAGGTCGAACAGCTCCTCCTCCGGAAGGTCCGCCAGCCCGGGCTTTGGCTCGTAGGCGTGGGTGACCGGCGACGTTTCGGTCATACCGTAGCCGGAGATGAGGTCCACGTCGAACTCCTGCTTGTAATCCTCCATCAGTGACCGCGGCGTCGCGGACCCGCCGCTGGTAAAGTACCGAACCGACGAGAAGTCCACGTCGCTCTCGCGGGCGTACTCCAGCAGGTCCATGAAGACGGTCGGGACCGCTGCCGAGACGGTCACGTCCTCTTCCTCGATGAGCCTCGCCAGGTCCTCAGCCGACGGGTTTGGCCCGGGGAGGACCGTCTTGGCTCCGGCGGCGATAGTCGTGAACGGGCGACACCAGCCGCTGACGTGGAACATCGGGACGTACGTCAGTTCCACGTCGTCGGTCTTGATACCGGCCTCGCTGGTCATCAGCGACATGACCTGCGTCCAGTACATCTTCTGGGTGTACTCGACGCCTTTGGGCTTGCCTGTTGTCCCGGACGTGTAGCACATCCCCGCGGGCTGGTCCTCGGGCAGTTGCGGGAAGGAGTAGTCGGGGTCGCCGTCGGCGATGAACGATTCGTAGTCGACGACTGGCCCCAGCGACGTCTCCGGTACCTGCTCTCCCATCACGATGTACTGCTCGACGGAGGCGAACGCCTCCTCGTCGTACGCCGCTTCGAGCTTCTCCAGCATGACGGGGTCGACGATGAGGATCTCGTCCTCGGCGTCGGCCACGATGTGCTGGATGTGCTCGTCGGGGAGGAGGAGGTTAATCATGTGTACCTGCGCACCCATGCAGGCGACGCCGTAGTAGGCCTCCTGATGCCAGTGGTTGTTCCAGGCGAAGGTCCCGACTCTGTCGCCGCGTTCGATGCCCGCCTGTTCGAGCGCTGAGGCCAGTTTCCGCACGCGCTCGGCGTACTCCGCTATTGTGTATCGGTGAATCCCCTGGTGTGTCCGCGAGACGATCTCGCTGTCGGGGAACACGTTTTCGCCACGCCACAGGAATGACCGGAGGTTGAGTGGTGCACCACCTGGCATACTCCGTGTCAACACACACCGATATGTTAAAACTAGCCCTGCTCGCTGTGGTAACACTTGACGTGCCACCCACAGTTCGTGGCCAGCGCTGTCTGAAACTGTGAACCAGCGGTAAATTTATACCGGAACCATGTGAAGCGACCCCATGCAGCGACAACGGAGTGATATCCAGTGAGCGAGTCCGTACTGCTCTCCATCACCGACGGCATCGCCACGCTGACGCTGAACGAACCGGAAACGCGGAACGCACTCACACAGCCCGTATACGACGCCTTGGAGCGCCACCTCGACACTATCGAGACAGCGTCCGATGTTCGATGTGTCGTCATCGAGGGCACTGGCGAGTCGTTCTCGGCCGGCGGCGACATCGAGGGGATGAGCGAGCGGCTCACGAACGACGACCCGACTGACGACGCCGTCAGCGAACTGGCCCGGCGGACCCGCGACACCATCGCCAGAGTCGTCGCGCTGCCGGTCCCGACCGTCGCGAAGGTCGACGGGTCAGCCGTCGGGGCCGGCGCGAACCTCGCTATCGCCTGTGACATCCAGCTGGCGAGCGAGTCGGCCAGCATCGGCTTCGTCTTCCGGCAGGTCGGCCTCAGCGTCGACGCCGGCACCTCGTACCTGCTCCCCCGCATTGTCGGGATCAACGTCGCAAAGGAACTCGTGTTCACCGGCGAGATTCTGGGCGCCGAGCGAGCCGCGGAGCTGGGCCTGTTCAACCACGTCTACGACGCCGAGGCGTTCGAATCAGAAGTCGCGGCGACCGTCAGCCGCATCGCCGATGGGCCGACCGTCGCCCTCCGGCACTCGAAGCGACTGCTTCAGGACGGGCTGGAGAAGTCCTTCGACCGCGCCCAGCGCGATGAGGCGACGGCTCAGGGCATCGTCTTCGAGACCGCCGACCACGAGGAGGGTGTCGAGGCGTTCCTGACCGACCGCCGGCCGGAGTTCGTCGGACGATGACACGACCCGCAGTTTTTCATGAGATGGACGCGAAACGACGACCATGACTGAACGCAGCACCGACTACTACCAGCGGCTGGTCGACGAAAGTGCGCTCGAAGAGTTCCTCGCGAGGGAGATAGGCCCGGCCGAGACGTTCGACGTTGCGCGCCACGAACAGGGCCACTCCAACGAGACGCTGTTTGTCACCTGGGGCGACCGGGAACTGGTTGTCAGGCGACCCCCGCCGGGCCAGACCGCCGAGACGGCCCACGACGTATTACGGGAGTATCGCGTCATCGACGCGCTACAGGACACAGCCGTGCCGGTCCCGCCGACGGTGACGGCCTGTGACGACCAGACGATCATCGGCAGCGATTTCTACGTGATGGCCCGCGTCGAGGGGACCGTCATCCGAGACGAAGAACCGGAGCGCTTCACGAACGACGATGCCCGAGAGGCCGTCGGCACCGAACTGGTGGACACCCTCGCGGCCATCCACGAAGTAGACCCCGAATCCGTCGGCCTGTCCGACCTCGGCCGTGCAAGAGGGTATGCGAAGCGCCAGGTCACGCGCTGGGGGAAACAACTGGCGTGGGCGTTCGAGCGGACGGCCGAATCCCGAACCATCCCTGAACTGGAGCGGGTTGGCTCGTGGTTACAGGACGAGTGCCCCGACGACCATCCGGAGACACTGGTTCACGGCGATTACAAACTCGACAACGTGATGTTCGGCCCCGGTGCTGACCCCGAACTCGCCGCTGTCTTCGACTGGGAGATGGCGACACTGGGCGACCCACGGGCCGACCTCGGCTGGCTGCTCTCGTACTGGCGCGACGCCAAGGACCCGAAGCCGGAGATTCCCGACCTCGCGATGGAGTTCATCGAAGCGCCGGGGTATCTGACCCGGCAAGACCTGGTCGACCGCTGGGAAGCCCAGACCGGCCTGACGTTCGAACACGAGCGGTTCTACCGCACGCTCGCCGTGTACAAGCTCGCCGCTCTCGGCGAGATGTTCTACCGCCGCTATCTGGAAGGTAACGCCGACGACCCGTTCTATCCCCTGATGGAGAACCGCGTCCCGGCGCTGGCCGACCGCGCGATTCGGATTATCGAGGGCGACGAACCGCTCTGAAAACGAAGATAGACGATTGAGATTATCTGCCGAGCAAGTAGACGGTTTTTCTGAAGTGGATTGAAACAGCCAGAAAGCCCCGACTGGCTGATGACACCGTGACCAACACCACCAGCCACGATTGCTGCTAGGGGGATGATTGATATGTGTTGCAGTAGACACTACGCGTATGCGAGCAGAGCAGACAGAGATAGCGACAGTTGCAGTGCTCGGTGCGGGAACAATGGGTCACGGTATCGCCGAGGTCACGGCTATCGCCGGCTACGACGTCGTGTTGCGTGACATCGATGCAGACATCGTCGAAGACGGCTACGACGAAATCGAGTGGTCGCTCGAAAAGCTCGCCGAGAAGGGGCGACTCGACGAGGACCCCGACGACGTGGCGGCGCGGGTCGCGACGACGACCGATCTGGAGGCGGCGGTCAGCGACGCGGACCTGGTCATTGAGGCCGGGCCGGAACAGCTCTCGGTGAAGCAGGACATCTTCGAGTCCGTCGACGCCGCCGCGCCGGAGGACGCCCTGCTGGCGACCAACAGCTCCTCGCTCTCGATTACGAAAATCGCCGCGGCGACGGAGCGGCCGGAATCGGTGCTGGGTCTGCACTTCTTCAATCCGCCGGTGAAGATGGACCTCGTCGAGGTCATCTACGGCGAGGCGACGACCGACGAGACGGCTGAGGCCGGCTACGAATTCGTCGAGTCCATCGGCAAGACGCCGATTTACGTCCGCAAGGACGTGCGCGGGTTCGTCGTCAACTCCGTCCTCGGGCCGTTCATGAGCGAGCCGGCCTGGATGGTCTCGGCGGGCGAGGCGACCATCCGTCAGGCCGACGCCGCGATGGTCCACGAACGGGGCTACCCGATGGGGCCGTTCGAACTCGGCGACCTGACCGGCATCGACATCGGTTACCACGTCCGGAAGGAGGCCGGGACGCCGATTCCGCCACTCATGGAAGAGAAGGTCGAGAACGAGACCCTCGGCCGCAAGACCGGCGAAGGGTACTACGAATACGACGACGGCGACGGGCCGGACTACGGTCCAGAGGACGCCGACGGCTTTGACCATCTCCGCGTCGAGTCGGTGATGGCAAACGAGGCCGCGAAGCTCGTCGGCGACGACGTGGCGACGCCGGAAGCCATCGACACGGGGATGCAACTCGGCGCGGGCTTCCCCGAAGGGACCTGCCGACGGGCCGACGACATCGGTCTCGACACCGTCCTCGACAAGCTCCGGACGCTCCACGACGAACACGGCGACGACCGCTACGAGCCGGCCGACTACCTCGTCGAACTCGTCGAGGCCGGCCATACCGGCACGGAAGCGGGCCGGGGCTTCCACGAGAACGACACCGGCGACGGCCCGGGCGACTACCACACCATCAACTGGGCTCTCGACGACAACGGCCTGCTGGAAGTGGAACTCGACCGGCCATCGCGGATGAACGCCATCAGCGAAACGCTCGCCGACGAGGTCGTCGACCTGCTCTCGTCGGTCGATGATGACGAAGTCCGAGCCGTCGTGTTCGAAGGGGCCGGCGACCGCGCCTTCTCCGCCGGGGCCGACATCTCCGGCTTCGCGGACCGTGACCCCGCACAGACTTCGGAACCGACGGAAGTGTTCACGACCGTCGCCGAGTACCCGCGGCCGACGTTGGCGCGCCTCGACGGCTACTGTCTCGGGGCGGGCCTGGAGCTTGCCCTCGCCTGTGACCTCCGGCTGGCGACGACCGACTCGGAGTTCGGCTTCCCCGAAATCACGCTCGGCCTGCTGCCCGGGGGCGGCGGGACCCAGCGCGCGATTCGGATGTTGACCGACGCCCGAGCGAAGGAACTCGTCTTCCGCGGCGAGCACATCTCCGCCGAGCGGGCGGCCGACTGGGGACTCATCAACCGGGCTGTCGACGCCGACGAATTCGACAGCGTAGTCGGGGCGTTCGTCGAGGACCTCGTCTCCGGGCCGCCGATTGCCCTCCGGAAGGCCAAGCGCGTGATGAACGAGGGGGCCGACGAGAGCCTCGACGCCGGCCTCGAAATGGAGAGCCAGGCCTTCGCGCTCCTGCTGACGACCGACGATGTGAAAGAAGGGACGGCGGCCTTCGCGGCCGACCGCGAACCGGAGTTCGAGGGGCAATAGCGACCCGTTCCGCTGGCGGCCCGCGTTCTACTCCCGGTAGCGACGGACTGGCTCCAGTTCCTCGCTGTCCACGTCCTCGAACGCCTCGCGGGCGATGGTACGCAGGTGAACCTCGTCGGCCCCGTCGACGATGCGGAACGTCCTGACCAGTTCGTAGAAATCCGCCAGCGGGAGGTCCCGGCCGATGCCGTTGCCGCCACAGAACTGGACCGCGGTGTCGATGGCGTCCTGTGTCGCCCGGGCGGCGAACACCTTGCTCATCGACACCTCGACGCGGGCCTCCTGCCCGGCGGAGATGGCGTCCGCGGCGGCCCGGACCAGCGCCCGCGCGGCCTGAATCTGTGTCTCCTGTTCGGCGATTTCAAAGCGGACGTGCTGTTTGTCGGCCACGGAGTCGCCGAAGGCCTGCCGTTCGGTGGTGTAGGCCTTGGCGATGGACAGCGCCCGCTCGGCCATCCCCGAGAAGCGCATACAGTGGGTGAGTCGCGCCGGGCCGAGGCGTTGCTGGACGTGCTGGAAGCCGTTGCCTTCCTCGCCCAGCAGGTGCTCCTCGGGGACGCGAACGCCGTTGAACTCGATTTCGGCGTGGCCCTTCGGGTCGCCCTGGCTGCCCATGTGCGGGACGTTCCGAACGATGTCCACGCCGTCGGCGTCGGCCGGGACGATGAACACTGAACACCCTTCATACGGGTGCACGTCCTCGTCCGTCCGGGCAAAGACGAGCAGGATGTCGGCGTCGACGCCACCGGTCGTCCACCACTTGTGGCCGTCGATGACCCACTCGTCGCCATCCTTCTGCGCCGTGGTGCGTATCATCTTCGGGTCAGAGCCCGCGCCCTGCATCGGCTCCGTCATCGCGAAGCCGGACTGTATCTCGCCCTCGACGAGCGGGTCGAGGTACTCCGATTTCTGGAGGTCCGTCCCTTGCATCTCCAGCAGGTGCATGTTCCCCTCGTCGGGCGCGTCCACCCGCATCGCAATCGGGCCGAGGAGGCTTCGACCCGCTTCCTCGAACGTCGGCAACACGTCCCGGAAGTCATAGCCCATACCACCGTGTTCCTCGGGGATTTGGGGGGCGTACACGTCGTACTCTCGCGCGGCCGCGCGGAGGTCCCGAACCGTCGCGTCCGAGATCGCGGTCCCGCCTGCGAGTTCGCGCTCCCGCGGAATGACGACCTCGTCCATCAACGCTCTGGCGCGCTCGGCGAGTTCAGTCGCGGCCTCGGAATCGGTGAACGATATCATGGCACACTTTCGTTCTCGTACGTCGACAGCATAAGTGTTGGAGCACAGCGAACGCGTGGTCGGCCGTTTATTTGCCGGAATCGTGTTCCGGTACGTCATCACGGCGTCCCCACCACGACACCGAGCGTCGGCGGTAGTTTCATACCCGGGCCAGTCCAAGCCGCTGCCGTGAGCGAGAGTCCAGACGTCGAGGCCGTCTTCTGGGACATCGGGGGCGTCATCCTTCGGATGGAGTCCGTCCGGGCGGCCCACCGCGAGTTTGTCGAGCGCCTGTGTGCGGAGTACCCGGCGACTGCTGCTGCCGACGCGGCCCTCGAACAGTGGCGGTCGGTCCTCGGAACGTACTTCGGCGAGCGCGACGGGACGGCGTTCCGGCCGGCCCGCGAGGGCTACCGGCTGGCAGTCGACGAGATTCTGACAGTCAGCCCCGAGGAAACCGAGTGGGAATCGCTGTTCCGGAGAATCCGCGACGAACGGGCCGAACCCAACCCCGATGCCGTCGCGGCCATCGGGACGCTGGCGGACGCGCCGCTGCATCAGGGCGTCATCAGCGACGTGGACGACGCCGAGGGCGAACAACTGTTGCGGACCTTCGGGGTCTGGGACGCGATGGATTCGTACACCGCCTCGGAGGCCGTCGGTCGGACCAAGCCCGACCCGGCGATGTTCGAAACGGCACTGACAAAGGCCGGGGTCGAACCGGCACAGGCCGTGATGATCGGTGACCGCTACGAGCACGACATGGACGGCGGGACGGAGGCCGGACTGTGGACGGCCGCCTACGGGGCTGAGGACGGACCCGCCGTGGATATCGCGCTCGACGACCTCCGGGAATTGCCGGACTGGCTCGGAATCTCGGACGGGGAGTGACACCGCGGTCCCAGCCGTCGGTACTGGTCCCGGCGCTCAGATGTCGGGCGTCTCTTCGAGCCGCGGGACGCCGGCGGCGGTGATGGTCTGGCCGACGATGTACGACGACGCCGGGCTGGCGAGGAACCGCGCGATGTCGGCGATTTCCTCGGAGAGGCCGATGCGGCGCTCGACGGCCTCGCGGTCGATGTTGTCGGCGCTGACGCCCATCTGTGACTCGACGCCCGGCGTGGCGACGAAGCCCGGTGCGATGCAGTTGATCCGGATATCGCGGTCAGCCCACTCCGCCGACAGCGTCGACGTGAGGTTGCTGACGCCGGCCTTGGCGGCCCCGTAGTGGCTCATGTACGGCGCGCCCTGTTCGCCGGCGACGCTGGAGAGATTGATGACCGCCCCGCCGTCGCCGTCGGCCAGCGCGTCGCCGGCCGCCTGCGTGCAGTGGTAGGTCCCGTGGAGGTTGATGTCGACGATGGTCTTCCAGCCGTTCTCGCTGATGTCGTCGAACCCGGCCATGAAGCTCGCGCCGGCGTTGTTCACGAGCACGTCCAGCCCGCCGAACTCGTCGACGGTCGCCTCCACCAGCGCCTCGACGGCCTCGCGGTCTGTCACGTCGCATTCGATAGCGACCGCCTCGCCGGGCCGGTCGCTGTCGTTGATCTCGTCGGCGACGGGGCCGACGTTGTCCTGCTCGCGCGAGCAGACAACCACGTCGGCCCCGTCGGCAGCGAACTCCTCCGCGATTGCTCGGCCGATGCCGCTCGATGCGCCCGTGATAATCGCCCGCTGACCCTTCAGGCTAAACCGCTCCGTGTGTGGCTTTGACATCGCTTCTGACATCTCGGGCATCCCCAATAAAGCTACGTCCTGAGCCCCCTCTGCGGGATTCCGTTGAATATAGTTGAACAGCCAGAACAGGCTGAGGTGCTTCGTATCTTTGCGGTGGTGGTGAGAACGACCGGAGAACCCCGGTACCATTAACACCGGCGCGGGACACGGTGACGACGTGTATGTCCAGCAACAGTAGCAGACCGCAGTCCCGGAACCGGCAGATGCGGACGCGGCAGTGGCGACCAGACCAGAAACCGAAGCGTCGTTCCGCAGTCGCTTGCGAGGGACGGTACGATGGCCGGTGAGTTCGAAACCGTCGAGGTTGGCGAGGGATTCACCACGTCGGGGCGAACCATCACCGAGGCCGACGTGGTCAACTTCGCCGGTGTCAGCGGGGACTTCAATCACCTCCACACGAACGCAGAGCGGATGGCCGACTCGGGGTACGGTGAGCGTATCGCCCACGGCGCACTGGTGTTTTCAGTCGTCACCGGACTGCTGTGGCAGGCCCGCGACGAGGCCGAAAAGCGGCACATGGTCGCGTTCTACGGGCTCGACCGCCTCCGGTTCGTCAAGCCGGTGTTTCTGGGGGATACGGTTCACGTCGAGGCCGAGATCGTCGACAAGGAGCGGCGAGACCACCCGGTTGCGACGGGCGTCGTCCGGACCGAAGTCACCGCGCTGAATCAGGCCGACGAAGCCGTCTTCTCGGCCGAGTTCCTGACGCTCCGGCGGTAGACTGTGCGGTCTCCCAGCCTCGGTGCAGTCTTACAGCACGCGGTCGGCGATGATGTTCTTCTGAATCTCGCTGGTCCCCTCGTAGATTTTGGTGATTCGGGCGTCGCGGTAGTACCGCTCGACGTTGTGGTCGGTGACGTAGCCCGCACCGCCATGGACCTGAATCGCCTCGTCGGCCACGTCGACGGCGTGCTCGCTGGCGAAGAGCTTCGCCATGCTGGCCCACTTCGTCGCAACGTCGAGATTGTCCTCGTCGATGGCGCTGGCAGCGCGGTAGGTGAGCGACCGCGCGGCCTCGACGTTGGTCGCCATCTCAGCGATCTTGTGTTCGATGGCCTGAAACTCACTGATCGGCTGGCCGAACTGCTCGCGCTCGTTCGCGTACTGAACTGAGTCGTCGATGGCGGCCTGAGCGGTGCCGACAGCCTGTGCGGCGACATTCGCTCGCCCGCTCGCGAAGAAGTCCATCAGCTGGTAGAAGCCAGCGCCCTCCTCGCCGACGAGGTTCTCCTCGGGCACGCGAACGTCGTCGATGCTGATTTCGGCCAGATCTGACGCGCGGATGCCGAGCTTGTTGTCGATTTTCTCTGCCTGCAGGCCGTCGGTATCCGTCGGCACGAGGAACGCGCTGATGCCCTCGTGGCCGGCGTCGGGATCGGTCTTGGCCATCACGACCATTACGTCGGCGACGGTGCCGTTGGTAATCCACATCTTGTTGCCGTTGAGGACCCAGCCGTCAGCGTCGCGCTCGGCGTAGGTCTCGATGCCGGCCACGTTCGAGCCGTGGGCGGGTTCGCTGATAGCGCTGGCACACGCCGACTCGCCGCTGGTGATTTTCGGCAGCCACTCCTCTTTCATCCACTCGTCGCCGTACTTCTGAATCATGCTCGACCCGAAGCCACGGGAGCCGATGGCGCTCCCGATACCCGGGTCGGCCCGCCAGAGTTCCTCGGTGACGACGACGCCAGTGAGGCTGTCCATCCCCGCGCCGCCGTACTTCTCGGGGACTTCCGGCGCGATGAGGTCGTACTGTGCCGCCTGCTCCATCAGTTCCGCCGGGTAGCGCTTCTCCCTGTCGCATTCCTTTCCGAGCGGCTCGATCTCGTTTTCGCCGAATTCACGCACCGCTTCTCGGACTGCCGTCTGCTCGGCCGTCAAGCTAAACGCCATATTCGATGTGTGACGGCCACCCAGATATAGATTTGGTCGAATCCTCCCGTATCTTTAATGTGTATGGTTTGGAACATGGTACCACCCACCGAGGGTAAACCATGGCAGACCCAACGAGCACACCCAGCGACAGCAGCACAGCATATACCAACAGCATCGGTCGGCGGTCATTCATCAGAGCGACCGGGGCGAGCACGGCGCTCGGACTGTTCGCCGGCTGCAGCGGTGATGGCGGCGGTGGTGGGGAGAACCCCGATGGAGGTGGTGGCATCTCCGAGACGGTCACCATCGGCCACCTTGCACCGCTGAACAACCCGCTCGGCGTTGGCTCGAAGCGGTCGGCGGAGATGGCGGTCGCCGAAATCAACGACGACGGTGGTATCGCCGACCAGACCGTCGAACTCGTTACGAAGGACACGCGGGCGTCGCCGTCCGAGGCGCGCACCGTCGCAGGCGAGTTGGTCCGACAGGAGGAAGTCGACGCCATCGTCGGCACGTTCTCCAGCGAGGTGACCCAGTCTATCATGGACCTCGTGTCGGAGTTCAATACGCCGTTTCTGGTCACCGGCTCCGCCGCGCCGAGTACCGTCACGGAGTTCGTCGCGTCCGACTACGAGCGCTACAAGAACACGTTCCGGGTCGGGCCGGTGAACTCCCACTTCCAGGCGGAGGTCATCAGCCAGTACGCCGGCCACCTCTCGGACCGCCACGGATGGAACACGTTCGCTGTCGTCGCCGACGACGCCGAGTGGACGACGGTGTTCCGGAACCGGCTGGTCGACCTGCTGAAGGAGGCGGACTTGGACGTGCCGATGGTGAATGGGCTGGCAACTGATACCACCTCATTCGGGTCGGTGCTTGACGATGTGGACGCGGCGGGTGCGGACGCGATGTTCCGCTTCTTCGCACACATCAACGGCGGGCCGATGGCGGCCCGCTGGGCACAGGGCGAGTACGAGTTCGGCATCGAGGGAGTGCACGTCGCGTCGATGCTGCCGGCGTACTACCAGCTCACCGAAGGCGCGGCGGCTTACGAGACGACGACACAGTCCGGCGCGGCGGGTGTCACCGACATCACGTCGAAGACGGTCCCGTTCACGGAGGCGTACATGGAGGCGTACGGCGACGCCGATGACCCGCCGAGCAAGCCGATGTACATGGGCTTTGTGACCTACGACGCGATACACGTCTTCAAGAACGCCGCCGAGCGCGCCGGTACCGTCGACCAGGAGAACAACCTCGATACAATTGTCGACGCGCTGCTCCAGACTGACTTCACCGGTGTGGCCGGGCAAATCCAGTTCTACGGGGCCGACGAGACGTACGCTCACGACCTGCGAGAGGAGCGAGACGGTGACGGCGTCATCACGAACTACCCGCTTACCCAGTGGCGCGAAGACGGCTCGCTCGAATGTGTCTACCCGGAGGGCTTGCAGACAGCCGAACACGCCGCGCCGCCGTGGATGGGGTGAACGATGCTGGGCGACATTGCCAGCGTCATCGTCGACGGCGCGCTCATCAGCGCCGTCTACGCCCTGATCGCTATCGGCTTCACCATGGTGTTTGGCGTCGGCGGCGTGTTGAACCTCGCCCACGGTGCGCTGATAATGGCCGGCGCGTACACCTACCTGAGTCTCGTCTCGGACAGCATCCTCGCGAGCGTGACGCTGCCTCCGATAGTCGCGTTCCCGCTCACTATCGTCGTCGTCGGCCTCATCTCCTACGGCCTCTACGTCGTGTTAGTTCGGACCATCGAGGAGAACGTCGTCATCACGTTCCTCGCGACCATCGTGGTCGCCATCGCCTTCACCGAACTCGTCACGCTCGTGTTCCACGCGCAACCCTACCAGTACAGCGTGGTGCCGGGCGTGCTGCAGGTCCAGGCGCTCGGGACCCGAATCCTGTACGTCGAACTCGCGGCCTTTGTCGTCTCGTGGGTCGCGATGGGGCTGCTCTGGTACTACGTCACCAAGACCGACAGCGGGCGGTCGATACGCGCCACCTCGATGAGCGAGCGCGGGGCCATGCTTACCGGCGTTGATGTGTCCGGCGTGCGTGCCCGCACGTGGCTCGTCGCGGGCGGTTTGGCCGGCATCGCCGGCGTGTTCTTAGGTGGCATCGGGGCGGCCGAACCGACGATGTGGCTGGAACCGCTCGCGCTCGCGTTCATCATCGTCGTCGTGGGCGGCATCGGCTCCATCAAGGGGTCGGTCGCCGCGGCCTACATCGTCGGCTACCTGCAGACGGCGACCGGACAGTTCCTCGGACAGAGCGTCCGCGGCATCATGTCGCTGGTGGTCCTCGTGGTCGTCCTGCTGGTGCTGCCACAGGGCCTGTACGGCACGGAGTTCGTCCATGAGTGACCGAGAGCAGACCGGCCGAGGTATCGGCCGACTCGTTGGCCGCGTCGAATCGGTCCTGAGAGACAGCCTCCTCGCCCAGGGGGCCGGCGTCATCGGAGCGGTCGGCCAGCCAGCGGAGCGGCTGCTCTGGCCGGTCGCCGAGCGGTACAACCGGACACTCGGCAAACGCTTCGGCGAAATTACCGGCCTGCAGTTGTTGCTGTTGCTGGTAGCTTTTGGCGGTCTCGTCACCGCGCCGCTGTGGGGCCAGGACTACCTCAGGCCGCTCACGCTCGGCGCGGTGTGGGCCGTCTTCGCGATGGGGTGGGACATCCAGAGCGGCTACACCGGCTACATCAGTTTCGGCCACTCGGCGCTGTCGGGGGCGGCCGGCTACACGACCGGCTTGCTGGTGCTCCATCTGAATCCGGAGCTATCGCTGTTTGTCACAGTCCCGCTGTCGATACTCGCGACGACGGTGCTGGGGCTGGCCATCGCCGTCCCCTCGCTCCGGCTCCGTGGCCCGTATTTCTCGCTCGTCACCTTCGTCACCGTCCTGCTGTTCTACCGGCTGACGAAGGCGCTAAGTCACTGGACGAACGGCCTGCGGGGCATCCGCGTCGACGTGTTCACCTACGACCTGACGCTGCAGTACTACATGGTCGTGGTGCCGATGCTCGCGGTTGCGGCCACGCTGACCTACGTCGGGCGCTCCGACGTGGGCACTGTGCTGGTCGCGATTCGCGAGAACGAGGACGCCGTCTCCGCGGCCGGCGTAGACCCGACGAAGTTCAAGCTCTGGTCGTTCGTGCTGAGCGCCGTCCCGATGGGTATCGGCGGCGTCTTGCTCGCCCACGTCAACGCGGGCGTGGACCCACAGACGTTCGTCATCGTGGACAACAGCATCCAGATGATAGCGATGGCAGTCATCGGCGGCATGAGCTCGATTCTGGGACCGCTCGGCGGCGCGTTCCTGTTCGTCGGACTCCGGGACGTGTTCCTCGTCGGCCTTGGCGAGGAACTGCGCTGGCTCGCCCTCTGGCTGCTGGTCCTCCTCGTGCTGGTGTTCGCCCGCGACGGACTGTTCCGTCTCCTCTGGCGTGCACTCGGCGCGCTGGGAGGTGACCGACGGTGACGCTGCTGTCGGTCGACGGGCTGGCCAAGCAGTTCGGCGGCCTCGTCGCCGTCGACGACCTCTCCTTTGGCGTCGAGAGCGGCGAGATACTCGGCCTCATCGGCCCCAACGGCTCCGGCAAGACGACCGTGTTCAACTGCATCATGAGTATCTACGCGGTGACCAGCGGAACGGTGCGCTTCGGCGGCACAGATATTACGGACGACAAGACACACCAGATTGTCAACCGTGGACTGTCGCGCGTCTCTCAGGAGTCCAATCCAATCGGGTCGATGACCGTCCGAGAGAACATCGAGCTGTTCACCTTCCCCAACAGCGTCCGCTCGTTCGACGGCGGCGCGAGCGACGAGGCAATCGCGAGCTACGCCGCACGGGTCGATATCGAGGACGCTCTCGACGACGACCCCGGCTCCCTGCCCCACGCCGACGTTCGCCGCCTCGAAATCGCGAAGGCACTGGCGACGGAGCCGGACCTCCTCTTGCTCGACGAGCCCTTCGCCGGCTTGAACCAGACGGAGGTCCGGCAGCTTTCAGAGCAGTTCAAGTCGTTCCGCGAGCAGGGCATCACCATGGTCGTCGTCGACCACAACATGCGCGGCCTGATGGACCTCGTCGACCGGGTCGTCGTGTTGCACAACGGCCAGAAGCTGGCAGCCGGTGACCCGGCCGACATCGTCGGTGACGAACGGGTCCAGGACGCCTACCTCGCCGGGGAGGTGAGTGCGGTCCAATGAGCGACCCACTGCTCGAAATCGCGGACCTCGACGTGTACTACAGCAAGTCTCAGGCGCTTGACGGCGTCTCACTGACCGTCGAGCGAGGGGAAATCGGTGGCATCATCGGCCCCAACGGCGCAGGAAAGACGACGCTGTTGGATGCCGTCGCCGGCTTCCTCGACTACGACGGGACGATTCGGTTCAACGGGCGAGACGTGGCCGACCTCGACCCACAGCAGTTGGTCACCGACGGCCTCGTCTACTGTACCGAGGACCGCGACCTGTTCCCGTTTTTCTCGGTCCACGAGAACCTGCGCATGGGCGCGCAGTTCCGCGAGGACCGCGATGCCGTCCGGGCCGACCTGGACATGGTGTATGACCTGTTCCCGCGGCTCGACGACCGCCGGGACCAGGAGGCCCAGACCATGAGCGGCGGCGAACAGCAGATGCTGGCCGTCGGACGGGCGCTGATGGGCGACCCAGAGTTACTCGTTCTCGATGAACCGACGCTCGGGCTGGCTCCCGTCATCATCGACGACATCAGCGACGCTATCGAGACGCTGAACGAGCAGGGCCAGACGCTCCTGCTCGTCGAGCAGAACGCCACGTTCGCGCTACGCCACGCCCACCGGCTCTCGCTGCTGGAATCCGGTCGGGTCGAGCTCAGTGGCTCCGCCACAGCGTTCCGGGACAACGACTACATCACGGAGGCGTACGTCGGTATCCATTGAACGGGCGTGGCGAACTGAATTTGGTAGCCTGTGCTGCCACCACGTGTCCGTCGCCGGCTGGCACTCGCGCAGTCGCACTTCGCTGTCGGCGGTTCGTATTCTCGAACAGATGCCGAATACAGTGAAAGCAACGGGTGGCCAGCCATCGGACTACACCGCCCCGCGAAATGGGCGCATATATAGCTGTACGCGCTTGCCGCGGTCTCTTATGATGACGGTTCATTGCCGGCAAACGCAGAGCGCACCGGGAGCAAACACAATCGATGTGTTGCTTGTTCCGTATACTGAAACTGACAGTGTTCCACGGCACTGTGGCTCGCCGATAGCCCGGTCCAGCGGGAGAAACAGGGACTTCTCAGTACAGTGGAATAATAACCGTACTTTTGTTATCTAGTAGGACAAGCGAGGGCAGACTGCCCGAGCGTGTGTCGCCCGTGGGAGCGGATACACCGGTCCGGCGGCAGGGTTACCAGTTGACGTGGACTAGTTGACTGCCACCGGGCCAGGCTTACGCTACGACGCAGGCGCTTTCGATATCGTTCGACCTATCCGAACGATCACAACAAGGCAGTGCGTCTTTGGTGGTGTGATATTACCGAGACCACGGTAACAGATTTGGTCAGAGGTATAGATCTAAATATTCGATATGTATTCAACTATTCCGATAACTGAGAGTTAGGTAGAGATATCGACTGCTGAATGAACGGTTTTGGTCTTATATTAGACCAAAAAAGTGCCCCCGAACGTAGTTATAACTACACATATTGGAGAGACAATAACACCCATACAACTCGCTTTTGCAGTGAAACAGCCGGTAGATGCGTCTGTTGTAACAAATATGGAAACGTATTTCTACAAGTGTGCATATATTTGTCCCTATGGGAGACGAAGAAGACATCGAAGACGAGACCGTGTCAGTATCGATGGAGATATCGGGGAATTACGACGAAGTCATGTCGAAACTGGCGACAGAAGACGAGGGGTCGACGTCGCTCGTCTCGCTACTCGACGACCTCGAACAGTTGCTTGATACGGTGGTTCGGATGGACGGTGGGACACGCAGTGCAATTGCCCAGCAGCTGCCCGAGGATATGGCCGTCTCCTTCGACGCTCAGGCGGTCGTCGATACGCTTCAGGTGCTCGAACGCTACGACCTCGTTGTCCTCGAAGGCAACACCTGGAAGCCCGGTCCGAAACTCACCACCGAAGAGTGATTCACCACAGTCCGGCCGGTAGCGGGTGGCTAGTTCGCCGGAACCGGTCATGATGATCGGAGCCAACGGCTGCAACTCCTTCCAGAGCACCAGTTTCGGTGTGCAACGGCGATAGATTTCCAGTTGACGTGACCGAAGTGCAGTAGCGTCCCCCTGTCGCCCAGTCTGTCCACTGTCACCACGTAAAGAGCTGTATAACAAACATCGGATCGCACGGAAGACTGTATGCGAGCACAGTGCGTGCTCGTACTCTCCCGACGCCCACCGTCCCATGCTCCCCTGTACGGGACGGTTTCACGCCGGGTTTGCCCACCCGGCATCGGCCTTCGACGTCCGTTCGATCCGCATTTCTCGAACAGTTCTGTCACGCAGGCGATTACCAGCGGTGGTGGACGTCGTCGAAGACGTACGCCTCGTAGATGTCACGCACCGCACCATGGACCTGATTCGAGAGCGGGTCCATGTCGCTGACTGCTGCGTTCGCCCGGACGTGCTCCGGCGAGGTCGAGCCGGGGATGACGGTCGACACCGCGTCGTGGTCCAGAATCCAGCGCAACGCCATCTGGGCCATCGTCATCCGCTCGGGGACGTGCTCGCGGAGGTCGTCGACGGCGTCGAAGCCCGCGTCCACCGGGAGGCCGGCGAAGGTTTCGCCGCGGTCGAACGCCTCGCCCTCGATGTTGAAGTTCCGGTGGTCGTTCTCGGGGAACTCCATGTCCCGGGAGAGCTTGCCAGTCAAGAGTCCGGAGGCCAGCGGGACACGGACGATGACGCCGATGTCGCGGCGCTTGGCCTCCTCGAAGAACAGCTCCGCGGGTCGCTGGCGGAACATGTTGAAGATTATCTGGACAGTCTCGACGCCGGGATACTCGATAGCTTTCAGTGCTTCCTCGACGCGTTCGACGCTGACGCCGCAGTGCTCGACTTTCCCCTCGTCTTTCAGCCGCGCCAGGGCGTCGAACGTCTCGGGCCGGTAGTAGGCGTCTGTCGGCGGACAGTGCAGTTGCAGGAGTTCCAGCGTGTCGGTCCCGAGGTACTCCCGCGAGCGGTCGACGTGCTCGGAGAGGTTGTCGTAGTTGTAGCGCTCGGCCGTATGGGGGTCGAGTCGGCGACCGGCCTTCGTCGCGACGGTCACCTCGTCGCGGACCTCGCGTTCGTCGAGCACGTCGGCGATGCGCTGTTCGCTGAAGCCGTCACCGTACACGTCGGCGGTGTCGATGAAACGGACGCCAGCATCGAGCGCGGTCCGGATCGTTTCTCGGCCTTCCTCCGCCGAGACGTCGCCCCAGTCACCACCGATATTCCAAGTCCCAAGTCCGACAGCTGTCACGTCGTACCCTGTCGTCCCTAACTGTCGTCGGTTCACGTATAGCCGTACCGTCGGCGGTCACTTGGTGGCTGTGGTACGCGGCACCAATCTAAAAAAGGGCAGTGTAGCCCGATAGCAGGCAGTCCGGTGGACGTGCCAACGTGGACGCCGGGGGCTACGTGAGCCACTTCGTCCGGCGGATGTCGTACGCACCGCAGTCCGGACACGAGTGGTACTGAACGTCGAACGACGCCTGGCACACCAGACAGGTGTACCGGCGTCTCGGTTCCTCCCCAGGGGACACGGCGTTATCGAACAATCCCATCGACGACCACACACTCCCTTCGCAGTACGAGAGTAAAAACAGGGCAGATCGTTCATGCACATCATATCGTCGCTGTCTTGCGGTTACGATTATGGGGGAGGGTTGTGTCCGCTGGTGACTGGCAACACAAACGTGATCTTTGAGAGAGGTTTTGGAACGGGAGGTTGTCGTCCCAGCGAAGTTGTGAAGCCGACCTTGCCCTGACCAGAGAGTCGTGACCGCGGATTTTAATGCCCAGTCATCAGGTAACACACGCTATGGATGAGGCACCTACTGTCGATGAGTTGACACCACCGGACCGAACGCTGATGGGTCCCGGCCCGAGCGACGTGCACCCACGTGTGCTCAAGGCGATGAGCACGCCGCTGGTCGGCCACCTCGACCCCTCGTTCATCGAGATCATGGACGAGGTTCAGGACCTCCTCCGGTACACGTTCCGAACGGACAACAAGTGGACGATTCCGGTCTCCGGGACCGGCTCCGCGGCGATGGAGGCTGCCATCGGCAACGTCGTTGAACCGGGCGATACGATGCTCGTCCCGACGAACGGTTACTTCGGCGACCGGATGGCAAGCATGGCCGAGCGCGCGGGCGGCGACGTCGTCACCGTCGACGCCCCCTGGGGCCAGCCGCTCGACCCGGCGGCGGTCGAAGCGGCATTCGACGAACACAGTCCGGACGTGTTCGGGTTCGTCCACGCCGAGACCAGCACCGGCGTCCTCCAGCCGTCCGTGCCCGAACTCACTGATATCGCCCACGCGAACGACGCGCTGGTCATCGCCGACAGCGTGACCTCGCTGGGCGGCGTCGAACTCCGCGTCGACGAGTGGGGCATCGACGTGGCCTACTCCGGCCCGCAGAAGTGCCTCTCCTGTCCGCCGGGCGCGAGCCCGCTCACGCTCAACGACGACGCGATGGACAAGGTCCTCTCCCGCGAGTCAGAGGCCCGCTCTTGGTACCTGGACATCTCGCTGCTGGAAGGGTACTGGGGCGAGGAACGCGCCTACCATCACACGGCCCCGATTACGAACGTGTATGCGCTCCGTGAGGCGCTTCGCCTCGTCGCCGAGGAAGGCATCGAAGAACGCTGGGACCGCCACCTGCGCGTCGCTGGCGCGCTGAAAGCCGGCGTCGAGGGCATGGGACTTGAGATGAACGCCCCCGACGACTTCTGGCTCCCGAGCCTGAACACCATCCGCGTGCCCGACGGCGTCGACGACGGCGCAGTCATCCAGCACCTGCTGGACGAGTACGACCTCGAAATCGCCAGCGGTCTGGGCGCACTGGCGGGCGACATCTGGCGGATCGGCTGCATGGGCCATTCGGCCCGACGGCAGAACGTCAGCTACCTGCTGACGGCACTGGGCAACGCGCTCGGAGAGCAGGGCGCGACCGTGGACGTGGACGCTGGGCTGGCGGCGATGAGCGAGCGGTTCTGACGCTGTACTGAGCCGTCCCCGACGATTTTATTTCACGGATCTGCTGGAACAGGGTTGTCTCACGTAGCGCCGTTGTCCGAAGTCATGCGACAGACCAAGTCCTGTTCACAGTCACTCGACACCGACTGAAAACCAAGTCCGCCCTCCCCGATTTGAACGGGTGACAAGTCTCTGAAATAAAGAGACAATCCTCACGCCTTCTGGTGGTTCGAGGCAATCATGACGAAGGAACTCGAACCCCTCACGCCCTCGGAAGCCAAGGAGATGTTCTTGGCCGACCGGCGTGGACAAGTCTCAGAAGGAACGGTACAGGCAGACGACTATCGACTCCGGCATCTCATTCGCTGGGCCGAGGATAATGGGCTCGACAATCTGAACGAACTCGATGGTCGGACTCTCCATAAGTTCCGACTCTGGCGTAAGGAGGATGGGGACTTGAACAAGGTCAGTCTCCGGACGCAACTGAAATCGCTCCGAGTCTTCATCAAGTGGTACGAATCCATCGATGCAGTCGAGGAGGGATTTCACGAGAAGATTCTCCTCCCGACGCCATCGAAGGAAGAGGAGCGCCGAGAGGAGACACTTCGGTCGGGGCAGGCCGAGAACGTGCTGGAATATCTCCGCCGATTTGAGTATGCCTCTCGCTCCCATACGCTGGTCGAACTTCTCTGGCATACTGGACTCCGAATCGGAGCGGTCTATTCGCTGGACATCGAGGACTTCGATTCCGAGGAGCAACGTCTCAGTCTCACCCATCGACCGGATACCGAGACGCCTCTTAAGAACAAATCCGAGGGGGAACGGATGGTCGCTCTCAGTCAGTACCTCTGCGAAGTCCTCGAAGACTGGATTGACCACAATCGTCCCGAGGTCACTGATGAGAACGACCGAGAACCTCTCTTCGCTTCGGAGCAAGGCCGATTGACGATATCGACCATGCGCGAGAGAGTCTATACGGTCACTCGCCCCTGCTACTATGGAGACCATTGCCCGCATGACCGGCGAGAACGGGACTGCGAGGCGACCAAATACGGATATCGTAGCAAGTGCCCTTCGAGCGTCAGCCCCCACTCAATCCGGAGAGGGGCTATCACTCACTTCCTGACCGAGGACGTTCCCGAGAAGGTCGTCTCCGACCGGATGGATGTGGGGCAGGATGTTCTCGACAAGCACTATGACCGACGGACAGAGGAGGTTCCGGTCGGTGGCTGGGACCACGGGGGCAACGATGAGTGAAGCTCAGGAAGTGACGCCCGAGGACGCAGATACAGTCGTGAAGATGGAGAAGTCCGTCACCAATCCCGCCGTCTCGACTGAGGAAGTCGCCGAAGAACTCGGAGTCAGTACCGAAGAGGCGTTCGAGCTACTGGATGAATCCCCACGCCCCTCAGGAAAGCCAGTCGGGGATACCCATATCTGGTGGTAGAGGATTCCCCATGTTTCCGATGGAGAACAGTAGGGACGATTTCATTCGTAGATTCCCCGTAGCCGTCCCCCTCCCGAATGGTGGGGAAGGGATGCTCAACGCTCTAACGCCCTCGCCCACCCCTCACATCATACATCAACTCCATAGACCATGACCATCGAGCAAGAAGAGCAGTACCTCGGCAACGAGCCTGACGAGGTTCCGAGAATCGAGCCAGACGAGCAATGCAACGGGAAGAAAGTCGAGCGCGACGACGAGAGTGAGGAGACGGTCTTCGCTGGATACTGCAACGCCACCGCCGGGAAGGGAACCGACCATCTCGGTGAAGGGCGTTGTAAGTATCATGGAGGGGCTTCGACTGGAGCGCCGAAGGGGAACCAGAACGCTCAGACTCACGCCCTGAACGCCGACCCCCATCACTACTTCCAGTCCCTCCCACGAGAGCAGAAGGAGTATGTCCGGGATGTCTCCGCTTCGATTCAGGACCGGATTCGAGCGCGTTCGGGGGACGTCGATTATCTGGATAGGGTGATGACCCGGCGAATCGCTATCGAACTCCACATCGTCAGTAAGGCCAGCGACTACGTCGAGAACGTCTCCGGGCTGACCGAGACTATCTTCACCGAACACGGAAGCCACGAGAAGGAAGCCGCCCTCCTCGATGAGATTCGGAAACGCGACAAGACGATATTCCGGATGCTCAAGGAAGTCGGCGTTCTGGATGACCCAGAGAGTCAGAAAGCGGATGCGCTCGAATCGTGGAGGTCCTTCGTCGAGGATGGGAGTTCCTGAGATTCACTGAGCGCGGCGAGGAAGCGATTGAATAGCGAGCAATCGTCTTCTGCTCGATAACTCTAAAATCGCCTGAGGAAAACGAATAGAGCTAATTCATAGGTCAATGGGACCGGGCTGGTCAGGTCAAGAAAAAGACTAAGCGATTATGATTTCGAGTATACCATATGGCTGCCCCAGTTGAAGCTATTGAGAAAGAAGTTGAACGATTAGAGGGTGATGCCGAATCTATTGAAGCATTATATACGGATTTTTTCAATCGAATTGGGACCCATTCGGCTAACGGACCTGGCGATATGGTAGTCGTGGGAGGTAGATTTTGGGATACCCCCTCTGACGAGCTAGAAGAACTTCAACGAGAGGCATTGCAAAAATACGAGGTTTGGTACAATTCAGCCACCCCTCTCATCTCTGACTATCTCCCGAATCGCCTAGAGGACTTTGAGCAACATTACTCGGAGTTCAAAGAGAGACTTCAGTTGGACAAAGATGCTCGGTCAGATACTCAAAAGGTACTGAATGCTCAAAATGCGGATTTTGATTCTCAGCGTAGTATTCTCCAGTCAATCCCATCCAAGATTCGAGTTGAAGAACTGAAGGTAAGACGGCAGATATCCGAAGAAGTCTCTCAAAGCGAGCTTGATACTGCAAGAGACCTCTTTGATGAGGGGGAGGTTAGAGCAAGTGGAGTGGTCGCAGGTATCGCTTTAGAGAGATACCTCTTAATGAAGTGCGAGAATGCTAACGCGGAAATCAGCTACAACTACAACGATGGAATTGCGGCTTTGGCTCAGAAATTATACGAGGCCGATGAGATTGACTCCACGCCTGAGAAGCACCTCCAACATCTTGCCGATATTCGGGCGGACTGTGCCCATGCAAATGAAGAAGACCCCGACCCCGATGACGTCGGACGGTTACTGGAGGATGTAGAGGACTATATTCGTGGCAGGAAAATATAGATGGGTTTCAAACCACCACTGAATAGGCTTTAGCGGTCCACTTTTACCACTTCAGTATCTCCATCGGGAGATGTGATTTCAACGACCGTCTCACCATTAGAGCCGGTAACTTCAACGAAGCTTCCATCTGCTGTCGTAACCTCGACTTTGTCAGTTTCTTCTCGGGAATCCAGATACTCCTTGACCATTATCGCAGTCCGGATTGAGCCTAATACGAGAGCACAAAGGGCAATTGTTGTACCCGGTTCCGCTTCTTCAGCAACACCCAACGTTGTCTCAATGTCTTCGTCAAACTTCTCCTGTACTTCGGATTTTAGCCCGCTGCGTTTGCCAGGGTCAATTTCACCGTCTTCGTTCGTAATTGCTTCTCTGTTAATCTTCCAAGTGACGTGTACACCCTCATTCATGGTCATGTATGTTGATGTTGTCTGGGTTTGGTAAGTAACCCGGTGAAGCAATTTCTGGCCTCGTCACTCGTGAATTCGTACGCTAAGGTCTAAGCGCGTTCCTCTCTTCAGCCACGATGAACCACCAGATGGCTACGACTGGACTTGATGACCAAGTGAACCCCGAGGCGTTTTCGGAGCAGTATAGCGCCGAATCGGGGCGCTATCCTGTGAATCTGGATAGCAAGGGTAGGAAGTCCGCCCTCCCCGATTTGAACGGGGGACAAGTCGATCTACAGTCGACTGCTCTACCAGTCTGAGCTAAGGGCGGTCGACACCCGAAAATACCCCGCCGTCCAGACTTAAGGATTGTTATTCGTAGAGGGTGCGCCGAACGGTCACACGACGCGGAGTGACACACCGGCTGGTGTCAGACACGTCTGACCCCGCTTCCGATCTTCCGATAGGCGGACCGAAACGGTCTACGAACGGTGTCCGACCGAACAGAGATGTATCGCGTCATGCCGGTAGCTGACGGGCGTCAGACAGCGCGGGAAGATTAAAATACCAGCCTGTATAATACCCTCATCGAGCCCGATGAGTAAGATAACGTTCCGTGCTGACGACGACCTCATCGACCAACTCGAGGCATTCGACGCCTCGAAGAGCGAGGTCATGCGCGAAGCACTCCGGGAGTATCTCGGAGACGCGTCACCGTCAGCGTCGGAACCACCGTCGGCGGCGTCGGAGTCCGTGACCGACGCCGAGACGATCGACGAGCTCATCGAAGACCGCGTCGACAGTATCATCGCCGACCGGCTGCAAACGCGACAACCGCGCTCGCAACCGCAGGATGTCAACGTAAACATCTCGTTAGACGGCGTAAGCGCGGGGGCAGCGAGCGCCGAAACCGAGCAACAGCGCGCCGGCAGCCGAGGGGAAAGCACCGAGAGCGGACGGTCCCACGACGAAAGTCAAACGTCTGATACGAGCGGGCGTAAGACAGAAGCGGAAACACGGGACAGAGCCGAGACGGAAGAACGTAAGACGTGTGCGCAATGTGGTGAAAACTTGGGTTCTGACCACGTTTACTGCCCGAACTGCGGTGAGAAAGCGTCCCGCCGGGTGTTCTGTGACTGCGGCGACGAACTCCGGTCGGACTGGGGATTCTGCCCGGGTTGTGGGAGACGAACGCCTGCGGCGGATGTCCTCGACCAGACCTAAACCAGCGTTTGCACGCGATAGACGCGCTCAGACGCCGTAAACGGGAAAGTGTATGACACTGCCCGTAAGTTTTAATACATCAGGGTCAGTGGTTTATTCTGCGTAAGACGGTCGTCTTACACAGCGACGAACGCGAGGGGATGCCGCCCTCGTACTGCGGTTTCGCTGTGTAAACACTCGTGCGGGGCGTAAACAGGTCCCGTCCGGGCCGTCTTACCCAAGGGGAAACTACCAAACATGGAGCGTGTGACACTACGGATTCCGAAGCAGCAGATTGAAGAGGTCGAACAAATGGTCGAGACGGGCGAGTACCCCAATCGGAGCGAAGCGATTCGCTCGGCGGTTCGGGAGATGCTCGCCGAAGAAGGCTCCGAACAGGCCTCCGAAAAGAAGCGGTCCTGGGCCAAGGTGTAACGATGCAGGATATCGTCAACGAGGCCCTCGAACGCGACGAGCAAGAAAAGAAGAAGATGTCCGACGAGGACGTCGACGGGTTCGGAGACCCGCGCATCGTCATCGTCGGCTGTGGTGGCGCCGGCAACAACACGGTCAACCGCCTGTACAACATCGGCGTCGAGGGCGCTGACACCGTGGCCATCAACACGGACAAACAGCACCTCAAGATGATCGAAGCCGACACGAAGATTCTGGTCGGCAAGTCCCTCACCAACGGCCTCGGGGCCGGCGGTGACCCATCGATGGGCGAGCGCGCCACGGAGATGGCACAGGGCACTATCAAGGAAGTGCTGGGCGACGCTGACCTCGTGTTCGTCACCGCCGGCATGGGTGGCGGCACGGGGACTGGCGCGGCCCCGGTCGTCTCGAAGATTGCCAAGGAACAGGGCGCAATCGTCGTCGGCATGGTGTCGACGCCGTTCAACGTCGAGCGAGCGCGGACGGTCAAGGCCGAGGAAGGCCTGGAGAAGCTCCGCAACGAGGCGGACTCCATCATCGTGCTGGACAACAACCGCCTGCTCGATTACGTCCCGAACCTGCCAATCGGCAAGGCGTTCTCCGTGATGGACCAGATCATCGCCGAGACCGTCAAGGGCATCTCCGAGACCATCACCCAGCCGAGCCTCATCAACCTCGACTACGCCGACATGACATCCATCATGAACCAGGGCGGCGTCGCGGTGATGCTGGTCGGCGAGACCCAGGACAAGAACAAGACCGAGGAGGTCGTCAAGGACGCGATGAACCATCCGCTGCTTGACGTCGACTACCGCGGCGCAAGCGGCGGCCTGGTCCACATCACTGGCGGCCCGGACCTCACGCTGAAGGAGGCCGAGGGCATCGCACAGAACATCACCGAGCGGCTCGAGGCCGACGCCAACGTCATCTGGGGCGCGCGGATTCAGGAAGAGTACAAGGGCAAGGTGCGAGTCATGGCCATCATGACCGGCGTCCAGTCCGCCCAGGTACTCGGCCCGACGACCCAGAAGCAGGCCAACAAGTCCCGCGAAGCAATTCAGGAAGTCGGTGACGACACGTCCTTCGACGCGTCCGACAACGTCGAAAGCTTCGACAGCCCCGCCCCGAACAGCGGGAGTCAGAACAGCGGCGGTCGAACCACCGGCTACAGCGAGACCGACGGCGGGCAGGACCAGCGCGAGAAGAACAACGGACTCGACGTCATCCGGACGAACAAGTAGCGACGTCCGCGGTTCTTCTTTCGGTTTCTCGGTCGTGAGCGACGCCTTTACTCAGCGGTGTCTGACAGACGGACTTCGGTCAGACCGCTTCCAGCGCGTCCAGCAGATTGCACTTCCGGCAGAGGTCCCGCGCCGTCGGTGCGCCGCAGTTGTCGCACTCGCCGTAGTCGGTGTCGCTGTTCTCGCCGCCGTAGGTGTCGGCGGCTAACGCGGCGAGTTTTTCGTAGCCGGCCATAATCGAGTGGCGGGTTCCGGGGTGGTTCTCTTCGAGGCCAAGCATGAGCTCCTGTATCTCGCCGCGGTAAGCCTCCTCGGCGTGGGGACATTCGGTGATGTGCGCCGGGAGATCTTCGAACCGGGCGTACAGCGCGACTTCCTTCTCCGGGATGTCACGGAGCGGCTTGGCCCGTGGGATGTGGTGGTCTTGCGCCTCACGCGTCTGCTCCGTCGGTGCGTCGGCGGACGAGTCGAACGGTCCCAGCGACGCTTCGAAATGCTTGGCGATCTGTGAGATATCGCCTTCGAGGAAGTTCATCAGTGCCGTCTCGGCCTCGTCGTCGAGGTTGTGGCCGGTCAGCAGTTTGTCCGCGTCGAGTTCGTCCGCGTACTTCGAGAGGAGGTCACGGCGGAACACACCACAGTAGGCGCAGGCGGCCATCCCCTCGGGGTCGTCCTCGACGACGTCGTCCATCTGGACGCCGAACTCCTCGACGTAGGAGACGGTGACGTGTTCGATGCCGAGGTCGTCGGTCAGTTCCTCGCAGGCCTCCAAACTCGCGTCGCGGTATCCCTCGATGCCCTCGTGAATAGAAAGGGCGACCAGTTCGATGCGGGGGTCCTCGGCGAACGTGTCGTGCAGAATCTGCGTGAGAACGACGCTGTCTTTGCCGCCCGAAAGGCCAATTACCCATGTCTCGGGGTCTTCGACTGTGGCGTCGTCGGACACGAGCCCGTCCTCGCGGATGCGACGGCGGACCCGTTTTGTGACCGCTCGGCAGAGATGAGACTCACAGAGGTGAAGCCCGGAATAGGCCGCATGTAACACCGCGTTCTCGCCGCATTTGTCGCACTCCATCGTGACGAGTAGTCGTGGCCGCAATGGTGAGAGGGTTTCGTCTCGGCCACGACAGGCCAGGTCGTACCGAATCGATCACAGCCACACTCACAGCGTGTCGGGGCCGTGCTGTAACGCGTCGAGGACCATCTCGACGGTGTCCTCGCGGCCGCTCGACGAGAACAGTTCGTGGCCGCCGTCGTACAGCCGGATGCGGTCGGCCGGCAGGCGCTCGCCGACGGCACGCGGGTCGACGACTGTGTCCGTGAGCGAGCAAAACGCCGCGGCGGCGTCCCGGGCCGGCGGCAGGGACCGCTGGGCACGAAACACCGTCCGAAGGAAGGCGGGCGAAACCGACGACGGAGCCTCCGCGAGTTGCTGGGCCGTCGCCAGGTCGCCGATAGCATCGGCGTCCAAGGTATCGATAGGGATGAACGGTTTCGTGATCGGCAGGGACGCGACAGCGTCGAGTACCGACCGCGGAGCCGGCAGGTCGGTGTCCCACCATGGGCTCAGGTACACCCGATTGCCGATGCCATCGGCGTCGATGTGGGCCGCTGTCAGCCCGCCCGCGCTGTGGCCCAGCAGGTCGAACCTGCCGAGGTCGGCGGTGTACTCCTGAACCGGACCGACCCACTCCCGCCGGTAGTCGGTGATATGTGTCGGTAGTTCGACGGCGTGGACGCGGTATGCCGCCGCAAGCTGGTCGACGAGCCACTGGACGTTCTGGTGTCGGCAGCGGTTCCCCCAGCCGAGGACGAGCAGGCAGTCCTGGGTAGCCCCCTCGTCGTACACGCGAATCTGCATACGCGACGTTCCCGCGGCGGAGACATAAGCCCGGGTGAACGCCTGACAGCCGCCCGTCGTGTTGCCGGCGTGGGTAGCCAGTTGGTGCGCTCAGGGCCGCCACGATAGCCACGCCCCGTGTGGCTCGTAGTCGACGAGACGTGTCGTTTCGATGCCGTCATCAGTCCAGCGCCTCCAGTCCAGCCTCACCGACTCGCCGCCCGACAGGTCCCGCTGACCGGTGAGCCAGTGCAGCGGGCGCTGGGCCATCAACTCTTCGAGAAACGCCGTCAGCGCCTCGCTCAGTTCCGCCGGGACCTGATACAGCACGAGCGTGTTGACGACACAGACCGGGACGTCGGACGGAATCTCGTCGAGCAGCGCCGGCAGGTCATCGAGCATATCGCCCTCGATAAGCTCGGGCGGGTCGTCCCGCGCAACGGCCAGCGCACCGTCTAAAACGGCGCGCCGCGCCCCGTGTTCGGGCCAGACGAGCGCGCGGAGCCAGTCCCTGTCGGCCTCGTCGGTCACGTCGAGCGGATTGCGGTCGAGACCGACCCGGGAGCGGATAGCGGGCGGCGTTTCCGGAAGCGGCGGGTCGCCACGTCGGACGCTGCTCCCGATGGTGACCGGCGAGTCGCTGTTGCCGACCACACGACCGTCGTAATCGTAGCGGTAGCGGTCAAACAGCAGGTTCAGGCCGGCGCTTGGCCCGAGCTCCACCAGCGCAAGCGGCCCGTCAGCGGCGCGGGCCACCCGTGCAATAGCCGGATAGAGGACCGCGCTACGCCGCACTGCGTTCGTCTGCGTGCGCCGGGTCCGCAGGAGCGGTCGGATATCGTCGGCACGGTCGAGACAGAACTCGCGGAACGCTGGGAAGCACCCGTCATCGGGGTCGTGTGCCGTCTGGGTAATGCTCGGGTAGTACTCGGCCAGCCGGTGGTTGGGATGCCGGTCGAGCAGGTACTGCACCGCAGCCAGCAGGAGATGCGGGGCCTGGCGACTTTCGGGAACGGTCGCTGCGATGTCGAGGATATCGCTGTCTTCAGCCGC
Source organism: Haloarcula hispanica ATCC 33960 (assembly GCF_000223905.1). Classification (NCBI taxonomy): domain Archaea; kingdom Methanobacteriati; phylum Methanobacteriota; class Halobacteria; order Halobacteriales; family Haloarculaceae; genus Haloarcula; species Haloarcula hispanica. Next base: position 2,438,127 of record NC_015948.1, read on the forward strand.
CTCGCGGCAGAGATGGGCGTACAGCGGGGAGGAGTCCGCGGCCCACGTCGCCAGATCCCGGAACTGCGTCTGGAGGGATGACATAACGGCGGAGACACCGCACTGGCAGATGAGTGTTCGGCTCCCGGTAGATACTATTTAGACCGTCACACATGTAGCTGGGCCAATGAGTCTGTGCCGGCAAAACGAACTCGGACGAGTCACAGTCCTCACCGCGACGAGTGGGTACGGGATACTCTCACAGGTGGGGCGTCATGGGAACTGAATCCGCGGACGTGGCCGTCATCGGAGGCGGTGTCGCCGGTATGAGCACGGCCGCACGATTGCAGGCAGACGGCTACTCGACGGTCGTTCTCGAACAGCACCACAGCGTCGGTGGTTGTGCGGGCTACTACGAGCGGGCGGGGTTCCGGTTCGATGTCGGCGCGACGACACTCGTGGATTTCGTCACGGGGGGTGTCGGCGGCCAGCTGTTGTCGACTGTCGGCTTCGAATCCCCACCAATGGAGAGACAGGACGCCTACGACGTCTGGCTGCCGGACCGGACAGTGACGCTGTACCGCGACCAGACTGACTGGGACGCCGAGCGGCGTACGAAACTCGGCGACGACAAGCGACATCTCGCGTTCTACGACTTCATCGACGACCTCTCGGCGCGGCTCTGGCGGCTCACCAGAACAGACGTCAAGATGCCGATACGGAGCGTCGGCGATCTCGTTCGGAACGCCCGCGCGGTCGGCCTTCGGGACCTGCCGCTGGCCAGATATCTCCGCTGGACGATGGCCGACGCGATGCGCGCCCACGGCGTGTACGACGACCGACCGCTCCGAGCAGTCGTCTCGATGCTCGTCGAGGATACGGTCCATGCCACGCTCGACGACGCGCCGCTGTTAAACGCCGTCCTTGGAATGACGATCCGTCGGACAGGGCTGGGCCGGGCGACCGGCGGGATGTACGGCTTCTGGGAGTCCTTCGTCGACCAGTACACGGACATCGGCGGGCGAGTCGAGACCGGTCGAACCGTGACTGCGGTGACCGGCTCCAACAGCGGCTTTCGCGTGGACTCGGCGGCTGGTCCGGTCCACGCAGACCAGGTCGTCAGCACTGTCCCAGTTCCCGTTACCAGAAGCCTCGCACCGACGGTCGTCGGCGACAGACTCGACGACTACTGTTCGATGCTGCAAGCCCACGAGGGGAGCGCACTCGTGCTGTTTCTCGGTGTCCCGGCAGCCGAGGTCGACAGCCGCGAGCGGACGCACCACCAAATTCTGCAGGCCTACGACGAGCCGCTGGGCAACGGGAACAACATGTTCGTCTCCGTCTCCGCGCCGGGTGACGACGTGAGCGCACCGGCAGGGCACCGGGCAGTCATGCTATCCACCCACTGTGCAGTCGAGCCGTGGCAAGGCCTTGACGAGGCGGCCTACGGGGAACAGAAGGCGGCCGCTCGCGAGCAACTGTTGGCGGGCGGCCGGACCGTCTATCCCGACCTCGGGACCGACCCGGTCGTCTCCGAGGTGGCGACGCCGGTCACCTACGAGCAGTTCACGAAGCGACCCCGCGGGGCTGTCGGCGGGTACAAGCAGACGCGGGCAAACGCGAACCAGGGGGCTGTGCCACAGAACATCGGTATCGAGGGGTTCTACCTCGCGGGCGACACCACCTGGCCGGGGCTTGGCACCGTCGCCTGCGTCAAAGGGAGCAAAATCGCGGCCGATCACGTTCGTCGGTGAGCATCACAAGGTGGCATGGCGAGCCGCAACGCGACGGGCGCGGAGAGTCAGCGTTTAGGCCGCCCGACCGGTAGAGGGGACAATGAGTATGGACCGTCCGGAGGCAGTCGAGCGCGTCGAGGAGATCGTCACGACGGTCGAAGCGGAGACGATGCCGGTCCCGGTCCGGGAGGTGTGGGTGTACGGCGACGTGGCGCTCGGGCTGGACCCGGTCGAGCGACTGGACGTGTACGTCACCAAGGACATCCTGTTCAAGGACGCGCCGGAGCGCGCCGAGGAGTTCCAGCGCAGTCACGGCGTCGACGGCGTCGGCAAGACCGTCCGCGCCGCGTGGGCCGACGAGCATCCCGAGTACATCCGCGCGAACGCCAACGGCCACGCTGCGCCCGAAAAGTGCCTCGCCGCCCACCTCCTGAACGACGACGAGCCGGTCCATCTGGAAGTGTGTAACGCTTCCTTCGAGGACAACGTCACCCAGCGGCTCAAGGGGGCGAAGATGCGAAACGACTACGAGCAGATTCTGGACCCGCGCGGGGCCTGCCTGTGGCTCGACGGCGAACGGTCGCCGGAGGCGTTCCAGAAGCTCCGTGACAACGAGTTCGTCTTCCCGACGCTGCCCCAGTCGCTGTCGATGCTCGGGATGGACGAGACGGAGGCCGGCGACGCCGCCGACGCGGTCAAAGAGTACCGGGCACAGCAGGAGGGAGCGACGGTTCGGGGCGACGTGGTGTAGGCAGTAGGCAGTCACGGCCGGCTTTGGCAGACCGATTACTGCAACCACGGGGTGTCGACTGTTGAAAACTGATGTCCGCAGGCGGGGCATTCGACGAGCCGCGAGCCGCTCCCGCCGTCGGCGACCGCAGTGAACCGGCGGCTCCAGGTCACGTGACGGCACTCCGGACAGCGGCGGACGAGCGGTGGTATCATGGGAAGACGCGAATCGACACGTGTCGTTCGTAGCCGTTCGCTTTGCAAGGGTCTGTCGGCGGTCGACATCGCTCTGGGCGAGGTCACGGGCATGGACACAGTCCATGACAACTACAACGCGAGTTTGAGCGTACAGAAAGGATACATCCGCGCCGATCGGAGCGTCTCGTATGAACCGAACGAGACGCGAGACACTGGGGCTGGTCGGGGGCCTCGCGGCGACCGTCCTCGGCGGCTGTCTCGCTCCCGGGGCTGGCGGCGACGGCGGCGCGACGACGCCAACGCCGCGAAACGGCACCGACCAGGGCACACCGACCGACACCGAGAACGAAACCCCGACCCGGACGCCAAACAGACTCCCCGCTGGCGTCAAGCGGGTCGACGCGCCGCCGTACGACACTGAGGAGCCCACGTGCTCGGGAGACGGGCAGAACGAGGACTACGACCCGCTGTACCTCTGTGCCAACATGCCGGCCGAGCCGTCGCTGGCGTTCGACCAGCGGCCGGCGCGGGGAACGGTGTTTCGCGAGGAAGGGCTACAGTTCTCTCCCGGCGACGACAGCGGCGGAAACGGCAAACAGCTCTATGCGACACTGTTGACCGGGCCCGACGATGTCGATCGACTCGACGACGAGAGGGACGAAATTCACGCGTTCGTTTCGGAGACGGACTTCGAGCGCCGGGCCGTCCTTGTCGTCCAGACCGGCTGGGGATCGGGGTCGATACTGCCCCATCTGAAACGCATCGAGGCGACCGACACCGGAATCCACGCCTTCGGCTGTTACACCCGGCCCTGCGTCTACACCGCCGATTACACCGCCCGCACAACGGTGGCACGGTTCGAGCGCCCAGACGCACTTGACAGCGGCGTCGTCAGCCTGACCGTCGACCCGTCGACACGGTACAACGTGGCGACGGGCGAGGACGTAGTGACAGTCGACCGGTCGGAGTGACCCCCTGATTCTTTGCGACCTGCCGGTGAAGCGACAGCTATGGCAGCCCTCCCGATTCGAACCCTCCACGTCCTCGCGATGGCGGTCCTCGTCGGCGGCACGACCCTCCTCTGGTACAGCTATCGGAGCGGCGCTATCGCTTCGCTCGCGCCCGCGCGACAGTTCGAGTGGCTGTTCTGGGCCGGCGTCGGCGTGCTCGTGTTCACCGGCGTCGGCAACCTCGGCACGCTCGGGCCGCCAGGACCCGGAACCGATTGGGGACGAACCCTGCTGGCGAAACTCATCGTCGTCGTCGCCCTCGTCGTCGGGTCGGTCGTCCGGACGCTCCTCCTCGTTCAAGCCAGCGACCGCGAGGCAACATCCGGTGACCTGTCCCCAGCCCTTCGGCGAACGCTTTCGCGGGCCTACGGCGCGACAGCGGCCGTCCTCCTGAGCATCGTCGTCCTCGCGGAGGTACTCGCGCATGGCTGAGGACCAGCGTGAGCGGAGAGGTGAAAGCGAGATAGCGACCGGGACCGAGACCGAGCCAGCGTACACCGCGGAACGGGCCGACGCGCGACGGGTATCGCTCGTGACGTGGACGCTCGCGACCTTCGACACCGCCCTGTTCGTCCTGCTCGGCGTCCTCGCCGCCCACGCGAGCGGCGGCCTCGCCGACCTGCTTGCCGGGCTGAACACCCTCGTCGGCGTGGCCGTCTTCTGCTACCTCTGGGCGCTGTTCGTCCTGGCGGTCCGATGGGTTCACGGCCGGGTGGCGCTTGACTCGGCAGGAGTCAGCACGCTCGTCCTCCACGGAGTTGCGGCCGGCTGTGCCACCGGCGTCGCGTTCCTGCTGGGTCTGTTCGCGGTGGCACTCGTGCCGACGCTACAGAGCGGCGGGGTCCGACTGCAGGCGGTGCTGCTTGTCTTGCTCATCGGGGCCGGTGTCGCCGCTGTCGTCGGCGGCGTCGTCGGACTGGTCGCCAGCCTGCTGGACGGCGCAGTCTACAGACTGGCGGGCTATTTCCTCCCTGAAGCCGAGAACGAGCAGGTCACTGAACCTCGCCGACGGTAACGAAGAACGGGACCGTCTCGCGGCGTTCGTAGGCCTCCGCTTGCATCTGCTCGATTACGTCCCGGCCCATCGACCGCCAGCGCTCGCGGAGCGCGTCGTACTCGGCGGGCGTCGCATCGCCGTTGAGAATCGTCTCGCGGTTGTGTGCCAGTCCGGTTCCAGTGGCTTTCCGCTGGGCCGCCTGCATCGCCGCGTCGTCGTAGGGCGGCTCGATGCGCTGCTCCTGGTCGTACTGCGTCGTCGAGACGACGGACAACCCCGCGTCGCGGAACACGTCGGCGGCGTCGCTCCCGAGAGTGACGTCCGTCCGCACGCCATCGAGGAACAGCCGGCGAGCGCGGCGGGCCAGTGTCGGCTCCGCGTCGACGGTCGACTCGACGGTGACGGCGGCGTTGTTCGGCTCGATGGCGGCCACCCGGTCGGTGGCGACGCGGGCGAACTCCCGAACCGCGACCTCGGGGTCAGGGAGGTTGATGAGCAGCGCCTGACACACCACCAGGTCGAAGCTGTCGCCGGCAAAGGGGAGCCGCGTCGCGTCGCCGCAGACGGTCGGGTCGCCGGCGGCGGCCAGCAGATCCGTATCAGCGTCGAGGCCGACGACCGTTCCGTCGGTCTCCTCGCGGAGGACACGGGTCAGTTCACCGGTCCCACAGCCCACGTCGAGGACGCGCTCGCACTCGCCTAACTGCAGGTCCGAGAGCGCCTCGCGGGAGTCGGCCCACATCCCCCTGCGGGTGGTTTCGAGGTAGTCGGCGGAGAACCTGCGCACAGTTCCTCAGAGTCGAGTCGCCCCCAAAAGTACCGCGGTCGAACGCGCTCGAACTTCCCCACAGAGTCGAGAAGCTCGGATACGCCGCGCTCGATAGCGACGTCTATTCGCCGCGGAGTTCCTTGACGCGCTCGATGTTCCAGGCGAAACTCTTGCCGTTCTCGGTCGGCGTCTCGAGCACCAGCGGCACGTCGCGGATGGCGTCGTGATTGACGAACGCGCGCATCCCGTCCTCGCCGATGTGGCCCTCGCCGATGTGGGCGTGTTCGTCCTTGTTCGTCCCGCACTCGTGTTTGGAGTCGTTGAGGTGAACGCAGGCGAGGTCATCGAAGCCGACAGCCTCGTCGAACTCCGCGAGCGTCTCGTCGACGGCCTCAGGCGTCGAGAGGTCGTAGCCCGCGGCGAACATGTGGGCCGTGTCGAGACAGAACTCGATGTCCTGGTCAGTTCGCTTCCGAACCGTCGCCAGATGCTCGAACTGGCCGCCGAGTTTCGTCCCGCTGCCCGCGTCGGACTCGACCAGGACGGTGACGCCCTCGGGGATGTCGAGGTCGTCCAGCACGCTCGCGGCGTTGTCTAGGCCGCCGTCGACGCCCGCGCCGGTGTGAGCGCCGAGGTGGACGTTGACGTACTCGATGCCCAGCTTCGCGGCGGCGTCGACCTCCTTTTGCATCGAATCGAGGGACTTCTCGCGGAGGTCGTCTTTGGGCGTACAGAGGTTGACCAGATACGACGAGTGGATGACCCACGGGCCGACGCCGTGGTCGGCTGCGAGGTCGCGGAACTGCTCGGCTTCGTCGTCGTCGATGTTCGGGTCCTGCCAGACCTGTGGCGAATGGGAGAATATCTGCCCGCAGTTGCCGCTGTACTCGACCTGTTCCTCGACGGCGTTGTAGACGCCGCCGGCGATAGAGGTGTGCGCCCCGACTCGTACCATGCACACCGGTCGGTGATGCCCGACAAAAGAGGTTCCGGAGTGCCACGGTCGGTTATAGCTCGTGTCCGGATTTCGCCGGGGCGGGACGACAGACCGGGGAACAGGGATACCCGACCGCCTCAGACCCACTCGCGAACGGGCGGGATCATGCGGAGGCTCGATAGCGCGAGGTATGCACCGAACAGGACGAGAACCACGCCGATAGCCGCTGGAAGCGGCGTTGCTGACATTAGTAACGCTGCGCCCCAAGAGGCCAGTACGATGCCGATACCGACCAACATGAGCGTGCCGAGCGCGCCAAGCACTGCGTCCTCGGTAGCCACCCGAACAACCGCGTACAGTTCTTCCTCGGAAAGCGTTGCGGCGCTGCCGTCGGCTGCCTGAGGGTCGGCGGAGGTGTCGGCAGCGTCGTCATCAGCGGGGGACGAGACCATGCCACTGCTTGGCCGGGTTGCCACAAAACGGTGACGTAGCTCTGTTGTCAGGAACGTTGGACAGTCCGCCCTCGTAGCCCGTCATTGCAGGCGTGAGGGTCACGATAAATCGACCACCGCGCCGACATCGGTGACCTCGCTGTCGAGCATATTCTTATCAATAGCCAACTATCTAGTTTTGAGCGTCTTCAGTCGACTGGTAATCGACTTATACCGGTCTCGATAAGTTAGTAATAGCCAAATGACCGAATCACAGGCCGCAGTAAATGAAACACGCGAGTTCGAGTTCGTCTTGCAGTTCGACGCGGGAGCCGATAGCCTGATGGACGTGTTCCGGCAGCACGAAAGTCTCTCTGTGTGGTCCTCGGCCATCTTCGTCGGTGACGACCATATGTGGCGGCTGGACCACGCGAAGGGGACGCCCGAGGCCCTGAGTGCGTTCGACGAGGTCTTTCTGGACGAAGACCGCTGTAACGAGTGTTTCGACGTCGTGAGCTGTGATACGACGCGAACCTACCATATGCTGGACCGCGGGGAAACGTCGCGGACGGTGTACACGTTGCGTCGCGAAATCAGCGGCTGTCAGTCGCTGCCGAGTTTCCTGCACCGACACGTCAGTGACGGGGCTATCTTCGAATCCCGGCGGACTGGCGACGAGTACCGCTGGCGCGTCCTCTATCCGGGGTCGAACCCCATCGGCGAGGTGTACGACAGAATCGAATCGAGCCTCCGCGATGGCGTCACACTCTCGGTGTCTCACATCACCAGTGCTGGAAACTGGAAGGCCACCGAACGGGTCGCGACGAACTTCTCGCCCCAACAGTGGCGGGTGCTGAAGGCCGCCGTGACCCACGGCTACTACGAGCGGCCGCGGGAAGTCTCGGTCAAGGACCTCGCATCGATACTGGACGAGCCCCGGTCGACCGTGCAGTACCAGCTCCGGACTGCCGAGGACCGCCTTATCTCGCAGTTTGTCGAAGAAACACTCTGAAGGGCGATCTTTCAGGGTAGGACGCGGCTCGTGGTGGCCCGGCACGGCCGTCATCGCCGGACCGCACCGCCAGCGTCAGGGCGACCGGCGAATCCACTCGTCTGCGTCGAATTTATCCCTCGCGTGCTCGCGTGCGCGTAAGAGTTCGTCATCCGTCCACGAGCCCTCGGTCGCGTCGACCCACTCGGCCAGCGTCGAGCGGAGCGTCTCGACGGCTTCGGCGCGGTCGATATCGGCGTATTCGTCTATCGCCCCGACACGTTCGGTGAACCGCTCCGAGTCGGGGTCGGCGGTGAAACAGCCGCAGTGGCGGTCGGGGCGCAGCGAGACGGACAGGGAACCGTGCTGGATGACGGCGTCCTTCTGGCGGTACTGCGCGTTCCCGCTGAGTTTGCGGCCGTCGGGGCCGACGATATCGTGGGCCGGATGGAGCTGTCGCAGGTAACAGGCCGGCTGGTGGACCGCCGACCGCTCGTCGTCGGCAAACGACGCGTCGACGCCCATGCGCTCGAACGCGTCCAAAACGGGCTCACAGAACTGCTCGTAACACGCCATCAGATCGCCCGGCACGGCGTCGGCCGGCGCGATGATGCCGTACGAGATGTCCGCCACGCTGTCGTGATAAATTGCGCCGCCACCGGTGGGTCGTCGTGTTACCCCAATATCCTCGCGCTCGCAGAACGCCCAGTCGATCGTGTCTGGGTCCTGTCCGTAGCCCAGCGACAGCGTATCGGGCCAGGTGTACACCCGCACCGTTGCCGGACCGCCAGCCGCGACGGTTTCGGCAGCGGCCGCTTCCAGTGCCATCGTCATCGGTCCGGGTCGTGTTTCCTCGCCGATGACGCGCCACTCCAGGTCGGCCAGTGACATACCTGGGCTTCGTGACGCGATGCGATATGAATTGCGGGCTAGCAACGGGTGGAATGACTGACGGGGTCGTTGTTTATGCAAAGAGCCAGAAAGCCCCGGCCGGCTGAACTCGGGGGGCTCGCTGCGCTCCTTGTCACACCCTCCGGTCGTTCCTGTGGTGCTTACATCGCCCGCCTTCGTCCAGCCGCCCACCGGGAGACCTGCGGTCTCCCGAGCAGTCGGCGCACAGCGCCGACAACGCCCCTTTCAGTCCCGCCCAGCATTCTTTGTCCAACCGGCTACGGGTGGGACTGAAAGGGGCCGCTCGCTCGACGTTCGAGGCGATGCAAGCACTGACGAGCGACGTTGAGGAGCGAGGAAGCGCGCAGCGAGTCGCAGGAGTCGAGCGAGCGGGGGCTTTCTGGCTGTACAAACACCTGTTACCAGTCACGAGAGCGACAGAAGTGGGTCCTAGCCCTGGACGTTCCCGCAGTCGGTACAGGTCAGTTCGAACCGACCGTCGGCGAGGGCGACGCTCTGGGTGGTTTCCGTGTCGCACTCTGGACAGTGCGCTCTCGATTCGATGGCGTCCCAGTCGTGGGTCGCGCCGGGCGCGCCAAAGGCCCAGCCGATGACGCGCTCGTCGCCGGAGTTGTACCCTTCCTGAAACTCGCCGGGCTCGAAGCGAATCAGTTCGCCGCCCGAAACATCGACTTCCTCACGGTCGAGGCCGACCTCGAAGGTGGTCTGTCCCTGTTCGATGTAGAACACCTCTTCCTGGTCGTGGTGGCGGTGGAGGCTCCCCGAGAAGGAGTCGCCGGGTTCGAGTTCGAAGTAGTTTGCCGCGAAATGCTCGGTCCCGAGTGTCCGGGAGACAGGCTTGCGGATGTCGTGTACCTGCATCGGATTCCGTTCGACCGGTACGTCGTCGATAGTTACTGTGTTCATGGTCGGTGTTGTCCTGAGTCGGGCTACCGCTGGCCCCTGTGATGCGTTCGCAATCCAGCATTAGAAGGCACTGTTCCGGAGTTTATAGTTTTTCGGGAAGACATACGGTAGTCAGCCGCTCCGGCGGTCCCCGGGTAGAGCGGACTACTCCGCTGGTACGGGACGCTGTTCGAGTACGTCAGCCATCACATGAGCCTCGGCCTTCCTGAGGTGTTCAGCGGCAGTTCCGGGGGCACAGCCCAGTTCGTCGGCGACGTCGTCGACGCTCCCCTCGCGGGGGTCAGCGTAGTACCCGCAGTCGACAGCGGCGGCGACAGCCTCGAACTGCCGGTCGGTGAGCGCCGCCCCGGTGTCGAGCCGTCGGCTGTCGTACTCCCCCACCTCCCGAACGTCGACGGAGACGCCGTCTGGCACCGTCTCGACTGCCTGCTGGACCGTCCCGCCCGGACCGACCAGCGTGAGTCCGACCGTGCCATCGGCGTGGTAGGCGACCGGCGAGACGATGACTAGACCGGCCCGCGTGAGGGCGTCGACGAGGTCGTGACCGGTCGCCGACGGCGAATCCTGTACGTAGAGGAAGAACGTCTCGTCGGGACACGTCGAGATAGCATATTCCCGGACGGTTTCGGCCTGTTCCAGCGCCGCCCGGTAGGGCTCCGGCGGGAAGCCGTCGACATGAAACAGCAGCGTCTGGAGGTCGGAACCGATGTCGTTGCCCCGGAGGAGATAGCTCGCCTCGTAGCCGTCGTGCTCAACGACGAACTGGTGCATCGAGTGGCGGACCTCAGGGGCCATCCACAGCGAGAGCGTGACGTATTTCATACCTGGCTGTTCCGAGCAGTATTTAAAATAACCTCGGGCATGAGGGGACAGGTCGAGGGACGCAAACGCCGAACGCACGGTCACGGAGATGGCCCAGACAGTCCACCGAACCGACGATGTCCATCCGCTTATCGAGCCGATCGCCGACCACGTCCTTTCCACCGAACGCCACGAGAACGCCCCGGCTGCTGTCATCCGTGCTGACGAGGTCCAGACCGTCCTCTCAACGCTGCGAACCGAGGCCGGTCTAGACCACTGCGCCTGCGTCACAGCCCAGGAGTACGCCGACCGGTTCGAGACGATCTATCACCTGCGACGCTACGCCGACCCGACACAGGAACTCTCGGTCGTCGTCCCGACGGCCAGAGAGTCGCCGACCAGCGAGTCAGCCGTGCCCGTGTATCCGACGGCAGCGTGGCACGAGCGGGAGGCGTACGATTTGGTCGGTATCGAGTACGAAGACCACCCCGACCTCCGGCGGATTCTCCTGCCCGAGACCTGGCAGGGCCACCCACTGAGCCGGGACTACAATCAGGACCAGCCACAGATCGTCTCCTTCCGGGAGCACGAGCGCCTGCTCGAAGACCGCCGTGAGGGGCCGGAGACGATGCACCTCAACATGGGGCCACACCATCCCTCGACGCACGGCGTTCTCCACCTGAACGTCCAGCTTGACGGCGAGCAGGTGGCGGCCGTCGACCCCGACATCGGCTACATCCACCGCTGTGAGGAGCAGATGTGCCAGCAAGGGACCTACCGCCACCAGATCATGCCCTACCCGGACCGTTGGGACTGGGGCGGGGCCGGGCTGTTGAACGAGTGGGCCTACGCCCGCACGGCCGAAGACCTCGCCGACATCGAGGTGCCGGCGTATGCCCAGGTCATCCGGACGATGGGCGGCGAACTCTCGCGAATTCTCTCGCACATGCTCGCGGTCGCGACCTACGCGCTGGACGTGGTCGGGGAGTTCACCGCCACCTTCCAGTGGGGGGTCCGGGACCGCGAACTCGTGCAGGACATCCTCGAGGACCTCACCGGCCAGCGGCTGATGTTCAACTACCTGCGGCTGGGCGGCGTCGCCTGGGACCTGCCCGAGCCTCGCGAGGCGTTCTTCGAGAAGATACGCGCGTTCCTCGACGACCTGCCGCACAAGCTCACGGAGTACCACGACATGCTCACCAGCAACGAAATCCTCCAACTGCGAACGGTTGACACGGGCCACCTCCCGGCCGAGACCGCGAAGGCCTATGGCTGTACCGGGCCGGTCGCCCGAGCCTCCGGCGTCGACTACGACCTCCGGCGGGACGACCCCTACGGCTACTACGACGAACTCGACTGGTCGGTCGTCACCGAGCAGGGCGGCGACAACTTCTCGCGCCTGCTCGTGCGCCTGCGCGAGGTAGAGGAGTCCGCGAAGATTATCCGCCAGTGCGTCGACCTACTGGAGGATTGGCCCGAGGACGACCGCGAGATTCAGGCCAACGTCCCCCGCACGCTCCGGCCCGACCCCGACGCCGAACTCTACCGCGCCGTCGAGGCCGCGAAGGGCGAACTCGGCATCTACATCCGTTCGGACGGGACGGAGACGCCAGCCCGGTTCAAGATCCGCGGCCCCTCCTTCTCGCACGTCCAGGCACTGTCCGAGATGGCACGCGGCGAGTACATCCCCGACCTCGTGGCGACGATCGGTAGTCTGGACACTATCATGGGCGAGGTCGACCGGTAGGCCGATGTCCGTCTGGGACGAACACAGCCAGTGAGTTTTGTACGCCGGGCACGTACGTCCGGTGATGACTGAACAAGCGACATTCGCGGGCGGTTGCTTCTGGTGTACGGAATCGGTGTTCAAGCAGGTCGACGGCGTGACCGATGTGGTCTCGGGCTACGCCGGCGGCCACGTCGCCGACCCCAGCTACGAGGCGGTCTGCCGCGGGGAAACGGGCCACGCCGAGTGCGTCCAGCTCACTTTCGATCCGGACGAGGTGAGCTACGAGGACCTGCTCGCGGTCCACTTCACGACGCACACCCCGACGACGAAAGACCGGGAGGGCAACGACGTCGGCACGCAGTACCGCTCGGCCGTGTTCTACCACGACGAGGCCCAGCGCGAAACCGTCGAAGCCCTCATCGAGGAGATAGAGCCGGGCTACGACAGCGACATCGTCACCGAAGTCGAGCCGCTGGAGACGTTCTATCCCGCGGAAAAGTACCATCAAGACTACTTCGAGAAGAATCCGGACCAGAGTTACTGTCAGTTGACCATCCCGCCGAAAATCGAGAAGCTCAAAGAGAAACACGCGGAACTGCTGGCATGAGCTTCGAGTACACGACGGAAGTCGAGGTCCGGTACACGGACATCGACACGTACGGCCACGTCAACAACGCGACGTACGCGACCTACTTCGAGGAGGCTCGCATCGACTACCTGCACGACGTGGTCGACTGTGGCGAAGCGCTGCTCTCGGGCAGCGAGTCGGGCACCGGCATGGTCATCGCGAACCTCGAAATCGATTACATCCAGCCGGTCCGGATCAGTGACTCCGTCGCCGTTGCCGTCCGGGTGCCCCGTCTGGGCGGGAAGAGCTTCCCCTTCGAGTACGAGGTCCGGACCGAGGACGGTGTGGCTGCGACCGGGGAAACGACTGTCGTCACGTACGATCGCGACACGGAATCCTCGCGTCCGATCCCCGAAGACTGGCGGGAGGCGATCACGGAGTTCGAGGGGCTGTAGCCACAGCCGATAGCGTGACGCCGCCCATTTCGTTCCGCCACGCTAGAAATCATCGAGCCGACCGGTGGTTTTATTTTTCATCGAGATGTTGTATTGAAAACATATGGAATATAGTACCGACCTCGGACGGCGCGCCCTCTTTGCCCTCGCAGGCGTAGCACTCCTCCTCGTGGTCGGGTTCGTCCTGTCCCAGTTCCTCCCGACGCTCGTGTTTACCGTCTTCCTGTACTACGCCAGCCGACCGATCTATCGACGGCTCGGGCGGCTTCCGCTGCCCGATTCGTTCCTGAATCGAGCCGTCCCCTACCAGAAGCAGGTCCACGCGGCGGCCACGATCTTCTTCTTTCTCCTACCGTTCGTGGTTCTGGTCGGCTACACGCTCGTCCTCATTGTCCCCGAATTACAGGCGTTCTTCGGCGAGGGCGGCTTGGGCGCGGCGTACCTCGCGCAGTTCCAGGATCTCCAGGGTGGTTCACTGCCGGGGCCGCTCGCCGACCTCGGCTTCACCGATTTGCTGGCAATGGGACCGGCTGAGGTGATCGACCTGTTGCGAAACGCGACAGTCCAGTCGTGGCTGGGGCAAATATCCGATACGCTCATCGGCTCCGTGAGCATGCTTACGGCGCTACTGCTGCGCGTGTTCATCGTGTTCGCTGGAACGTACTACCTGCTTACCGACGGACCGCGCCTCGTCGGCTGGTTCCTCGACACCTTCGACGGGTCGGGCGTCCTCAGGGAGTACGCGGCAGCAGTCGACGAGGAACTGTCCTCGATTCTCTTCGGGAACATCCTGAACGCACTGGTGACTGGTGTAATCGGGATTTTCGTGTTCTCGCTGTACAATCTGGTCGCTCCCGGCTCAGTGCAGATTCCGTTTGCACCACTCGTCGGCGCACTCACCGGCATCGGGAGCCTCGTTCCTGTCGTCGGAATGAAAATCGTCTACCTGCCCGTCGCTGCACTGCTTGCGGTCTCTGCGGTCGTCACGGGACAAACGGCGGCCCTGGCTTGGGTCGTTCTCTTCCTCGCAGTCACGCTGGTCGTCGTCGACACCATCCCGGATTTCCTGATTCGGCCGTACGTCAGCGGCGACCTGACCCACATTGGCCTGTTGATGTTCGCGTACATCTTCGGACCGATCGTGTTCGGATTCTACGGCATCTTCCTTGGCCCGATTCTGCTGGTCCTTGCCGCCCAGTTCTTCCGGATTCTCGTTCCCTACATCATCACGGGCTCGGTCGAAACGACGCAAACGTCGCTCTCCGACTACGACTCCGCGGAGTCGTAACGGGCTATCCGTTCCCGAGTCGGGCTCTGGCGGTCCCGAAGTCGAGACACCGACTGTCTACCGACGAGTCGACTCGGTCGAGCCACCGCAGTTCCATCAGCGAGAGCCGGTAGTGACACGTCGATGGCTCGATCTGTTGCCAGTAGATGTATCGGACGTCGGGTACTGGTTCGGCCTCGTCATAGGCCGCTGGAAGGTCGTGGGTTTCGAGGTCCGACATCGGCACCGGTCCCGGCGTCTCGACGGGTGTGAAGACGACGCCGACGCTACCGAGGAAGGCGACGTTCACGACGAGGACCAGCGCAAGGACGACGCCGAGATTCTGCGCCTGTTGTCGGTCGCGAAGCACCGTCGCGATCATGCCGATACCGATTGCGACGAACGCGAGCCCCGGAATGAGGTCGGTGTAGCCGCCTGTTTCGAAATCGACGAACAGTATCAGAAACGCGAACCACGCTGCGCCGACCGGAATCCACCATTCGGTGCGCCCGGCAACGCCCTCAGTGTCTGTGAAACAGCATCGAGCGGTATGAGCGAGGCCGAGCCCGCCAAGCAAGACGAACGGTGACGCCCATTTAAAGTGGACGACACCGGCGACGAACCGAGCGAGCAACGACGCGTGTTCCTCCGTTTGTAACGGTACGAGGAGAACCTGAACGACCATCTCCGAGGCTGAATGCCAGAGGAGAAACACCGGCATCAACATGACGACGGTAAAGCCGAGACCGCCGGCGACGACACGCTCAAGCGCCCGCGTGTCGCGCCGTTGGATCGCTAGACCGACCACGATCAGCGGGAAGATGGCCCCAGCCTGCCAGTATCCAACACTGGCTGCCGCAGCCACGCCGCTCAGTGCCGGGTAGCCACGCGTGTACAGATATATCGCCAGTAATCCACAGAGAACGAGGAGATATTTCGCTTTGAACCCATACGCCGGCCGGACGGCAAACCCCGGCAACAGGAACATCGACAGGCCAGCCAGCGGCGCAGCGATATCGTCGCCAGTGATGTCATAGACCAGTATCACGACGAGTCCGACGATTGCACACACCGCGCCGCTCATCAGCACCACGCTGAGGAGGTGGAGTCGGTACATATCGCCACCGGACAGCAATGCCAGTATCTCTGTCGTCTCGTAGGACAGCGGGAACTTCGGTTCCCAGGCGTCGACGTACAACCGCCCTCCGCGTGTCAAATACCAGCCGAGGTGCTGGAAGATACCAGCGTCGGGTGCCATAGGCGGTCGAGTGGAATCGAGTGTGATTGTCACGAAAAAGTACAGTTGCGTGCCGACGGCAAACAGTACCGGAAACGCGAGTCGTCTATCGTGGGGATGGAGGGCAAGCGAGCGAAGCAGATCTCTGAGTTGATCTTTGTTTCGTCTGCTCACACGGGCTGTTTGTGTTCAGGTGACCAAAAGTATAGACTAATTTAGAATATATTCAGTAGCCAAAGGCAGCTACTGTTCGCATTACATATACTGCTACCGAAGTTAGGATTGTATTTGTAGATTGATGTGTAGCTCGCAACCCCTTTCAGACACCGTTCATATAAAGGAAGCCTGCAACCGGTCAGAGCCAGCGTTCACGAGTCCTCAGTCGTGATTTGAGCTACAGAGACGTAATACAGCGGTGATACCCGACCGATAATACTACTATGTGAACCTGTACTCATGTGGGTTAAAGTATTCCTACTCGGCAGGACATTGTCTCAGACGCTGTTGGGCGCGAAACACCGAAATCAGGTCCGTATCGGAGTAGCTAGATACCCATATCAGCCCGATTGCAAACCGAACAGCGACGAGGCCGAGACAGGATTTTGTATAGCGAGTACTAATTTATCAATGCCATCCGCCGAACGCGTCGGCCTTTTACCAGTTGGCCCAGTAGAGAACCCTAATGGTCCAGAACGTGGCTTCAGTGATGGCGGAGCTGGAACCCGAGGACTTCCATCTGCTCTCTGGCGTCGAACAGGGGATGCGGTTCTCGGAGTACGTCGCCCGCGAGAAGTTGACCGAATTCTCTCGGCTGACGACGGAGGACGTCGACTACCGGCTCGACCGGTGTGCGGACCGGGGGCTGGTCGAGCGCAAGACCATCCAGTACGAGGGGTTCAAACTCACGTTCGAGGGGTACGACACGCTTGCGCTGCACACCTTTGCCGAGCGCGACACTATCGAAGGAGTTGGGTCGCCGCTGGGCGTCGGCAAGGAAAGCGACGTGTACGAGGCCCAGTCGTACAAACCGGTAGCGCTGAAATACCACCGCGAAGGGTACACCAATTTCCGCGAAGTGATGAAAGAGCGGGAGTACACTGCCGACCGCGACCACGTCTCCTGGCTCTACACCGCCCGGAAGGCCGCCGAACGGGAGTACGATGCCCTCGAAACGCTGTATCCGGACGTATCAGTCCCACAGCCTATCGACACGAACCGCCATGCAATTGTCATGGAGAAGATAGACGGCGTCGAACTCTCCCGAACGAAACTCGAACCGGAACAGGTGCTGCCGATTCTGGATCTCGTGCTCGAGGAGATGCAGACGGCCTACCGTGAGGGGTACGTCCACGCGGACATGAGCGAGTACAACGTCTTCGTCACGAACGAGGGTGTCGTCGTCTTCGACTGGCCCCAGGCCGTCCCGACCGACCACGAAAACGCCAGGGAACTGCTAACCCGCGATGTGGAGAACATCGTGAGTTACTTCGAACGAAAATACCCGCAGGAAATCAGTGACGTGGACAGGGACGCAGTCGCCGAACGGCTGGCGACCGACGCGTTCGATTCTATTACCGAGTTTACCGAGTAGCGATGTTTTAGCCGCTATGCACCGTCTGTTGGCTGTTCACGGACGAGTCGGAGCTTGACCGATCGCGGTCGAAATAAACCATATAATGCGATATCAAATCGGTCAAACCGTACTGACCGGGTCGATTCGAGACAGCGGTGAGAGAGGCGGTGTGTTCCGGGTAGCGAAGCCGAGTGCCACGCGACGGACTCGCTGCGTCGGACAGCGGAGTCAACTGTTCCATTTACCGACTTCGCAGATTGGATTAGGCAGTCCTAAAAACCGCAGACGTTTTATATTATTAGGTTGGCCTAAAACATATGGCAGACGACGGTACTGCGTGCGGGGCACAAACGGGGAGAGACCCGCGGAGGACTCGATGGCGAGCGGTGTCGTATCGTCGAGGACGACGTCGGCACCCTTCGCGGGGTAGCGGCGTGCACCGCGGGCCATATCCCGAGGTCCCAGTGGCGAGCAGTTGCTCGACCGCCCGTGCTCTGCCGACACTATTGGGGGGCGTCTGCCTGATGAGTGGCGACAGCGGTAGCGGGATATCGGGGGAACCGAACGATGGGTAAACGCCCGCAACGGTCGCGCGCTCGACTGTGGACTTGGGCCTACGCGGTGGTCTTCGGGACCGGTGAGCAGTCGACAGGGGAGTCGACGGCCAGTACGCCCGCAGCAAGCGGCGGGGATGGGGCGGATTCGGCGGAGCGATGAGAACGGCACCGGAGTATTTGCTGGCGATCTACATCGCACAGCACCGGGATGACCCGCCAGTCGCACCGGGAGAGTTGGGGGAGATGCTCGATCGGTCTCCGGCGGCGGTGACGGAGATGTGCCAACGACTTGCCGAAGACGGTCTCGTCTCCTACGAGCCCTACGATGGGGTGACGCTAACTGAATCGGGGCGCGAGGAAGCCACAGAGTTACACGAGACGTACGTGACCGTCT
Organism: Haloarcula hispanica ATCC 33960; assembly: GCF_000223905.1. Lineage (NCBI taxonomy): Archaea > Methanobacteriati > Methanobacteriota > Halobacteria > Halobacteriales > Haloarculaceae > Haloarcula > Haloarcula hispanica. Next base: position 2,456,303 of record NC_015948.1, read on the forward strand.
CGTGGTTCTTCCGAGGCGTGCTAGATCTCGACGACCACGAGACGGAGGCGATGGAACTGGCCGGTCTGGTCAGTCCGATGGTCGCCGAGCGGTTGGCGGCTACGCTCCCCTGTGACGCCGGGGCGGAGGGTACACGGGGGGTTACCGATTCAGACTCGACGACCTCCGATGGGGACACTGCGTGAGGGGGCTGTACTGTTCAAGACCTATTTTAGGCCGTGCGAAAAGTTGATAGAATTGATATAGTAAAAATTCGGCCTGCCAAGATTCTGGGTTTTGGCGGCCTAAAAGATGATATTTTAGGCCTCCCAAAAACACCAATTTTATGATATGTTGGTGTGTAGGTAGAGCTGTCATGAGCGCAGAAGGACTCGAACGACAGACGCGTAACTACTTGAGCAACAACGTCCCGCAGATCCAGCAACACGGCGGCAACTTCGAGGTCCGCGAGGTCGACGAAAGCGCAGGCACAGCCACCGTCGCTATCGGCGGCGCGTGTTCGGGGTGTGGCATCGCTCCGATGACGATGAAGGCAATCGAACAGCGACTCCCCAAGAGCGTCGACGGGCTCGAAGACGTCGAAGTCGTCCGCTCTGGCGGACCGCGCGCCGCGGTCATGCCCTCGAAGACCGACGACATGGAGGAGATGGACGAGTACGAGGATTACAGCCCGCCGTTCTGAGCGCCCGCTCGTATCCGGATCGCAACTGTCGACATTTGCCCGGTACTGACCGGGACTGGGTTTTATTCACACCGGACAGCGTTCGCCGTCGAGGAGAGATCGGTTGACCGGTCGGGCTGCCGTCAGTGTGTGGACGGAGTCAGGTAGCTATCTGTGAGGATTCCGGGGCGAGAATTAGACCGGCAGCGTATTCTCGGGGACCGTGCCGTCGTCGGACCAGCCGCGTGCGTCGTAGTACTCGTCGAGCGCTGCTTCGAACGACGGGAGTTCGTAGGGGAGCGCGTCGTCTGTCCGGTCGAAGCCGCGCTGGTTGTTGAAGTGGCGTTCGAGGGTCACGGTGCGAGCGCCAACGGCCATCAGGTCCTCGAAGTCGGCATCGAAGAGTTGTTCGTAGCGCTCGGGAGTCATGAAGTCCCGCGAGAACTTGCAGACGACGCCGCTGTCGTTCAGCGCCATCAGGTTCTCCCGCTCGACCAGCACGTCGGCTTTCCCGAGCGTCCCCTCCGGAGCCACCGCCTGTTCGTCGGGGACGAGTGGGTACTCGACGGAGTAGAACGTCGCATACATGTGGTCCGCGCCGCGGTTGGCGACGGCGTAGGAGAGTCCCTGGCCGTGAAGGACACGGCCCTCGTGAGCCGCGAAGTCCATCCCCTTGACCGTCCAGTTCTCAACACCGAGGTCGTCGTAACAGCGGTCGATGCCCTCCGCGAGGGTGTCGCCGACACCCTCTCGGTGGGCAATCTTCTCGACAGTCTCGTGAATCAGGTCGGTGTCGCCGAAGGCGTCCTCACTGGCGAGATACGCGGCGACGGTGTTGCCGGCGGAGATGGCGTCCATCCCGAGGCGGTCACAGAGTTCGTTGGACTGCATCACGTCCACGATGTCGTCGACGCCGGAGTTCGACCCGAACGCCATCGCCACCTCGAACTCGGGGCCTTCGGTCTCGACGCCGCGCTCCTTGTCTTGCGTCGGGAGCTTGCAGGCGAACGCGCACGCTGAGCAGGTCCCCTTCTTGTACTTCTTCGATTCGACGGCGTCGCCGTTGATGCCCTCCACGCCCGCGAAGGACTGCTCGGAGAAGTAGTAGGACGGGAGCCCGTCGACCTCGTTGGCGAGGTCCATCACCGAGACGGTTCCCTGCCGTTTCATGATGTGGTCCGCTGTGGCGGCTTCCCGGTGAATGTCCGTCTGTATCAGCGGAACCTCGATGTCCGGTGGGGAATCGCCCGCGAACGTGAGTCCCTTGACGTTTTTCGCGCCCATGACCGCGCCGAGGCCGCCGCGACCGAACGCCCGCTCCCCGCTCGTCATGATGGACGCGAACCGGACCCGGTTCTCGCCGGCCGGGCCGATAACGGCCGTCTGGTCGGCCTCGATACCGTGTTCGGCGTCGAGGTACTCCAGCGTCTCGGGAACGGTCGCGCCGGCGAGGTCGGGGACGGCCTCGAACTCGACGCCGTCGTCCCGAACGTGGAGGATGACGAGTTCGTCGCTCTCGCCGGTGAGTTCGACAGCGCTGTACCCGGTATCGGCGAAGTTCCTGGACATGAACCCGCCGGCGTTCGAGGAGAGCAGTCCGTCAGTCAGCGGCGAGACGCCGGTGCAGTTCATCCGGCCGGTGAAGCTCATCTGGGCGGCCTGCATCGGCCCCGTCGAGAACACCAGTCGGTTCTCCGATCCGAACGGGTCAACGTCGAACGGGATCCGCTCGTGGGCGAGCCGCGTCCCGACGCCGCGACCACCGAGGTACTGTTCGAGGATGCCGTCTATCTCCTCCGTGTTTCTCTCACCCGCTGACAGGTCGACTGTCAGCAGCGGCCACGTTGAGTATATCATGATTGTTGCTTGACTATCCATGATCTTATCGATTGTGCCATGGGCGACTGTTCAACTGAAGCCGTTCCCACCTCCATCAGGAGGCACTAATAAACCCATAATCGGTGTAATAGCGTTTTACTGTGGTTTCGGTCGCAGTTCATGATATCATGTTTACACTATAAGTATGATCAACAATAACACATATCTTACCCTCCGAGGGATGTGTTCATGTCTCAAGATGCAGATGCCAGCGGAACGCCGACAGTATCGCGACGACGGATGCTTCAGACTACGGGTGCCGCCACACTGGCCGCACTCGCCGGCTGTAACACCGGTACCAACGACGGAGCCAGTAGCGGAGGCGGCGGTGGGGCTCCCGACCCGGTCCGTGAGCGCGTCGACGTCGATGTCGACGAGATTCAGGACGGGGGGACCCTCCGGTTCGGCCTCGGTGCCGGAATCGACTCCTTTGACCCGTCCTACAGCACCAATGCGCCGTCCGGGAACGTCCACGGCCTCGTCTACGAGAGTATCATCACACAGGACGCCGCAGGCACCGTCTATCCCTGGCTAGCGAAGTCCTGGGAACGGGTGGACGTACAGGAAGTCGAGGACGGAGCCTACGAACCGTACATGGTGTCGGCTGATACGGACGACGACGGGAACCTCGTCGCCGACGACCAGATACTCATCCGGAATCAGGAGGCCGGTGAAGTTCTGAGTGTCAACGAGGCCCCCGACGCCGTCGAAGACGGTACCTACGGCATCAAGTACCAGGCCAAACTCCACGAGGGCGTCAAATTCCACAACGGCGAGGAGATGACCGCCGAGAACGTCGCCCGGTCCTACGAGGTCGTCGAGAACTCCTCGATTTCGGCCCAGACGTTCGACTCGTTCCTCTACGCCGAGGTTGTTGATGACTACACGGTCAACATCTACGGGCAAGAGCCCGATGCGGAAGCCGACAACCAGCTCCCGGTCGACGTGTACCCGATGGAGCACATCGAGGAATACCCAGACACGGGCGCGGACCCGCGCAACGACCACACCCCCATCGGGACGGGACCGTACCAGTTCGAATCCTACGAGACCGAGGAACGCGCCGAGTTCAGTTCCTTCGACGACTACTGGCTCGACGACCTCGGCCTCGACGCGCTGGAGTGGTGGGACGGCCCGGACGGCTTCCCGACGAGTCCGGTCGTCGACGAAGTCGTGGTCGCCATCGTGCAGGACAACGCGACCCGTGCCGCGGCGCTCAACAACGGCGAGATCGACCTCACCTACGGGCTCAACACCGGCACGTACGGCGAGTACCGGAGTGCCGAGGACTTCCGGCTCAGCGTGACTAATGCCGGCGCGTACAACTTCCTCCAGTACCCCGTCACCCAGTCACCGTGGGACGACCCGCGCATCCGCCGGGGCGTCAATCAGCTGATTCCCCGTGCCCAGATCGCCGAGAACATCTACAACGGGTATCGGAATCCGGCCTACACGCCGCTGCCTGAAATGGCCGCCAAAGCGGGGACGGTGGACTACGAGGCACTCACCGAGGAACTGCGCCCACAGACCGAGCAGAACACCGAGGCGGCGACCGAACTGCTGCAGGAGGCCGTCGACGACCTCGGCGTCGAGACGCCAATCGAGGCCACAATCGAGACGAACGCGACGGACGACCGCCTGCGCGAGGCCGAACTCATCGCGCAGGTGCTGAGCAACACGGAGTTTTTCGACATCAGCGTCGAGGACTTCGAGTTCACAACATTCATCCAGCGCATCCTCGGCTCCGAGTACTACCAGCAGGGCAACATCGTCCTCATCGGCCTCTCGGGGACGTTCAACCCCGGCAGTTTCTACGACGCCGTCAACTCCATCGACAACTTCGGCCAGTGCTGTAACTTCAACCGGATTGACACGCCGGAACTGGACGAAATCGCGACGGAGGCACGGTTCTCCGTCGAGGCCGTCGAAGACTCACAGTTCCGGGGCGAGCAGTACGACAAGGTGTGGCAGGGACTTATCGAGCAGGCCCCGAACAGCTACACTGTCTTCGGGACAAACGTGACGGCGCTGTCGACGGAGTACGTCGGCTACAACACGTACACGTTCTCCAGCAGCATCCTGCCCTACGGCCTCCACGCCCCAGAAGACCAGCAGGTCGCCTATCTGAACCGGGAGTAACCCATGGGCCTCAGACGCTTCATCGCAGTCCGGGTGCTCACGACCATCCCGATACTGTTCGGAGTCTCGGTGTTCACCTTCGCGATGGTCCACCTGACGCCAGGGGACCCGATCGACCAGTTAGTGGCGCTAAACCCTCAGATTTCGGCCGCCGAGGAGGCGGCGATACGCGCCAGATACGGGCTCGACGGCCCGGTGTGGCAGCAGTACCTCACCTGGATAACCAACGTCCTCCAGGGCGATTTCGGGACGGTCATCAACGTCGACCAGCCGGTCGGTCCGTACATTATGGATCGGTTACCACAGACTATCGCACTGGGCCTGTTCGGCTGGGTTATTGCCTTACTCATCGCGATTCCGACCGGCATCTACGCCGCCGTGCACAAGGACACGCTGGGCGACGACCTCTCGCGGGTGTTCGCGCTGTCGGGCATCTCGCTGCCGAACTTCTGGCTCGGCCTGATGCTCATCCTCGTGTTCGCGCTCTGGCTCGACCTCTGGCCGGTGCTGGCTCCGAACAAACCGCTGTTCTCGCCGGCAATGCTGAAGTATCTCGTCCTCCCGGGCGTCACCATCGGGACGGCGTCGTCGGCCACGCTGATGCGCGTGATGCGGTCGTCGATGGCCGAGGAGATGAACAAGGAGTACGTCACGGCGGCCCGGGCGAAGGGGCTGCCCGAGCGGACGGTCGTGTTGAAACACGTCCTGCGGAACTCGCTCATCTCGGTGACCACCATCGCCGCGTTCCTGACGGCGAGTATCTTCGCCGGCGCTGTCGTCGTCGAATCAGTGTTCGCCTGGCCCGGTCTGGGGCGAGCCTTCGTCAAGGCGATCTCCGGCCGCGAAGTCGACCTCATCATGGCGATCACGCTGTTTACCGGTGTGACGATCATCCTGGCGAACCTGCTCGCAGACATTGTGTACGCGCTGTTAGACCCACGAATCCGCTACGACTGACCAATGAGTACTGAACGAGGACGCATACGCATAACGGGGTTCGACGCCGACCGCGTCGAGTCCCGCGAACCGCTATCCGACTGGACAGAGGAACGAGACACCGAAACCGAGAGTCGCTGGGAGCGCGCCTGGGGCGAGTTCCGTGACAACCGAAGCGCGATGCTCGGGCTCTATATTGTTGCCCTGATGGGAATCCTGGCTGTATTCGCACGCCCAGTGACAATCGCGGGCGTGACAGTCCAGCCCTTCTCGCTGGCCCCCTACGACCCGAGCGCGATTCTGTACGTGCAGGGTCTCGACGTGAGCGCGTACGAGGCCCCGTCGCTGGCCCATCCGTTCGGCACCGACGGCTCCGCCCGGGACGTGTTCTCCCGCGTGCTGTACGGCGGTCGGTTCAGCCTCTCGATTGGCTTCATCGTGGTCTCGATTACCGCCGCCATCGGGCTGGTGTACGGTGCCATTGCGGGCTACTACGGCGGCCGGATCGACGAAGTGATGATGCGGCTGCTCGACCTCATCTTCGCGTTCCCCGGCCTCCTGTTGGCGTTGATTATCGTCGCCGTGCTCGGCAAGGGGTACTGGGAGCTGGTGCTCGCGTTCACCGTGTTCGGCTGGGCCGGCTACGCCCGACTGATACGCGGTGAGATACTGAAGGTCAAGGAAAACGAGTACGTCATGGCCGCGAAGGCGCTGGGCGCGCGTGACCGTCGCGTCATCTTCAGACACGTCGTCCCCAACGCTATCGCGCCGCTGGTCGTTCAGGCCTCGCTCTCCATCGGGACGGTCGTCATCGGCGTGGCGGCGCTTGGCTTCCTCGGCCTCGGCCTCCCGCCCGGGTCCGCCGAGTGGGGGACGATGCTGGACGCAACCCGCGAGACCATCGTCCAGGGACCCGGCGGGACGATTCCCTGGTGGGTCACCGTGTTCCCCGGCGGCGCGATCTTCCTGTTCGTGATGTCGATGAACCTCATCGGTGACGGCATCAACGACGCGCTCAACGCGCAGGAAGGTACTGACGTAGCCACTGGAGGCGAGGTCTGATGTCACTGCTGGAAGTCGAAGACCTCACGGTGAACTTCTACACCGAGGAAGGCGTCGTCACCGCCGTCGACGACCTCTCCTTTCGCATCGACCGCGGCGAGAAGTTCGGCGTCGTCGGCGAGAGCGGCGCGGGCAAGAGCGTCACCGCGCTGTCAGTGATGCGCCTCATCGAGGAACCGGGCCGTATCGAGAGCGGGACGATCCGCTTTGACGGCCAGGACCTCATGGAACTGTCCGACTCAGCGGTGCGGGACGTGCGGGGCAACGACATCGCGATGATATTCCAGGACGCCCAGACCGCGCTGAACCCGGTGTACACCGTCGGTGAGCAGATTTCCGAGGCCATCCGGCACCACCTCGACTACAGCGACGCGGAGGCCCGGGACCGCACGATCCGGCTGCTCGACGACGTTGGCATCCCGGAGCCGGAAGCCAGATACGACGACTACCCCCACGAGTTCTCCGGCGGGATGCAACAGCGGGCCATCATCGCGATGGCGCTGTCCTGTGACCCCGAACTCCTCATCGCCGACGAGCCGACGACGGCGCTGGACGTGACCATCGAGGCGAAGATCCTGGACCGCCTCGACCGCCTCGCCGACGAATACGACACGGCCATTCAGCTCATCACCCACGACCTCGGCGTCATCGCGGAGATGTGCGACCGGGTGATGGTGATGTACGCCGGCCGCGCCGTCGAGAACGCCCCTGTCGAGGAGCTGTACTACGACCCGAAACACCCCTACACCGTCGGGCTGATGAGCGCCATCCCACGCATCGGCGACCGGCAGGACCGGCTCCAGACGATTCCCGGGACGATGCCGGACCTCGTTGAGGTCCCCTCTGGCTGTAGCTTCCACCCGCGCTGTCCCTTCGCCGAGGAAGCCTGTACGCGCAAACAGCCGCCGCTCGTCGACCCCGAAACCGGCGACGGTGTCGGTCTGTCCGACCGCTCGGCGGCCTGTCTGGCCTACACCGGGGACCTCGATAGCGAACTGGACTACGAAGTCGAAGTGAAAGGGGGCCGGGGGAGTCCGCCAGACGATACCCAGCCCGACCCCCGCGGCGGGCGCACGGACACGGAACCACTCCAGGCCGACTCCGACCCGGTCGGTCTCGACACCGACCTGTTAGACCGCGATGGCCCAGACGACTCGGGAGGGCAACAGGATGGCTAAGACGGCCGATAGCCCGATCCTGGAGGTCGAGAACCTCACGAAATACTACGAGTCTGGCGGGACCATCGTTGACACCCTGCTGGGCCGGAGTCAGGAGGTGAAAGCTCTGGACGGCGTCGACCTGGAACTCTACCCCGGTGAGACGCTAGGTATCGTCGGCGAGTCCGGCTGTGGCAAGACGACGCTCGCCCAGACGCTGCTGCGGCTCATCGAACCCACGGCCGGCTCAGTCCGCTACAAGGGCGAGGACTTGACGGGGGCTTCTGACGACCGCCTGCGGGCACTCCGGAAGGACATCCAGTACATCTTCCAAGACCCTTTCGCCAGCCTCAATCCGCGGCTGACGGTCGGCGACATCGTCGGCGAACCGCTGGACATCCACGGGATCGCGGACGGCGAGGAGCGAACCGAGCGTGTCAAAGAGTTGCTTGAGACCGTCGGGCTGAGCCCGCGTCACACACACCGCTACCCCCACGAGTTCTCGGGCGGTCAGCGCCAGCGCATCGGTATCGCCCGCGCGCTCGCCGTCGACCCCGAGGTCATCGTCTGTGACGAACCCGTCTCGGCGCTGGACGTGAGCGTGCAGGCCCAGATTCTGAACCTGCTGGAGGACTTGCAGGACGAATTCGGCCTCTCCTACATCGTCATCGCCCACGACCTCTCTGTCGTCGAGCACATCTCCGACCGCGTGGGCGTCCTGTATCTCGGGGAGTTCGCCGAAGTCGGCCCGACCGAGGACGTGTTCCAGCCGCCGTATCACCCCTACGCCGAGGCGCTGCTGTCGGCCATTCCGGAGCCGGACCCCGGCTGGGAGGGGGACCGTATTTTCCTCTCCGGCGATGTTCCGTCGCCGCTGAACCCCCCGTCGGGCTGTCGGTTCCACACCCGCTGTCCGAAGGTCATCCAGCCCGAAGGCACCGACATGGCCCAGTCCGAGTGGCGGTCACTGATGGACCTGAAACAGCGGCTCCGCAAAGCCGACTCGCTTGAGGCCGTCACCGCCGTGCAAGAGGGCGTCGAGGACGAAGACCTGAGTCAGCTCTCGCGGTCCGCACTCGAAACCCGGGTCCGCGCCGAGTTCGGCCTCCCGGACACGGTCGGCGACCGGGAGGCCGAGGACGTGCTCGCGGCGGCGCTCGACCACCTGCACGACGAGGCCTTCGAGGACGCGCTGGCGGCGATGAACGACGCCTTCAGCTCCCCCTGCGAGCGAACCGACCCCGCGCTGTTCGACGTCGGTGACGACCACCGCATCGCCTGCCTGTTGCACGACGACGAGCGACCGGACACGCCGACGCGGACGGGGTAGCCCCGAGCAACGCTTTTGCGCACGCCAGTCCACAATCCGACAATGCGTCGCATCTACGACTCGGGGGCGCTCCACCGCGACGACGATGAGCCACAGGCACCCACTGAGCGCGGGGCACGGCCACAGGCCGCACGCAGTATCGACGGCGGGGCCTGGAGCGACCGTCTGGTGCCGACGTGGCTCCGCTACCGCGCCGTCTCGGTCGACATCGAGGTCCCACAGCGGTCGTATCCGGCGGGAACCGAGGTGCCGTTCGTCGTGACGATGCAGAACGCGCTTCCGGTGCCGATAACGCTACCGACGGACTCGCCGCGGCCGTGGACGTGGTACGTCGATGGAGTGCCCGAGGCGTCCCACGTCGATAGCGTGCCCAGCGAGGACGGTAGCCTCCAGTTCGACCGCGGCGAACGAAAGCGGTTCAGGCGACAGTGGGACCGGATGTTCCGGGTCAGCGACGACGAGTGGGAGCCCGCACCGGCCGGGGAGTACACCATCGGCGCAGGGCTGAGCGTGACCGACGCTGCCGAGCGTGGCCTGTACAGCGAGACGACAGTCAGCATCAGCGATCAGTAGAGACGCGAGCAATCGCGCACCGGGCGATGCGGATCAGGATCCGGGAGGGGTCGGTGCAGGTGTGGGAGTCGGCTCTGCTGGTGTTTCAGTCGGGGTTACAGCTTCCTCGTCCGTCCCGAAGCCGCCATCGAAGGTCTCACCGGCATCCGGGTCGGGTGCTTCACCGTCGAGCAGGAACGAAAGCAGGTTCCCGATGAACACCTCGTTGTCGGCGTCGTATATCTCGGAACTGCGTATGAACGTCGAGTCAGTGACGAACACCATGTTGTCGTTGCGGACGACTGTCGCGTACGTGCCGGTGCGACGCGTCTCCAGCGTCCGGGTGCCATCGGCAGCGGTGAACTTCGTCTCGGCATCGCCGTTTACCACCGCGTAGCCGGCGGTGTCGAAGGTGATCGTCTCGACACCGTCGGTCAGTTCGCCGTCGTCGCTCGGCGATGCATAGATGGCCTTGAAGTTGTTGTCGTTGGCCGAATCATCGACGTTGTACAGCTGTTCGGCACCCATCCGGACGCCGTACTGCGCGGTGGCGTTGTTGGCGCCGAACGACACCGTCGTCGTCGACTGGGTGAAGCCGGTCGACAGGCGGGTCTGTGTCGGTTCGGCGAGGACGACGACACGGCCACCGTCGTCTGTGTACTCCTGTAGCGCTTCGCGTTCTTCTTGCGAGTAGCTGCCGAGCGGCTGGACGATGAGCACACCGTCGTACTGGCCCAGCGAATCGGCGAACGAAGCAGTGCCGGCGGTGCCGTACTCAACGGTGTGGCCCGCTTCGAACACGGCCTCGGTAATCGGTTCGAGTTCGGACTCGGACACCTGATTGCCGTGGCCCGTGTCGACGAGTATTCGCTTGTCACTCGCCTCGGAGTCGACCGATATCTCCCCTTCTTCGGGGTCGACAGGGGCATTGACGGCGTCGGGCTGGTACTGCGACGGAGACTGGCCGTCGATCGACTGGCCGTCCGGCGGGCCGGATGACCCCGGATTAACGACTGCGAGGAGGAACGTGCCGCCCAGTATCGCCACGAGAACGACGATAAACACGGCGAGCGGCTTGACGATACGGCCCTCAGTCATTGCGGATCACCGTTGCGTTGTTGTCCTCGGCGGGGATTCCCCAGACGGCGTAGTACTTCACCGGTTCCCGGAACATCGTCTCGCTGTCGTCGGGATGGACGAGATAGGTCACGTTGTTCGCGCCCTGCACGGTTTCAGCGCCGGCAGGGACGATGATGGCGTTGAATTGGGCACCGCCGCTTCCCAGATATGTCACGTCGTACCCGTCGCCCTCGATGTCGCCTGAGAGCGCGGCGGCCCGCTCGATGGCCAGTTCGGAGTCACCGATGCGGTCGGCGAAACCGTTCTGGGTTGCCTGTGCGCCGAGGTACGTGCCGCCGTTGGCGACTTCCTCGCGGGAGACGGTCAGTTGCTCGCCCCGGTGACGCATGACCGTCCCGACGAAGGAGCGCTGGAGCACCTCGATATCCTCTCGGAGGCCGTCCTTGCTTATCTGGGCCTTGTCCGGCCCCGAGCGGACGAACGTCTCGCCCTGCTGTTCGGCCTGCTCGATGAGGCTCAGCGGGGCCTGGACGATGACGCCGATACTCCCGACGTTCGAACTCGGCTTGACCACGATCTCGTCGGCCGGAGCGATGCCGTAATAGCCGCCCGAGGCGGCCGTGCCCTCGACGTAGGCGACGACGGGCATCTCGCTGGCGGTCCGGTTCACGGCGAGGTAGAACTCCTCGCTTGAGTCGACCGGCCCGCCGGGGCTGTCGACCCGGAGGACGACTGCCTCGATTGAGCCGTTGTTCCGTGCTTCGCGGAGGTCCTGCTTGACGGCGTTGACGTTAGCGTCGGTTGTGCCGCCGCGAAGGGTGACGACGGCGACGCTCGGATCGTCGTCGCCACCGCTTGGCACGCCGTTCCAGATGACCGGCGCGAATATCGCGGCGACGACGAGGGCGAGCGTGACTGCGATCACGTACGACGCCGTCATCGCCGAGAACAGTTGTTCTCTCCCAAACATCTATACATCCCGTTCGGACTGCGGGAGTAATAAACCCCGGTCGGCGTCCCCTGTTGCGGTCTGCCGCACTGGACAGGCTGAGAGAGCAGCGACCAACGGTTATTGGGCTCCGGGTCGTGCAACCGGTATGGAAACCCGAGCACTGGGCGACACTGGGCAGGAGAGCACGGTGCTGACGTTCGGCTCGATAGCACTCAACTGGCTCGAACAGGAAGGGGCGAACCAGCTGGTCGAACTCGTGCTGGACCACGGCGTCAACCACTTCGACGTCGCGCCGACCTACGGCGACGCGGAGCTGAAACTGGGGCCGAAGCTCCGCCAGCACCGCGAGGAGATTTTCCTGGGCTGCAAGACCCAGGAGCGCGAGTACGAGGGGGCCGCCCGGAAAATCGACCGGTCGCTGAACCGCCTCGGCATCGACACTATCGACCTCTACCAGATTCACGGCCTGGAGTACGAGGACGAACTGGACACCATCACCGCCGACGACGGCGCGCTGGCGGCGATACGCGAGGCAAAAGCGGACGGGAAAATCAACCATATCGGGCTGACGAGCCACGGTAATCCCGAACTCATCCTCGACGCCATCGACCGCATCGACGACCTGGAGACGGTGATGTTCCCACTGAACCCCGTCGTCGCCGGCAAGGACGACAGCGAATACGACTACGAGGCCGTCCTGGACCGCTGCGAGGCGGAGGGCATCGGCACGCTGGGCATCAAGGCCTTCGCGAAGGGGTCGTGGCCGCCGACCGACGAACTGGCCGAGGCCGACCGCCCGTACGCGAACTGGTACGAGCCGGTCGACACGCCGGAAGTCATCCGTGAACGGTTCGACTTCGCCGCCGCCCAGGGCCTCGACACCGTCGTCAGCCCCGGTGACCCGAAGCTCGTCGCGATGGTGCTCGACGCTGCCAGTCGCTCCGAAGGAATGGATGAGGCACGCCAGCGGGCGCTCATCGAGGAAGCGCGCCACGACGACAGCCCGGTGCCCGAGCAACTGCACCACTGAGCGTGGACGGCGTTCCGGAGACGGTGACGGCCGCCCTCGCCGACCGGCAGGTCGAAGGCCAGGTCTGTCTTGAGGCGGGGGCCGGCGTCGGGAACACGACGGCCGGACTGCTGGCCGCGGGCGCGAAGCGGGTGTACGCGGTGACGAACGACGCCGATCACGCCGCGACGGTCCGCGAGCGCGTCGGCGACGGGAACGCCGACCGGCTTGTCGTCGTCGAGGCCGACCTCCGGGCGACGCCACTCGTGACGGATAGCGTCGACCTCGTCACCGCCCATGGACTCTGTAACGTCCTGCCACCGACTGCACTGGACGCCGTCGCGGCCGAACTGACGCGGGTCGCAAAACCCGGTGGCCACCTCGTTGTCGACGACTACGCGGTGCCGCCCGCCGATGCGTCTGTCAACCGACTGTTCGCGCTGGAAAACGCCGCTGCCAGAGCCGTCGACGGCCGGCCGGCGCTGACGTTCTACCCGCCCGCTGTGCTGGCCGCGGTGTTCGCCGACCACGGTTGGACTGTCGAGCGAAAGAAGACCTTGCTGGAGCCTGTGCCCTGGACCGAGGCGCATTTGGACGCCCACGCGGAGGTGGTGCGTGGGTACGCTGACGACCTTCCAGACGTAGTTGGGGGACCGCTGGCCGCGATGGCCGACGACATAGCTGCTGCTATCGGCTCCGAGCGAACCGGGACGATGGACAGTCTTGGATTCCGGCTAGTAGATGTGTAAGTCGTTCAAAGACACTGCAGCGCGAGTAGGTAGTCAAACAGCCAGAAAGCCCCGGCTGGCTGCACTCCCGCGACTCGCTGCGGTCCTCACTGCGTTGCGGTCCTTGCGTCGCCGGGGTTCGTGCAGCCAGCCGCCCCTTTCAGTCCCGCCCAAAACCGGTTGGTCATTCCAGGCAGAGTGGGGCTTTCTGGCTGTTAAACAACACACGCACTCAAGAGACACAGACGAACACAACGGTTCCTAGCAACCGAACGGCTAAGGAAGCGCCGGCCCACGGACAAATATGACGCTCAACCGCCTGTCCGAGTTCGACGCCGAACCGGAAGAGGGTGAAGTCATCGACGGGGAACTGGCAGTGACCGACGACGTGCTGGTGAAGGCGTTCGCGCTGGGGCCGGACGCGACAATCGACCCGCACGAACACGACGACGCGACAAACGTGTTCCACGTCGTCCGTGGCGAGGTGACGGTCCAGCAGGAGGATAGAGAGGAAGCCATCGCCGCGCCGGGGGTCGTGCTGAACGAGCGGGGGCAGGCCCACGGCGCGCACAATCACACCGATGGCGTCGTCGTGCTGACCGCGAGCCTCTGTCCCTTGCCGGGACAGTAAGGGGCTGCCGTCGGAATAACAGAACTGACCGGCCGTTTCCGCACCACGCTTATCGGTGTTGTAGTTCACTGACAAGACATGGCCGAACCACTGCCGACGAACGGACTCCGCAAAACGGTCGATAGCGGCGGCGTCGCGCTGGGCGTCCTCGACAACACATACAGCCCGACGCTGGTCGAATTCTACGGGGACCTCGGCGTCGACTTCGTCTGGCTCGACTTCGAACACGGCGGGCCGGACCCGTGGGACGCGGCGACCGTCGAGAATCTGCTGCGGGCGGCCGACGGCACCGGGACGGAGCTACTGGTCCGCCTGCCGGATACGGCTCCGACGCTGGTGCGGAAGGCGCTGGACCTTGGGGTCAAGAACGTCTTCCTGCCGCGGGTCGAAACCGCCGACGAAGTCAGGGAAGCCGTCAAATCAGGGCGGTTCCGGTACGACGGCGACCCGGGCGACCGGGGACTGGCCGCGCCCCGAGCGCGTCGCTGGGGCCTGGGCGAGAACTACATCGAGGCCTCGGACGAGGAGACGCTGGTCGGGACCACAATCGAGACGAAGGAGGCGGTGGAGAACATCGACGCGATTCTGGACGTGCCCGAGCTCGGCTTCGTGTTCATCGGGCCGTTCGACCTCTCCGTGTCGCTGGGTCACCCCGGCGAAGTCGACCACCCCGAGGTACAGGACGCGGTGGAGACGGTCCGCTCGGCGGCCGTCGAGGCGGGTGTCACCGTCGGCGGGCTCGGCTTCGGGATGGACGACGTAAACGAGAAGGCCGAATCGGGGTACCAGATACTGCACGTCGGGAGTACGACCGGCGCGGTACAGAACGCTGTGCGCGGATGGCTGGACGATTTCGAAGGGGACCGAAGCTAGGAGAACAAAGGGATAGCGGCCGAATCAGGCGCTCGCACCGGATTCAGCGCCGCTCGTCGCGTCGACGGCGCTGTCGTCGAGTTCCGCTTCGGCTTCCAGCAGTTCGCGGTAGCGCTCGCGGATGGTCACAGTGCTGATGTCCGTGGCCTCGCTGACGGTTTCCTGGGTCATCTCCTCGCCCAGCAGCAGGCCGGCGGCGTAGATGGCCGCGGCGGCGAGGCCGACGGGGCTCTTGCCGCTGTGGACGTTCGCTTCCTTCCCCGCCTCGATGAGGGCGCGGGCCTGGCGTTCGAGGGCGTCGTCGGCGTCGAGTTCGGAGATGAACTTGCTGAGGTAGGTCGCGGGGTCCGGCGGGCCGACCTGCAGCGAGAGTTCGCGGTTGAGATAGCGGTACGCGCGGGTGAACTCCATCTCGTCGACGCGGCTGACGACGGCCATGTCGTCGAGCGTCTGTGGGAGGTTCGACTGTCTGATTGCGGCGTACAGGGCGGCAGTCGCCATCCCTTCGATGGAGCGACCGGGCAACATTCCCTCGTCGAGGGCACGGCGGTAGATGACGCTGGCCGTCTCGCGGGCGCTCTCGGGGACGCCGAGAGCGCTCCCCATTCGGTCGATCTCGCCCAGCGCCTGCTTGAGGTTGCGCTCGGCGTGGTCGCGGGTGCGGAACCGCTCGTCCCAGGTCCGCAGGCGCTGCATCTTCTCGCGCTGGCGCGTCGACAGGGAGTTGCCGTAGGCGTCCTTGTTCTGCCAGCCGATGTTGGTCGAGAGGCCCTTGTCGTGTTTCATCTCCGTCGTCGGGGCACCGACGCGGCGCTTGTTGTCGCGCTCCTGGCTGTCGAAGGCGCGCCACTCCGGGCCGTGGTCGATCTCGTCCTCGTCGACGACGAGGCCGCAGGCTTCACAGACCGTCTCGCCGCGACTGTCGTCGGTGACGAGGCTTCCGCCACAGTCCGGGCAGGCGTGGCCAGTGCTCGCCTCGGACTCGGCCTGTTCGTCCGCACTTTCATCGCGTTCGTCGGGGGAATAGATGCTGCGTGTCGTCATAGTGTGCCTCTGCGAGCGCGTGGGACGCCCGCGGTCGTACCCAATTATAGGGGTGCATCCCCCATGACGACTCGTTTGGCATATGCCGAAATCCTGATAAGTGATAGATAGCTGTTACGTTCGCGCGCCACAGCGCACGACGCCCCTCCGCGGTCATCCTGTGCTGACCTGCGACGCGGCAGTATTCAGGTAGTGCAGTTCGGCCCGGTTCCGGATACGATATCGCCGTTTACACGCCCGAGCGGCCGATGCGGAGGCGTCCGCCCTCGGCGACATCTTCGTCGGCCTGAACTGGCCCCATCGACCGCGTGACGAACGACCGGACGATCCACGCTTCGGCCCGCTGGAGGCGGTACTGGAGCGTCGACCGCGACACGTCGAGCGTCTCGGCGAGTTCGGTGAGCGAAGTATCCCGGGGCGTCCGGTAGTAGCCGTGTTCGACGGCGGCCTCGACGGCGGCCTGTTGCTCCGGCGGGAGCTCCGCCAGCGTCACGGCCTCGTCGACCCAGTACGAGGGCGAGCTAAGCTGCCGGAACTCGACGGTGAGCCCCTCGCGGAGCTCGGATTCCATCTCCTCGAACAGTCCGTCGACGCCGGCGTCGCTGCACAGGAGCAGCCGCCACTCACACCGGCTCCCGCGGCGTTCGGTCTCGACGAGGACACCGCGGCCGACGTGGTCGATGGCCAGCCGCGGAATCGAGTGACAGTCACCGGCTTCCGACCGGTAGCTGTACACCGTCCGGACTCCGGGGTCCGAGCCGATGACCTCGTACGTCCAGTCGGTCTTGCAGTTGCGGGTCCCGATGCACTCGGTACACTGGACCGGGTCGTCGTACACGTCGTCAAGCTGTTCAAGGGCGGTCTCCGGGCCGGCGACCCGTTCGAGCCGCCACATCCCGTCTCGCGTGACGTTGCACGCGATAGTCCGGGAGTGGGTTTCCGGGTAGTCGATGAACACGTCCATCACGGGGTCGACGTTCCGTTCGTAGTCGATAGTGAAGATGAACTCTCGCATATACCTCCCGTTGCGTGCCAAGCCGTTTATACGCACTGTCTCATTCGGCGTATGCCAAACAAGCTGTAATTGGTACGGGAGGCCACCGATAGAGTATGTCGTGTCCTGTCTCCGCATCTACTGGCGAATCGTCCGGCGGACCGGCCGCCGGCGGCACGCCGGACGAGCCCTCATCGCGTATTCGCAGATATGAACTGCCGACGCACAACTGGCGACACACCGTCATCTACGGAGTCGTGTTCTGGGCGGTCGTGGCCGCTGCGTGGCTCGCCGTCCCGGCCGGCCACCCCTTCCAGTTGGGCGTCACGCTTTCCGGACTGTTTGCGGCCCCGCTGTTGCCGGTCGCGCTCTGCTGTGATTACCGGCAGGCCAGGCGCGTCGGCACATGTGACCCCGGGCTTCGCGCGTATCTCTCGAATCTCGTCAGAGATATCAAGACGGCGGTCACGGGTCAGAGCGCCCTCGGCGACCAGCGTCGGGAGTTCATCCGCTGCTGAGCGCGGTCAGACCACTCGCCGACAACCGTTTCGACGGTGTTAGCGGTCAACCCCGGCCGTATATTTACAGCCAGTCCGTCTCGGGGTCGATCCGGTTCGATGGCGTCTCACCGGCCAGCGCGGCCTCGACGTTCGCGGCGACGGCGGCGTTGAGATCGTCGCGGGCTTCCTCGGAGTACCAGGCCGCGTGAGGCGTAACGATGCAGTTGTCAAGGCCGACCAGCGGGTGGTCCGCCGTCGGCGGTTCCTCGGCCAGCACGTCGAGGCCGGCGGCCGCAATCGTCCCGTCGTCCAGCGCCGCCCGAAGCGCTCCCTCGTCGACGAGGCCGCCGCGGCCGGTGTTGACGAGGACGGCGTGGTCGCGCATTGCCGCGAGCGCGTCAGCGTCTATCATCTCCGCCGTACTCTCGGTCAACGGCGCGTGGAGAGAGACGTAGTCGGCCCGCTCGTACAGCGTCTCAAGCGTGACCTTCTCGACATCGGCTTCGGCCATCTCCTCGGCGTCGACGTACGGGTCGTAGGCGATGACGTCGATGTCGAACCCCCGCAGTTGGTCGCGCACTCGTCTCGCGATGGGGCCGAAGGAAACGAGACCGAGCGTCTGGTCGCGGACGCGGTGTACCGGTCGGGTCCGCTCCCAGCCCCACCCGCCGTCGCGAACGTCGCGGTCGTAGGCCGTGAGTGTCCGAACGCAGTCGAGCAGGAGCGTCACCGTGTGGGTCGCGACCTCATCCGTGCAGTACTCGGGGACGTTCGTGACGGCTACGCCGTTGTCCGCTGCCGCGGACACGTCGATGTTGTCGATACCGACGCCCGCTCGCGCGACGATCTGGAGGTCGTCCAGCGCGTCGAGCACCGCGGCGGTGACCGGCGTGTTCACGTCCACAACGAGCGCCGCTGCACCGGCGGCAGCGTCCCGGACCGCGTCCTCGTCGTCTGTCTCCGCGACAACGACATCGGCGTCGAGTGCCGCCCGCAGTCGGTCGACAGCTATCATCGGGTCATCGCTTGCGACCACACGTTCCATACGCGGAGTCATGGACTGGGACGCTAAAACGGGTCGAAGTCGTTCCCATCGAATAGGAATTCGAGGTCCATAATCGATTGAATACAACGAATAAATCAGTTGCTCGTTCGATTCACGCGGTCCGAGCGCTGTGATTTAAGCCACTCGACCGCCAACCCAGCGGTATGCAAATCGAGCTGCGGTTTTTCGCTAACTTCCGGGAAGCCGTCGGACAGAAGACGGTTCAGCGCGAGTACGAGAACGGCCTCCTGGCGGGTGACGTGCTCCGACAGCTCTCCGAGGAGTTCACCGAGATGGACCTGTTCGAGGACGGCGAACTGCGGGAGTACCTGACGATTCTCCGGAACGGAACGGATATTGCCCATCTCGACGGGCTAGAGACCGCGCTGGAGGACGGGGACGAACTCAGCGTGTTCCCGCCAGTCGCCGGGGGGTAGAACGGCCCGGCGGAGCAGGCGGGACTCGAATCAGCAGCAGAAGATGAACGGGAACATCAGCCCGACACGGTCGCCGGCTTCCAGTTCAGTGTCCAGTCCATCGAGGTGTTCGTTGAACTCGCCGTTGACCGCCACTCGCGCGTAGCATCTGGTCTGCTCGCCTTCGGGGTTTTTCGCCCAGTCGCCCGGCAAGTCCGCCATCTCCGGGGCCCAACCCTCGGTGGTGGCGTCGGCTTCGGTCTCCGCGATGAGCATATCGCCCACGTCGTACTCCTGAAAGAACGCGTCGAGGAAGTCACGTAGCGTGTTCCCTTCGAACGTGTATGACAGCGCCGGTTCGCCGACGACCCGGCGGACGTGGCCGGTACACCTGACCTCGACAGTGGTCAGGTCCGGTGCCGACGACTGTCGCTCTACTGTCTCACTGCTCATACGTGTGTTATGACCCGCCGACACAAATCAGTAGAGACGAACATGTTCGCCCATCGCTGGGGTTTATTGGCCGCGAACTCTGTGTGGCGATATGGACGACATCGAACTGGGGATTCCGGCCGGAATCGTCGACTCGCTACCGCCGGACAGCGAGGACACGAAACGCGACATGGAACAGGCCGTCGGTGGCTGGGAGCGGGAGCTCAACGCCGCGCTCAATACCGAAGAGCCGGCCAGCGCCGTCGTCGACCACATCGAGCAGTTCGAGAGCCGGTGGGAGGCCTACGACGAGTACGTTGTCGAACTTCGGGCATGGGGTCAGTCACCCATCTACGCGATGGCCTGGCGCGACCTCCACGCCGCCGTCATCGCCCAGATTTACGACCACGAGGACTTAGACGAGCGAATCAATCGCGAGCGCAACGCCCGCATCGTCGACGACGGTATCCGGCCGGGATAGAGTGTATCCGTCCGGGGTAGGCCGTCGCCGTCCGGGAGAGGTGGAGCCATCCGGGATAGCGCGGGTGTGGCAAACGAGCGCCGGACCGCCGATAAGTTTAGACGACCGCACCCGTAACGACCACGTAATGGAGCGTGAACGGAGTTTTCGCGGCATCTCGGCACGGGCTGCTATCGGCTATCTGGAGAACCTGGGCGGCGAGCAACGCGGCGACGCGACCGTCGAAGGTGACGGCTGGGCAGCAACGCTCTCCGAGGAAAAAGTCGCTATCGGGCCGAGCCTCCAGCTCAACGAGGTGACAATCCAGTTCGACGGCGAGCCGGAGACGCTGGAGCCGCTCATCGAGAAGTTCGCACAGAAAGCGATGCGGGCGGGCGGCTGACCGGGGCGCGATGGCCGACCCGTCGTACCCCATCGAGGGGCAGATCGTCCTGCTGGCCGGCACACAGGCCAGCGTGCCGCTCGACCAGCTCCCTGACCTGCTCGGACGGGTCCAGACGTATCTCCGGGCGAACCGTGCGAGCTACGACAGGAAGTACGAGCGCATCAGCGGCCCCAGAGAGGCCGATTACGTCTGTGCCGAGTCGGGCCGCTGGGACAGTATCGGTACAGAACTCGGGCTGAGCGACCGCGAGCGGGACGCGGTTCGGCGGGCTCACGCCGCCCAGTTCGAGCGCGACGGCCGGCGGCTGGACAGAAGCGAGGAGTTCGAGACGACGCTCGAAATCAGGGACGTGCTGGCGGTCAGCTCCGAACCGTAATCGTCTCCAGCACGCGCTGGGAGAAGTCCGTCTCCGAGAGATCGCCGTTTTCGAGGGCATCGATCCACTCGCTGTCGACTGACCATTCGCCGAGTTCGGTGTCTTCGAGGTCCGTCACCGTCGCCTCGATGTCGACCCCGGACCAGTCATCGGCGTGCAGGTCCCGGAAGACGTTGATGACGCGACCGATTTCCCGGTGGGGAATAACGGCCGCCTCGTCGGCCGAAATCGACTCGTAGGTGAGCCGGTACGTCTCGCCCTCGTCGTCGAACTCGGTGACGTACACGCCGTGGCTGGTCAGTCGGGACTCTACCTGGAATTCGAAGTCGTCGATATCTTCCTTGCGCATTAGAGAACTGAAGTGTGTTCGGCTGCCGGGGCTGTCTCAGTCGTCGCTCGGTGCCGCTGCGCCACCGGAGCTGACGCCGGTTCCGGGACCGATGTCGATGCCAAGTTCATCGAGTTTCTCGTCGGGAACGACACCGTTCTCCCAGTCACGCACCTCGTAGTACTCGTCTTTCATCTTCGAGAGTTCCGCGAGTTCGCCCTCGGAACCGCCCTGTGCCGGCATCGCGTGCTCGTCGCCCTCCACGAACCGGTTTGGCAGGTCGTCGTCGGACCCGTCGAAGCCCGCGAGGTTGTTGTAGTACCGTTCGAGGTTGTAGACGCGCTCGCCGGCCTCCATCAGTTCCTCCTCGCTCACGTCCAGCCCAGTCATGCCGTTGTACTGCAGGACGTACTCCTCGATGCCTTCGGCGAAGGCGTTGAACTTGCAGATGTCGAAGGAGTCGCTGATAGCGTGCAGGTCCTGGAAGGTGGCACACAGCTCGCCTTTGCCCTCCCACTCTCGCGGGTCGACCTTCTCCGGGATGCCGAGAATCTCAGCCGCCGGCGTGTAGCCGCGCAGGTGACACGCGCCGCGGTTCGAGGTCGCGTACCCGATTGCCATCCCCTTCATACAGCGCGGGTCGTAAGCCGCCATCGTCTGGCCCTTGACCGCCAGCGAGTTGGTGTGGGCATCGAACTCCTCTGCGAGGTGGTCCGGCCCCTCAGCGAGATGGTCCGCGAGTTCCGTCTCGCGGTGGGCGATCATCTCGATCATGTCGATCATCGTCTCGGCGTCGCCCCAGTCCAGGCCGTCGCCGAGCTCGTCGAGTTTGCCCTCCTCGGTCATCTCCATCGCCATCGCCATGGTGTTGCCAACGTCGATGGTGTCGACGCCGACGTCGTTACACCGGTCGAGCATCACGGCGATCTTGTCACGTTCGACGTGGCCGGAGTTCGGGCCGAGCGCCCACGCGGACTCGTACTCGTAGGACTCCGTGCGGACGTTCATCTCCTCGCCCTTGTGCATCGCCTGCACCTCGACTTCCTTCTTGCAGGCGACCGGACAGGAGTGACAGGTCGGCTCGTCGACCAGGATGTTCTCCCGGACGTTCTCGCCGGAGACGTTCTCCGAATCCATAATGCGCTCGCCGTCGCCTTCGGCGTCCGAGTACGAGCGCGTCGAAGAGTACTTCGCGTTCTTCGTCGGGAGGCCGTCCATCTCTTCGGTGAGGTTCATCAGGACGTTCGTGCCGTACATCGAGAGTCCGCCCTCGTTGGGTGCGGTCACGTCGGACTCCTGGATGACCTGCATCGCCTGCTTGTGACCCTCCTGGAACGTCTCCTGATCCTTCGGCTTGGGCATCCGGGTGCTGGACTTGACGACGACGGCTTTGAGGTTCTTGTTGCCCATCACGCAGCCGGTGCCGCCGCGGCCCGACGCGCGGTCGTCCTCGTTGATGATACAGGCGTACTTGACCTCGTTTTCACCGCCCTGTCCGATGGCCATCACCGAGAGGTTCTTGCCCAGCGAGCCGCCCTCGATCTCGCCTTCGAGGTCGTCGATGGTGTCGTGGACGCCCTGCCCCCAGAGGTGCGAGGCGTCGCGCAGTTCCACTTCGCCGTCTTCAACGAGCGCATACACCGGCTCGTCGGCCTGGCCCTCGAACAGCAGTCCGTCGAAGCCCGACCATTTCAGCCGCGCTCCGGACCAGCCGCCGTGGTGGGAATCAGTGACCGTCCCCGTCAGCGGCGATTTCGTACAGATGGCGATACGGCCGCTCATCGTCACCTGTGTCCCCGTCAGCGGCCCGTTCATGAACGCCAGCAGGTTGTCCGGACCCAGCGGGTCCACGTCCGGTCCCTGATCGAAGACGTACTTCACGCCGAGCCCGCGTGCACCGATGTACTTTTTCGCGTCTTCCTCGTCGATACCTTCGTAGGCTACGTCCCCGTCCCCGAGGTCGATTCGCGCCACATGGTCCTGAAAGCCACCAAGGTCTGTCATGGTAATACATGGCTCTCCGGCTGGGAACAACTTAACGATTTGTGTTGCTAAACCACAGATATCCGACGTTTTCAGCGGTCGCGTCCCTGCGTGAGCGGGTCACATCCGCGAGTCTGGTCCGAACCGTTTAAGACTCCGAACGGCAAACTCCGGGTAACTCGCTGGACGACGGGCACCAGCGGGCACCTGCGTGTGCAGGTCGGGATGTGAGTCGCGCCGAGCGCGACTTGAACCACGCAACGCCCGTGGTGAATACATATGGCACGAAGCGCATATTCGTACATTCGAGACGCCTGGAAGAACCCGGGCGACGGACAGCTCGCAGAACTACAGTGGCAGCGCCAGCAGGAGTGGCGCGACGAAGGGGCCGTCGAGCGCATCGAGCGCCCGACCCGCCTCGACAAGGCCCGCTCGCAAGGCTACAAGGCGAAACAGGGCGTCGTCGTCGCCCGCGTCTCCGTCCGCAAGGGCGGCGCACGCAAGCGCCGACACAAGGCCGGTCGCCGGTCCAAGCGCCAGGGCGTCACGCGCATCACCCGCCGGAAGGACATCCAGCGCGTCGCCGAGGAACGCGCCTCCCGCACCTTCCCGAACCTGCGCGTGCTCAACAGCTACTCCGTCGGCCAGGACGGCCGACAGAAGTGGCACGAGGTCATCCTCATCGACCCGAACCACCCGGCCATCCAGAACGACGACGACCTGTCGTGGATCTGTGCCGACGACCAGGCCGACCGCGTCTTCCGCGGCCTGACCGGTGCCGGCCGCCGCAACCGCGGCCTCAGCGGTAAGGGCAAAGGGAGCGAGAAGACCCGCCCATCGCTGCGCAGCAACCGCGGCAAGGGCAAATAGAGCCAACAACGTCTCGTTTTTTGCGGCGACGCGGTCACCGCGAAGCACCGCCAGCCAACGATTGTACTGGCAACAAACCGGAATCAAGTCTGGTATCTCAGCGATGCGACGGCCCCCCAAGTGTATACTTGATTAACATTATGTATTTACGAGAGAGACAGGACTCCGATGGGCGAAATCGCCATCCGTATCCGTGGCCTGCCAACGTGGAAGAAGGTGTACTTCGGTCTGGTCGGGCTGGCAGTCGTCGGAATTGCTGCCAGATATGGCCTTTTAGGCCCGTTAGCTGCAGTGGCTTGGTTCCCGTTCGTTGGCGTGAGTACAATCTGGGTTCTGTTCGATGCGCAAGAACAGGGCTTCGAGAATCCAGCAATAGTCGCGTTGATGGTTGCCATCCTGTTGCTTGTGGTCTTTCCCGGCCTGGCGGCGTTACTGACGTACTACTATAAAACAAGAATACAGCGAGACTCTACCGCCGGAGCCATCCTGTAGTTCGGTGGGGCGGGCCTGACGTGAGCCCAGCTAAACTAAACACTGCCGTCGGAAAGGATGCGAGAAATTATACACAGTCCCATCGAATTTCTGCCATGACTCCCCTGCCCTCCCTCGCAGTGACGGCCGCTGCCCTCGCGCTCTCGGTAACGATGACCTACATTGTGCTGGCGCTCTGTCTCTCACTGGTCGGAGTCGGCCTGTTACGGGTGACGGAGCGGACGACTGTGGCGTACCTAGTCATCGGGGCTGGAACTGGTATCTATCTCGTCGAGAGCGCGCAGTTCCTGTTTGGTCCGCAGCTGCGGTTCAACGCCGACGGCAGGGTGGTGCTTTTCCTCACCGGCTGTCTCATCATTGCCGGTGCGGCCGGACTGCACCGCCGACGGTAAACGCGCGGCGTCCGGTCAGACTACGCTCAGATACCTTGTTCCCGTGCGGTCTGCCTTGACTACCCCCAGACACCCTGTTCGCGGTCCATGATACTAACGACCACGACGTGGGGGAGTGTGACGACGGCGATAAACACCAGATACAGCGCGACCCACTCCGGAACGGACCCCGGCGGGTTTGGGACGAGGAAGTACAGCCCGCCGAGCAGGGCGAGCGAAGCGGCGGTCAGCGGTGCGGCGTCGCGAGCGAACCGCGCCAGGGCAGCTGTCGGGTCGCGGTTTTCGAGCGCGGCAGTGGCGTCGTCGTCGACCAGCAGGAGGCGGGCGACGTGGCGCAGCGAGTGCCACAGACAGAAGTACACGCCGATGGCGAGCACCGGCGGGACGAGGGCGAAGTACGCGAGCAGGCCCAGTGTCTCACCTGCGTCGAGCAGCCACGGCCGGCGGGCATCGGCGCGAGCGAACCCGACGGCCAGCGTCGCCACGACGAGCGCGCCGTAGGCGAGGGCGAGCGCGGTCCGCACGTCGGTCCGGAACGCCCAGCCGATAGCGGCCACGGCGTCGGGCGCGAACAGCGAGACGAGGTCCGTCGCGACGCGGCGGTACCACTCCGGGAACGCGAGCAGCGGGACTAGCATCGGCAGGCCGCCGCGGACGAGGACGGTTCCGATTCGTTGCGGAAGGGTTCGGAGGTGGTCGGCGTCGGCCAGCGCACGCAGCGCGTACAGGTCGCCCTGCCCCCAGTGGAACCACGTCACGGCGATGAAGAGGACGAACGCCGCCGCGGGCGCGAGGAACCAGGCGACGGCGTAGGTTCCGCCGACGACGCCGTAGAGCGCGAACACGCGGGCGATAGCCCGCCAGTCCGGGCGCTTTCCGCGGGTGCGTGCGACCGCGAGGTGGTCGACCGCACCGTGGGGGAGGCCGAGCAGAACGGCACTGACGACCAGCGGGGCGTACTGGAGCGCGGGCGGTATCGAGACCCCGGCGAGGAACGGAGCAACGACGGCGAGGCTGGCGATCCAGCCGGGGACCAGCGCGACCCGGTAGCGAACCGACGGCTCGACGGTGGTGCGGCGGCTCATTCCCATCTGTCCCGAAGCCAGATGTAGAGCACGACTCCCTGCACGACGAACAGCGTCGTCAGGAAGAAGAACACCGCCTCCTCGATGGGCAGGTCGAGCAGGGGAATCGTGTAGCCGGTCGTGTACTGTTTCGAGAGGGTCCAGACGCCGAGTCGGATGGCGACGCTGTCGATACCGCAGAGATAGGCCGCCGGAACCAGTGTCGCGCCGCCGACGGTCCGCCACTCCTTGGCGAGGAACTGCCAGCCGAAGGCCCACTGAATGGCGAGAATCGGCCCGCTCCAGACCAGCAGCGACCCGAGGTACAGTCCCGAGTCGGAGCGCAGGAGCACGAGGCCGGACAGAACGACGACGAGCGCAGCGGCGAGTCCAACGAGCCGCGTCCGCATCGGCGTGGCTAGCTGGCGCTCAGTGTCCACCCGAAACCGGGCCACCCACAGCCCGACCATCGCGGTCTGCAAGACGAAAAAGAGGTACTCGCCGAGGGGAATCGACCAGAACCGCACCAGTACGGCGCCGTCGCCGTACCACCAGACGCCGCGTCGAATGAGCGCGCCGTCCCACGGCGTCGTGTAGACGAGCGCCAGGCCTGCAAGGATTGCCGTCCCTGTAAGGACGTCCCGGCGGTTCCCGAGGCGGTATGTCGCCGTCAGTGCCAATCCAGCCACGACCGGCACCACGAACAGGGCGTGGAACTGGAGATACGTGAGCGTAGGCAACATTAATTCAGATACAGCCGGTGGTCAGAAACGATACCCGGTGCGTGGCTGTCATCCACGCCACGCGGGTTGCCCGTGGCCGTGGGCGTCCGTCGGCGTCTCGCCGGGGCCGCGCTCGGAGACAGCGCTCACGGTGTAGAACGTCGCTTCGGGGTCGCCGTTGCGCCGCCAGTGCCACCACGTACGGGCGAGCAACCACAGCCGGCGACGACGAGTGAGTTCCGGCGTCTCCGTCAGCACGTCGTAGCCACGGTCGCGGATGAGTCGGTGGTGGTCAGCGTACAGGACCGCAGCCAGCAGCACGCCGAACTGGCAGTCTTCCGGGAGGTATCGGATGCCGGCGACGCCCTCGCGGTACAGTTCGTCGGTCCGAGCCAGTTCCTCCTGCATCACGGCACGGAAGGCGTCGTCGACCTCGGCGTCGGCCAGTTGCTCCTCGGTGACGCCGTGGCGGTCGAGCGTCTCCTGTGGGAGGTACACCCGGCCGTAGTCGTGGATGTCCTCGCGGACGTCCCGCAGGAAGTTCGATAGCTGGAACGCTTCGGCCAGCGCCGTCGCGTGGGGCAGGGCCTCCGCCTTCTGTGGCGGGTCCATCACCTCCGTCATCATGTGGCCGACAGCGACGGCGGAGCCGCCCATGTACTCACGGAGGTCCTCGAACGTCTCGTAGCGGGCCTGTGCGATGTCCATCTCCATCGCGTCGATGAAGACGTTGATCGTCTCCTCGGAGATGTCGTGACGCTCGGCCAGGTCCTGAAACGCCGCCATGACCGCCTCGTGGTCGGTCTCGGCCGGGTCGACGTTCCCGAGCGCGGCCTCGCGGATTACCTCCAGTTGCTCGTGCTGGACGGTCGGGGGCGGCCCATCCGTCTGGTCGACGACCTCGTCCGCGACCCGGAAAAAGGCGTACATGACGTAGGTCGGGTGGCGGATACGCTCCGGAAGCAGACGCGTCGCGAGGTGAAACGTCCGGCCGGTCTCCTGCTGTATCGATTTGCTGGTTTGGATGTTATCGGAGTGCATTGAAAGCTATCGGGCGGTCATTCGGCGGGCGATGCGTCGCGCACTTGTCGGCAGGCTGTCCGTAATAGTTCGGTCGATCCGTGAGTGCACCGCTGTCACGGGGGACTGTGTCCCGTCGGTTCGCCGGAGACAAACAGGACACTGGTTCCGTATCACTACATGTATATACGGTTGTTATCGGTATAAGCGGACTACCAAACTGCTTCGGGAATCGTGCCAGGAGTCCGCCGCAGGCGTAGGGATTCGCAAGCACTGGTTACCAGTTTTCGAACACTTCTTCCAGTAGCTTTCGCTCACCCGCACGGAGGTGCTGGTGGAACGTCGACGGACAGATGTCCATCGACTCGGCCAGTTGCTCGCCGGAGACGTCGCGTGGCCAGTCGAAGAAGCCGCCGAGAAACCCCTTCCGGAGCGCCGTTAGCTGGCGGTTGGTCAACCGCTCTTCGACGTTTGCGATGAACGCCTGACGGGAGACCGGCGGTTCGTCCCGTTCTCGCACGGAGAGCAGTTCCGTTTCCGGATACTGGCTGCGGACCTGCTCGACCACGCTTCGGGTCTCCATCGACGCCGGGAGCGTGACGGTGACTGTCGCCTTCCCCGGTTCGACCAGAATGTCGCCCGTCTGGGCCCCGCGGTCGGCGACGACCGAGACGACCGGCGGGTCCGAGACGGTGAATTCGAACAGCGCCGACGAGTCCGCCGTCGAGACGTGCGAGACGCCCGACACCTGCGGGTGGTCGGCGGCGACGGCACAGACCGCCGAGGGGTCGTCCGTCTCGACGAGGAAGAACATCACCGTCTCCTCACCGTCGGGGACGCTCCCACCGTACTCCATCGAGCAGCCGAGTTCGCTCGCCACGTCGATGTAAAAAACGTCGGGGTCGGTGACCTGCAGTTCGAGTTCGGTGACGTTGTCGGCGGTCAACAGCCGGCTGGTCTCGCGGGCGTCGATGGCCGCCGCGGTCGCCCGCCCGATGGTCCCCAGTACGGCCTGTTCGCGAGGGTCGAACACGTCGTCGCTGTCGGCGTAGACGGTAAGGACGCCGTACAGCGACTCGCCGGAGACGAGCGGGACTGCCGCGACCGACGCGACGTCGGAGTCGGCGAGTCGGCTGTGTTGCTCGTCGATGTCACCGGTCACGACCTGCATCTCCTCGGTGCGGGCCGCCTTCGCAACCGGGTCGTCGGCGTCCAGCGGGATGGACAGCGTTGTCGGGTGGTCGGCGGAAAGCGCCGTCGACGACAGCGTCTCGTCGCGCAGGTCGAGTTCGGACACCCAGGCGAACTGGTAGGAGTCGACCTCGGCCAGCCGGTCACAGACGGTCTGCTGGATGGCCTCGCGCGAGTCGACGGTCAGTACGTCGCCCATCACCGCTTTCAGCAGCCCGTCGACCCGGTCGACGAGCTGTGTGAGGTTCTGGCGCTCGGCCTTGAGCTCCTCGCTGCGGCGCTCGGCCGCCAGCTCGGCGAGCTTCCGCTGGGTGATATCGATGTGTGCGACGACTGCGCTCCCGGCCTCGTCGTCGGGCAGCGGTGCGACCCGCATCAGAAACCACTGCTTCTCCTCCGGGGAGTGACACGGGTACTCCATCGTGAACAGGTCCTGCTCACCGTCGATGACCGACTCGATGCCGCCGAGTGCCTGCCCGGCGTACTCGTCGGCGTCGATGTCGGTCGTCGCGAAGTAGTTCGTCCCCTCCATCTCCCCATCCTCGTCGCCCGCGAACTCCCGCCAGGCGCGGTTGGTGAACAGGATCGTCCCCTCGTCGTCGAGGACAGCGATATTGATGGGTAGCGTGTCCAACGTCGAGTGAGCGAGTGTCTCTGGTGGCTTCATTCAGTGTCCCTGGCTCCGAATAGCCGATACCCTGTGTAGTGGCGGCGGGTGAATAAACGTGTGGCCCGGAACGGGGAACTGTTGCCTGTGCGGAAAGCTCTAAGCGCTGTCAGTCGCAACTGGTTCGTATGTTCGGGTCCCGGAGTTCCCGGGGGGAGTCAGTCACCTGCATCGCGTGTGGGGAGTCCGTCCCACGGTCCGAGGCCCGCGAGTACGACAAACACGGCGACCGGTGGGACCGCCGGAACAAGACGTTCGAGCACCTCTGTAAAGCCTGTTTTGCCGACCTGTGCCAGCAGCCGCGGGACGGCCTCGAAACGACGCTTGACGCCGCCGGGGCCGGCGAGACCGACCAAGAGACCTTCCTGAGACGGTTCCGAGAACTCTCCGAGGGCGACACGCACAGGGAATGAGACGCGGAAGTCACGGCCCAGTCCCACCCCGACAGCCCTAACTACGCCCTGTTCGTACCGGGTGACATGACTACAGAGGACGCGCAAGCGGCCGCCGGGACCGCCGAGGGGCAAGGCCCCGTCGAGATCGACCCGGAGATGGCCCGCCATCTGGAGAACAAGCGCGAGGAACTGTTCGAGAAGTTCGGCATCCCCGACGAGTTCCCGCCCGAGGTACTGGAGGAGGCCAAAGAGCGCACGCAGGGCGTCCAGGCCGAAATCGAGGACGAGGTCGACGAACGCGAAGACCTCCGGGAGATGACGACCTGGACGACCGACCCCATCGACGCCCAGGACTTCGACGACGCCATCTCCATCGAGGAGCGCGAGGACGAGATCGTCCTCTGGGTCCACATCGCCGACGTGACTCACTACGTCAACCCCGACACGAAGATGTGGGAGCAGGCCGTCGAGCGCGGGAACACCGTCTACCTCCCGGCCTACACCGTCCACATGCTGCCGCCCGTCCTCGCCGAGACCGTCTGTTCGCTGGTCCCCAACGAGGACCGCCTGGCCCACACCGTCGAGATGCACCTCGACAAGGAGAACCTCGGCTACGAGGAGATCAACATCTACAAGTCCGTCATCCGCTCGGACGCTCGCCTGACCTACACCGAGGCCGAGCGCCTGCTGGACGAGCCGGAGACCGCAGAAGACGTGCTAGAGGACCAGAGCGTCGACCTCGCGGAGAAGACCGAGCGCGTCTGGGAACTGGCCGACCGGATGCACGAGCAGCGCAAAGAAGAGGGCTCGCTCGTCCTCAACCCCGCCCGCGACCGCGCCCACACCATCATCGAGGAGTGTATGCTGAAGGCCAACAAGGCCGTCACGCACGAGCTGATGTGGAACCGCGGCGTCGAGGCGATGTACCGCGTCCACCCACAGCCGAGCCCCGACGAGTGGGACGAGGCGCTGGTCGAGATTCAGGAACTCGACGGCGTCTCCATCCCCGGCGACGCCTGGGACGACCCGCGAAAGGCCGTCAACGCCACGCTCGAACAGGCCCCCGGTCGCCAACTCGACAAGATTCAGTGGGCCGTGATGAAGGTCATGCCACGCGCGAAGTACATGAACGACCCCTTCGGCGGCCACCACGCCCTGAACTTCGAGATTTACGGCCACTTCACCTCGCCGATCCGCCGCCTGTCGGACCTCATCAACCACTGGATCGTCTACACCAACGACGTGCCCGAGGACCTCGTCGCGCTGTGTGACCGCGCCAGCGACCGCCAGAAGGACGCCGAGCAGTGCGAGCGCGAGTACAAGAACTTCCTGCAGGAGGTCGGTCTGGACCCGTCAGCGGTCAACAACCGCGGTATCGAAGTCGTCGAGAATCCTGATGACGATGGCGAGGATGAAGACGCTGAAGCCGATGCCGCCGACGCAGCCGTTGAAGAGTAACGGCTAGCTAAAGTATCGGGTTCTGTTGTGCATGGTTCTGCAGCTACGGCCGTCGGGAGCCAGAAAGCCCCGGCTGGGTGGGACTGAAAGGGGCCGTGCTATCGGCGAACTCCGACGACGCAAGCACGCGAAGCGCGCGCAGCGAGGCGCAGGAGCCGATAGCGCGGGGGCTTTCTGGCTGTTCAAATATCACCACAAAGCCGTAGCAGCACCAAACAACCATCCCAGAGAGTCGCACATAGCAACAGCAAGACCTTTTCACAGTCGGTACGGCACTGCCCGTATGTGCCCTCCAGCACCCGCAATCGTCACCGAGGGGTTGACGAAGCGCTACAGTGGGGTCTCGGCGATAGCGGACCTCGACCTCACGGTCCCGCGTGGGAGCGTCTTCGGCTTCCTCGGCCCCAACGGCGCGGGTAAGACCTCGACGATTCGCATCCTGACGACGTTGACGAACCCAACAAGCGGCACCGCGCGGGTCGCCGGTGAGTCGGTCGCCGACCGCGCAGCGGTGGTCGAACACATCGGCTTCCTGCCGGAGGAGCCGCCGCTGTACGACGAACTCACCGGCCGCGAGCAGCTGGAGTACGTCGCCGGCCTGCGCGGGCACGAGGACTGGGGCCGCGTGGAATCGCTGCTCGACCGGTTCGACCTCGACGAGGACGCCGACCGGCGCGTCGAGACGTACTCGAAGGGGATGAAACAGAAGCTCGGGCTGGTCCAGGCGCTGTTGCACGAGCCGGAGGTTCTCTTTCTGGACGAACCGACCTCAGGGCTGGACCCGCGGGCCGCCCGGACAGTGCGTGACACCATCAGCGAAGTCGCGGCCGCTGACACGACGGTCTTTCTCTCGACGCACATCCTGCCCGTCGTCGAGGAGCTGGCTGACACCGTCGGCGTCCTGTACGACGGCGACCTCGTCGCGGAGGGGTCTCCCGATGAACTGACCGACAGCGTCGAGTCCGGGAGCACGCTCGAAGACGTGTTCCTCGACGTGACCAGCGAGCACCCGGGAGAGCGATGAGACGGCCGAGCGGACGACGGACACGACTGATCGCGCGGACGGAACTGCGGCGTACCTGGCGCAAGCTCAAGGGGACAACACGCGGCGCACTCATATTCCTCGGCGGCGGGCTGGGCATCAGCATATACAGTCTCGCTATCGGCGCAGGGGCGTTCTTTTTCGGCGGTGCCCTGGCCGACAGCGACCCCCACACGGTCAGGCTTGCGACGACGGCGGGTATCGTCGGACTGCTCGGACTCGTCGGCTTCTTCACGCTCCAGCACACGGTGAAATCGGCCGGCGAGCCCGACGCCGCCGACGGCCTGCTGACGACGGTCCCCTACGAGGACGCGGCGGCCGGGCTGCTCGCCGCCGAGGCCGGTCGCGTGTCGCTCGCGCTCGCCATTCCGATTGTGGCGCTAGTAGGCGGGCTTGCAGCCGGTGACGCCGGGGTACTCGTCGCTCTCGTGGCGCTCGTCGGGTCGGTCGCGGTCGCCCTGCTGGGGACGGTTCTCGGCTTCGGCCTGGGGCTGGTGACAAAACTGGTGGCGAACCGCTCGGCCTTCGTCGCCAGTCACCGCGCGAGCGTCGGGGCTGCCGTCTCGCTCATCCTGCCACTTGGCTGGGTCGCGATGACGGCCGTTCCGACGGTACAGCTTCGCGTGCTCCAACTGGCGACCCAGTCACCGCTCTCGTGGCCTGCCGACGTAGTCCTGCTCGTGCTGGGGACCGGCGGCAATTCGGTCGCTGCCGTCGTCGCCACAGCGGGGATTTTCGGCGCGCTCCCGGTCGGCGCAGTCGCGTGTCTGTGGCTGGCCGGGCGGGCCTGGTATGCCGATCCGGTCCAGCCCGACCACGAGTTCGACGCCGACGAGCGAACGCTCTCGGACCGTCTGCTGGCGGGGCGGGTCCCAACCGCGACCCGCGTAGTCGCACAGAAGTCGTGGCTCAGAGCCAAGCGAGCCCCCGTCACCGTCCAGTTCGCGGTCATGCCGTTCTTCTTCTTGGTGTATCACCTCCAGATAGTCATTCTGGAGCGGGTAGTGCCGCCGACGCTCCCGCTCAGCGCCGGCCTCGCCAGCGCGGCGGCGTTCGGGGCCGCGTTTTCGCTCAATCCGCTCGGCGGCGAGGAAGGGGTACTGCCGCTGACGCTGACCGCTAACGTCTCCGGCCGAGCCTTCGTCGCCGGGCTCGTCCTTGCGGGCGCGCTCCCCGGCGTCGTGGTGACGACGCTACTGGTCGTCGGCCTCGGTATCGCGGCCGGGACACCGCCAGTCACGCTCGCCGTCGGACTCTCACTCGCACTCGTGGCAACCCTCGCCGCGCCGGCCATCGCCGTCGGCACCGGCGTCGTGTTCCCGAAGTTCGAATCCTCGTCGGTGCAGGGCCGCGAAGTGGTGGTCCCGAGCGGCTGGGCGTTCGGACTGTACTTCCTCGTTCTCGGCGTGGCCGTCGCGCCGGGGAGTCTGGCGTACCTGCTCGCCGTCCGAGACCTGTTCGCGCTACCGGTCGATGACGCGCTCCTTCTCGGTGGGGGGCTGGTAGCGAGCGCCGCAATCGCCGTCGCTGGCGCTGTCGCCGGCTTCCTCTATGCCGCCAACCGCGTCGCGACCTACCGACTCGACTAGCAGATGGGCTTCGGGTCCAGTCCCATCGCCTCCAGCGTTTCCGCGTAGTCGTCGTACGCCGCTTCGATGGCTTCGGTCGCGGCCGCGGCTGCCGTCTCGCGCCCGGACTCCGAGAGGTGTCCGAGAGTGGCCTCCCCGTCGTCGAGTGCCGACGCCTCCCCTCGAATCTCGCGGAACGTATCGGCCCGCTGCTCGTCCGCCTCGTTGATGAAGAAGCTCACTACCTGCAGGTAGAACCGGTCGGCGAGCAGCGGCGCAGCGACGAGGCCGGCCCCGACGCGCCGCGCAGTCCCACTGACGGTTTCGAGGTGGTCGATGAACCCATCGGGGTCACCGGCGTCCGCGTCAATGCGGTCCGCCCGCTCGGCCGCAGCCTCGGCGGCTGCCCCGAACTGCGTCGCCACGTCGCTGTCAGACTCGTCGGCCCATCGACCGAGGATATCCGCAAGCCCCGACTCGCGGGTCGACGCTGCCGTGAGTACCGCCTCAGTCTCCAGCGTCGCATCCGTCGCGGCGATGAGAACCTTGTCCGAGCCCAGTCTGTCTCGCTCCGTCTCGGTTCGGTCGCGAACGGCATCGATAGTGGCTCCGGCGTCCATACGCCTGCTGGGAACGGCAGGGGCTTGAAATCCCCGCCCGATTTATCCGCCGGGCGGCGCTAGTGTCGGTATGGCCGATGACTACCCTGACCCGCCGACGGACCCGCCGTCACTATCGGCAGCGGCGTTGCAGGCGGAACTGGACGACGGCGAGTCGCTCCGGTTACTCGACGTTCGCGACCGTGACGAGTACGAGCAGTGGCGGATTCGCGGTGACTCGGTGACGGCGACACAGCTCCCATTTACGAAGTTCCTTCAGGCGAAGGTGACCGGCGAAGTGGACGACATCGTCGGCGACGTGGCCGGCACCGGCCCGATAACGGTCGTCTGTGGCCGCGGCGAGGCCAGCGCCTTCGTCGCCGGCCTGCTGACCGAACACGGCATCGAGGCACAGAACCTCAGCGACGGCATGGAGGGGTGGGCGCGGCTCTACGAGGCCCGCGAGATCACCTGCGACGCCGCAACCGTCCTCCAGTACCGCCGGCCGTCGTCCGGCTGTCTCGGCTACATGGTCGTCAGCGATGGCTCGGCCGCTGTCGTCGACCCGCTCCGAGCGTTCACCGACCGGTACGTCACCGACGCCGCCGACCACGACGCCTCGCTCACCCACGCTATCGACACGCACGTCCACGCCGACCACGTCAGCGGCGTCCGTCGTCTCGCCGCAGAGACCGGTGCCGAGCCGATCCTTTCCGAACGAGCGGTCGCCCGCGGTGTCGACGACGTGACCGCACTGGCCGCCGACGAAACGCTACGCGTCGGCTCGGCCACACTGGAGCCTCGTCCCCTACCCGGGCATACGACCGGCATGACCGGCTTCACCGTCGGTGACGTGCTGCTGGCCGGCGACAGCGTCTTCCTCGACAGCGTCGCCCGCCCAGACCTGGAAGCTGGCGCTGACGGAGCGAGGGATCTGGCCCGCGACCTCCACCGAACGCTGACCGAGCGACTCGCAACGCTACCCGGCGAAACAGTCGTCGCTCCGGGCCACTACAGCGAGTCGACAACGCCGGCTGACGACGGTACATTCACCGCTGCCCTGGGGACTCTCCGCGACCGGCTCCCGGGGTTCGCGATGGACCGCGAGGCGTTCGTGGAGTACGCCTGTGACGATATCCCGCCGCGCCCCGCCAACTTCGAGCGGATTATCGCCATCAATCTCGGAACGGAGACGGCCGACGACGACACCGCGTTCGAACTCGAACTCGGTCCGAACAACTGCGCGGCCGCGCCGTCGGACGCGGTGTGACACCGCCACGACACAACAGCGGCTACAACGGGAGTCGCTTGCGGATCTGATCCAGAATCGATTCGTCTTCGTCGGGCAACGACTCCCCCACCACGCCCTCGCCCGGGAGAATGACGGTTCGCTCGCCGTTGTCCTCGACCTCGATGAGGTCGTCCGCCTTGAGAGCCGCGAGCGCGTCCTCGATGCGGTCGATATTCTCCTCCGTCCGCGACCGAAGCTCGAAGACGGTCATCCCCTCATCACGGCGGTCAGCGAGCGCATCGAGCACCGCAACCTCTGTGTCGTCCCGGTCGCGATACTCCGGCTTCGCTCTCATATGTCCCTCTAAAACCGGCTGGGTCTAATCTTTGTCCCTCGTGAATCTAATCTGGGAACCTGATCCGACACGGTATAAACTGCTGAACCGGTAAGTCAGACCCCTGATCGGAGCGGTCGTCAGCGACAAACTCGCTGTGACTTATGATTCCGAACCGAGTGATTCGCTATCGTCCCTTTTCATGGTAAGCTGGCCCCTCTTCAGTGGTAGAGCCATACTTTGCCATGAAGACTCGGAGCGACCATTCGTCGGTATAGTACTTGTACGCCCAAATATATTTGATGTGAGTTGTTTCAAACACCCCGCCGTCTTCCGTAGTGAACGTCACATTGACCGTATCAGGAATGTACGTGTGGTCCCGGTCTGAATAACTATCATCGTCGTCATTGTAGTCTTCCACAATGACATAGTAGTTCCAGAGTGGGTCAAGCCGGTCATCTACAGTTTTAGTACGGTTCGTGGTGTCCCGCATCTGAATCGTCATGTGGTATGAATCATTTTCAGGGAAGGCTTCTGTCTCGGCAGACCGGTTATAATCAAGCTCGTGATATATCCGCTGCATATGCTCATCGAACCGCTCAAATTTCTCTGCCTTACTAAGTTCTTTCTCGCTGTTGGATTCAGTTTCTATTTTTGATTCCTCAGTAGCCACAAGCGTACTTTTGGCCTCCGTCGGCTCAGATGTTGTGGCTGGGGCCTCAGTAGCCCCCTGTGTGTGTTCTGGCGTCTGTATCGGCGTATCTGTCTGCTTGGCTGGTCCACTTCCACCTAGGAACGCGGAACAGCCGGCAGACATAATTAATAGAGCGATAGCAACACCGCTAAGAATTATTTTAGTATTAGTCATGGTTCTTGAATTTCATTGTTGGCGTCTTTTTCTTTGTTTTCTTTATCAACAAGTGGATGAGTCAGATCTTAATTCGGGACTAGCGTTGGCTCTGTTGCCGACCCGTTTCTGTCCACTCCTGTAAATAGCGCACCGCGCACAGCCCCACCACCAGCATTGAAAAATGCGGTTCCGCGAATGGGGGACAGCGAAGACAAGTCCACATAGGGAACATGCTTTGGATGCTGACAAACCCATCTCAGGACTAAGTACTTGACATCCATTGGGACTTGTCCGCATACGCATGGTACTTGCCCATATGATTACCGGAGCAGAGACTTGGAGCATAAGAGAAAGTGCAGTCGTCGCTAACAAGTATGAGACTTCTTTTCCAGCCCACTGTTTTCGCCACATTCTATTTAGAATTTATCTACTTAGTTTATAAACACTAGCTTTAGAGTTTAGAACAGAAGGCATTACCAGAAGCTCCACCCTCCGCCGCCGCCGTCATCATCGCTATCATCATCACCACCGCCACCAAACCAACCACCGTCATCATCGTTGTCATCGCCGCCGCTGTCATTGTCTCCACCACCAGTTAGTCCATCCAAGAAACCCCCATCATCGTCATCGCCATCACCTTCGCTACTGCTGCTGTCGCTATCGTCACTACTGCTGCTGTCATCACTGCTACTGCCACCGCCGTTATCGTAAGACCAATCATAGCCATCATCGTCATCACCACTCCCCCCATCTGGGTTTATCAAGTTGTTCGGTACGCTGGAGGCCGGTCGGGTACTACGACTGTCACTAGTACTTCTATCACCAGAACCGTCATCATTGGAGTCGTCAGGCTCTTCCGCAACGGAACTCCGCTCCTTTATATCGTCTTTTCGTTCATCGATAGTCTCCTTACTGAACGTGCCTCCGTAACCGTCCTCGGAGTACTTGTTCATGTTCTCTTCATCGATGATCTTAGTGAGTTCATTGTCAACGTACATCCACAAACCGTCCCGGCCGTCGGTGTCGACGATGGTGTCGCCGATAGTCATCGCGGCCGAAGTACAGCCCTTGTTCTGCCCGTCGACGTAGTAGCTTCCGCTACCACCCGGGCAATTACTGCCGCCGCCACCGTTGCCGGACGAGTCGGCGACACGAATCGTCCGGTTAGCGACGCCGCGCCGTCCGTCGGCATCGTAGGCGACCGCACGGACGGACACGGAGCCGGAGTCGTTGAACGTGTGCGTAATGGTCGCGGTCCCGTTCTCACCGGCGAGTCGTGTCTGGTTCTGGGCGGTGCCGTTGACGACCCACGCGAGCGTTCGGAGGTCGGCATCACCGGCAGTCGCGTTTGCAGCCAGATTCCGCCGGAGGCCAGCGGGTACCGCAGACGGGGCCGACATCGAGACTGACGGCCCACCAGCGGCCACCACGTCGACGTGGAGCGTGTCCGAGCGCGACGCGCCGTCATCATCAGTGACGGTGACAGTAACGTTGTACTGGCCGGTGTCGGCTGGTGAAAACGTCGTCTGGACGCAGGTCTGGCAGTCGGGCGTGCGCGTCGTGCCGTCCGGCGTTTCGATGGACCACTCGGTATCTTCGATTGTGCCGTCGGGGTCGCGCGAGCCGTTGGCGTCCAACTGGACCGACGTCTCTCGCTCGACGGACTGGTCCAGTCCGGCGTCGGCAAGCGGTGGCTGGTTCCCGGTCGCCACCGCTGTCCCGCCGAGAAGCGCCGAGAGGGCGAGGACCGACACCACGAGCGTCGTCATCCGCTGCATTGGCGTAACGTAGTACCGCTTCCAGTTATAAAATTTCACAAGCTGTGCTGAAATTAATGTAGCAGCGTCGCGAAACAGGGTAGCGTTCTGTCACGAGCGGTGGAGCCAACGGGCAGGGTTTAAGTACGCCACGGTGGGAAGTTCTGGCAATGGGTCTCAAATGTTCCGTCCTCGGGCACAAGTACGGTGAGACCACCGTCGAGCGCGAGCGCGAAGAGCAGGGTAGCGAAGTCGTCATCACCATCCAGGAACGGGAGACCTGTGAGCGGTGTGGAAATACGCGGATCGTCTCGGAGAACAAGGAGGTCACGGCAATCGAGACGCCGTCGGACATCGCCAGCGACCTCGTCGAAGACGAGTCCGAATCCGAAACGGCGGGGACCGAGTCACCGCCAGAAGACGAACCTGCTGATAGCGCGGCCGAACCCACAGACGAGGAATCGGAGCGCTCGGGTGGCTGGGATAGCGTCGACGACCCGGTCGAAGCACCGGACGACACAGGAATCGGCGACGAAAGCGTAGACGCCGGGGAACCGGTTGATCCGTCGGCTGACGACGCCGAGATTATCGACGACAGTGACGATGGCGAGGAAGAAAGCGGCGACGTGGAACTGGACGAGCCGACGACGACGGTCGACGTCCCGGACGCCGAAGGCGAGGAGCCGGTAACCGAAGACGAGACCGACCCGGAGAAAGACGACGGGCTCATTCTCGGCGAGGAAGAGGAATCGGAGTCGGCCGGCGACGACCGCCAGCCGGGCGAATGGCCCGATGAACCGGGGGACGACGGGGACGGCTGGTCGCCGGAGACGATGCCGGTCGATACCGGAACGGACGACGATTCGAGCGTCGAACCGACCAGCGACAGCGCCGTGACGGTTCCGGAAGGCGAGTTCGCCTGTCCGGAGTGTGGGTTCACCACCGAGGTGGAATCGACGTCGTTGCGCGCTGGGGACTTCTGTCCGGAGTGTCACAAAGGGTCACTTATCACCCGGGGCGAGGAGTGAACGCAAAGGGTAAGACAGCCCCTCGCAAAAACTCGCCCATGCGAGAGTACAAGATGCGACGGGGCGAGCATCTCGAAGACCGCGTCCCTGACATGGAAGCGTTCGTCGAGGAGTACTTCGGCGAAGTAACGGATACAGAAGAGTACGAAGGCAACGACCTGCTGGTCGTCGACGACCCCGACAACCCCGTGTTTGACCGGGTCGTCGCGGGCCGCGTCGAGTACGGCTCGAAGAAAGACAAGATCGCACTCCACATCGACGAGCGACCGGCAGAGGACGTCATCGCCGAGGGCAACGTCGATGCGGCCGAGGACGCCGTCGCTATCAAGAACGATTTCCTGGAGGAGGCGACCGACCGCGACGCGAAGGCACGACGCGACTCACTGAAGCGCTCGGTCGAGGACGACGCCGACGCCCCGGACAACGTCTAACGACGGTCGTCGGGCGCACGCAGTCCGCGAGTGCCGGCAGGCTGGTACTGCGTATCGGTTCGGCACGGCCCGCGTAGCCATCCGGAAATTCTTCGATATCGACACTGAGTACCGCCAGTATCACGCAGCGTCAGACGGGCGTCACATCTAAATACGCTTGTGGCATAGGTTCACATACGCCTCACCCGGAGGCGCGCACAAGTATCCGGGGCACGAGACACCCCTCGTGTTGCCACGGAGCCAGCTCCGGGGCAGCCTGTCATAGTTTGTCCGCCCGCCGGAGCGGACCCAATCCGGCATTCGAGCGCGGCCAGGTCAGTTACCGAGCCGGCATTCCCGTTTCATCGGCGCGATATCGACGACAAAATGCAGCCGTTGATCGGAAAGATTCGAGAGTCAGAACGGCGCTACTCGGCGAGCCCGTAACCGCGCTTGAACAGCACGTAGTCGATTGACAGCACGACCACGGTCGTCCCGGTCAGGACGGCCAGCGACGTGTTCGGATCGATTTCGGTGACGCCGATCATGCCGTAGCGAACGCCGTTGACCATGTATACCATGGGATTGAGAAGCGAGACGTTCCGCCAGAACGCCGGGAGGACTTCGAGCGAGTAGAACACCGCGCCGAAAAAGACCAGCGGCCGGAGAATGAACTGGTTCATCACTGTCAGGTAGTCGAAGTCGCTCGCCCAGAGGCCGCCGATGACGCCGAGCCCGCCGAACAGTGTGGTAATCACCAGCAGGAACGAGACGAGATACACGGGGTTGGCGACGGGAACCGAGGTGAATATCAGGCCCACACCGACGATCAGCAGTGACGTGACGACCCCCCGGAGTGCGCTGGCCGAGACATAGGCGGCCACCATGCTCCGGTTCGACATCGGAGAAGTGAGAACAGCCTGGATGTAGTCATTCCAGCGCCCGTGGAAGATAGTGAAGGAGGCGTTCTCAAAACTGTCCGAAATGGCCCCGAGTACGACCAGTCCGGGCAGGACGAACTGGAGGTAGCTCACGCCCGCAATTTCCCCAATCCGGCTCCCCAGAATCACGCCGAACACGGAGAAATACAGCGCGTTCGTGATAATCGGCGGGAGGAAGGTGTTGTACGGCCGGCGGACGAACCGGAGGATTTCCCGCCGAACAAGTGTCAGGAACTGCGTCGCGTTCGCGTTCATGCGGACACCTCCGCGTACTCGCGGTCGTCGCGGGTCATGTCGACGAACACCTCTTCGAGCGACGCGCGGCGGATATCGAGCGAGGTCACGGTGTGACCCTGCGCTTCGAGGTCGCGCATGATCGCCGGCGCGGTCTGGCTCCCTCCCATCGCCGTGACAGCCAGACCCTCGTCAGTCAGTTCGACGTCGGTGATCCCCTCCACGTCGAGTCGCGGGGCCGTCCGCGGCATCTCGGCGAGTTCGAGGACGATAGTGTCCGTCCCGCGGGCCATCAGGTCGTCGGGGGTCGCCACTTCGACTTTCCGCCCGTCGTCCATGATTGCGACCCGGTCACAGAGGCGTTCGGCCTCCTCGATGTAGTGGGTCGTCAGCAGAATCGTCGTCCCAGCGTCGTTCATCCGGTTAATAATATCCCAGAGGTCGTGCCGGAGCTGGACGTCGACCCCGGCCGTCGGCTCGTCGAGGATGAGCAGGTCGGGGTCGGAAACGAGCGCGCGCGCGAGGACGAACCGCCGTTTCATTCCGCCGGAGAGCCAGTCGAAGCGTGTGTCGCGCTTGTCCCAGATACCGACCGTCTTCAGCGCGTCTTCGGCGCGCTCCCGGGCCTCGGCCCGACCGATGCCGTGGTAGCCCGCCTTGTGTTCGAGCACCTCGATGATGGGGAAGAAACGGTCGACGTTGAACTCCTGTGGCGCGACGCCGATGCGGTCGCGGGCCTCCCGGTAGTCGTCCTCCACGTCGAAGCCGAACACCTCGGCGGTCCCCGCGTCTTTGTGGACGAGGCCGACCAGCGTGTTGATAAACGTCGTCTTGCCGGCTCCGTTCGGCCCGAGCAGCCCGAAGAACTCGCCCTGCTCGACTGTCAGTTCTAGGTCGTCGAGCGCCTGGACGTCGCCGTAGCGCTTCCCTAATCCACTGGCGCGTATCGCCGGTTCAGTCATTGCCGCCCTTAGCGTGGCGACACCGAAAAACGCATTGAAGCCCCCGAAAACCGGCAGTTAGACTGATACAAGCTGACAAGATCGACCGAACGGCGAGGTCCCGTTGGCCGGGCTGTCACAATCCTACTGACCGAGGCGTTCCCGGGAGATGCCGACGCCAGCCGGCGTGATGATGAGCTGGTCGTCGTCCTTCTGGACGATGTCGCCACCGACCTCGTTGGCGACCTGCTTGAGTTCGTCGCTGATGTGTTCCATCGTACGGTCCTGCGTGGAGTGGCGCGTGATGTCCGCGACGACCACGTCACCGTCGTAGACGGCGTCTTTGATGTCGATGACGTCCTGCTTGTCGCTGATACGGGCGATCCGAACCTGGCGTTCGAGTTCCGTCCCGGTCATCTCGAATTCGTTCGCGTTCAGTTCGACGTAATCCTCGGTGTTCCGAGAGGATCCAGACTCTCCGAGGATCTTGCTCATCAGTCCCATGTCACTCACGGCGTGCGCTACCCGTTTCAACTTTTCGTCCATCGAACGTATCGCCACAGCACCCCTGATCGGCCGTGGTGGCGAGCAGGAACAGCGAGTCCCACACAAAACGTTATTCAGCGGCGGAGCAAACACCGACAGCGATGCGCCCGCCCTCCATCAGAACGACTCCCCGCACCGTCGCAGCCGTCGGTGGCGTCGTCTATGCCATCGGGGTGCTGTCGTGGCTGTTTGCAAGCGGCGTCCATTTCTCGTCGCAGGACCCGACGACACTCGCGTTCGGGGCCGGCTACGCCGCCGTTGGGATGGTCCTCACAGGTGCCGTCCCGCTGTATCTCTGTAGCCGCCTCTCGCTTGTTACGCCAGTCCTCGTGACGCTCTGGCTGCTTGGCAACACGGTGTCGCAGTGGTTCTACGGGACGCATCTCCACCCGTTGTCGTCGTATCTCACCGTCTGGCCACTGCTGCTCGGGGTGGCCGTGAGCGCTGGCGTGGCCGAAGCGGTTGCTAGAATCGGCATAGACCGTACCCTCGACCGGTTCGGGCTTCGGCCGCTGGTGTGACTGGAGTGCGATACCAGTGGACTGCGCTACACCGAGAACTCGAAGAGGTCGTCGCCGACGTGGTGCAGCGACTTGACGACTTTTCCGCTGTCGCCGACCATGTCGTCGCCGTCGGTCTGTGCGCGGCCGACAGCGAGAAACTTCCCGTGGGACTCCTCGTTGATGACGACCAGGTCGCCCTCGCTGATGTCGTCGTCGGCCTCGGTGATACCCGGCCGCATGATGTCAGCGCCGTCCGAGACAAAGGAGACGGCCCCGGCGTCCACGGTGACGATGTGTTTCTCCGGTGGGTACTGATTAGCTCCCTGAACGGTCAGGAACGGTTCGCCGTTCAGATAGAGGACGAGCGGGTCGCCGTCGACGAGGACGACATCCCAGTCGCTGTCGTCGAACTCGACCTTCTCGAAGCTGTCCGCGTCGAGTTCGACACCGAGGTTCTCCGACAGCGCTGTCGTGATGGTGTCGACCTCGTCCGAACGGAGGTGGTGTCGCGACTTGACTTCCATGCCCGCGTCTCCTCGGCGACAGACGGTAAGCGTAACGAAGCGCGCGGGCGGTGTGGCGGACGCAGGTTTTTGTCCGCGCGGTCCAAGGTCGGGGTATGCGAGTCGTCACGCTCCTGCCCTCGGCGACGGAAATCGTCTACGCGCTCGGCGTCGAGCCGGTCGGCGTCTCACACGAGTGCGACCATCCGCCGGCGGCCCGCGAGAAGCCGTCAGTCAATCGCTCGCGTGTCGACCCGACGGCCTCAAGCGGCGAGATCAACGAGCAGGTCGCGGCCGCCGAGGAGGACGACGGCGTCTACGCCATCGACCGCGAGACGCTGGCAGAACTGGACCCCGACCTCATCGTCACCCAGGGCGTCTGTGACGTGTGTGCTGTCGACCACGTCATCGTCGCCGAGGCCGTCGAGGAACTGGGACTGGACGCCGACGTGCTGACGCTGGACGTCCACAGCCTCGATGACCTGTTCGAGTCCATCCACCGGGTCGGCGCGGCGGTCGGGCGCGACGACCGCGCCGCAGACCTCGTCGCGGACCTCCGGGAGCGCGTCGCAGCAGTGGAGACAACAGCGGCGCGGGCCGAGACGACGCCCCGCGTGGCGGTGCTCGACTGGCTCGACCCGGTGATGGTCGGCGGGCACTGGGTGCCAGAGATGGTCCGGAAAGCCGGCGGCACCTATGGAATGGAAGAGGCGGGCGCTCACTCCCGGCCCCGCGAGTGGGAGGAGGTCGTCGACTACGACCCCGAGGTGCTGGTGGCCGCGCCCTGTGGCTTCGACGTGGCACAGACCCGCGAGAACATCGCTGACCTGACCGAGCGGCCCGGCTTCGACGATTTGACTGCGGTCCGGGACGGCCGGGCGTACGTCATGGACGGCCACCACTACGTCAACCGCTCGGGGCCGCGGCTGGTGGACACACTGGAGTTCCTGGCGGCGCAGTGTCACCCGGACCTGTTCGAAACGCCGCCGCGGGACGCCGTGGTCGAACTCGGGACGGTCCGGGCCTAGACGGCGGCCGCGGCTAGGCCGACGTAGGTGTTGCCGACCACGACTGCCGCGCCGAGAGCGACGACGAACAGGA
Organism: Haloarcula hispanica ATCC 33960; assembly: GCF_000223905.1. NCBI lineage: Archaea > Methanobacteriati > Methanobacteriota > Halobacteria > Halobacteriales > Haloarculaceae > Haloarcula > Haloarcula hispanica. The sequence goes on from NC_015948.1 coordinate 2,501,134, forward strand.
GCCAGGCCCGCCACAGCGGGACCCGCTCGACCACGTCGCGACACTCTAGCAGGACGACGCCGACGTAGAGGACGACGGCCATCTTCAAAGCGATTACGAGCAGCGGTTCGTGGATAAGGAGGGTCCGTATCCAGGGGTTTGCTTCCAGCCCCGGCCCGGCAAACTGCGCGGCAAACAGCGTCGACAGCGCGTCACCGAAGCCCCAGACGAGCACCAGCGAGAACACGAGTTCGACGTAGCCGGACTTCTGGAGGCGAACCGAGAGGGGATGCGATGCGTGGTCAGGGCTGGACATGTGAGGGGATACCGATACTCGCGGTTGTCGGCGCATAAAGCTCGCTTCCACAGTATCAGCCATGAAAACTGGCGGCGAGTACAGGGCGAGCCGGTCAGTACAGAGCGAGTCGGTCAGTCCTCGGCGAGCGAACAGCGTCCCTCGTAGCTTGCGTCGGCGACGCTCGCGATGGCCGGGTCCTCGCCACACACCGGGCAGTCGGGGTTGGCGGCGACGGGGATTTCCTCGAAGGACATCTCGGCGGCGTCGTAGGCGACGAGTCGCCCCTCCAGCGTCTCGCCGTAGTCCATCGCGAGCTTGACGACCTCGGTCGCTTGCATGCACCCGATAGTGCCCGGCAGGACGCCGAGAACGCCCGCGGTCGCGCAGTCGGGAACGGTTCCCTCCGGCGGCGCTTCGGGGAACAGACAGCGGTAACACGGACTGTCGCCGGAGAACGTCGTTACCTGGCCCTCGAACTGGAAAATCGCGCCGTGGGTGAAGGGCGTCCCCGACAGCGTGCAGGCGTCGTTGACGAGGAACCGCGTGGCGAAGTTGTCGGAGGCGTCGACGACGATGTCGTAGTCGGCTACCAGGTCGGTCGCGTTCTCCCGCGCCAGCCGCAGGTCGTGGCGATCGACAGTCACGTCGGGATTGAGGCCGGTGACGAACTCGGCGGCGCTGTCGACCTTCGGTCGGCCGACATCGTCGTCGCCGTGGATGACCTGCCGCTGGAGGTTCGACCGCTCGACCACGTCGTCGTCGACGATACCCAGCCGCCCGATGCCCGCAGCCGCGAGGTACTGGAGGACCGGTGCGCCGAGGCCGCCGGCCCCGACGACCAGCACGTCGGTGTCAAGCAGCGCGGCCTGGCCCTCCGGCCCCACGTCGTTCATGATGATATGCCGGGAGTACCGGTCAAGCTGTTCTGGATCCAGATCCGGTCGCATAGTGGCCGTACGCCACCCGGAGAAATAAACGACGGGTTCGTCGCGGGGGGCACGTTCGGGACGCAGAGCTGATCCGAACAGCCGGGACAGTTCGCCGCTCAGTTGTTGCGCTGGAGGTCCGCGACGAGATCGTCTATCGCCTGATTGATGTCGGTGAGAAGGTCGGTTTGCTCATCGGATTCCTCGGCGATGTCGGCCGTACCGTCGGCGATATCCTCGGCTGCGTCCGTGGACTGGTCGATCATGCTGGCCACTTCCTCGGTCGAGGCGGCCTGCTGGTCCGTCGCCGTAGCGACCTCCTCGATACCGTTGTTGACCTCGCGGACGGTGTCGTCGATCTCTTCGAGGATTTCGGTCGACTCCTCGACAGTGTCGATACCGTCGTCGATCTCTTCGTTGCTCTCTTCGAGGCTCTCGACGGCGTTCTCGGTGTCGTCCTGAATGCCGTCGATCATCTGCTCGATGGTCGTCGCCTGCTCCTGTGACTCCTCGGCGAGGCTCTTGACCTCGTTTGCGACGACGGCGAACCCTTCGCCCGCCTCACCGGCGCGAGCGGCCTCGATGGACGCGTTCAGCGCCAGCATGTTGGTCTGGTCGGCGATGTCGTTGATGACGTCGACGATCTCGTCGATCTCCTCGACGCTCTCCTGAATCGTCTTGACGTCCTCGGCGACGCTGTCGGCCGCCTGCTGGATGTTCTCCATCGCCTCGTGGACGTCGTCAGCGTTCCCCTGCCCGCGTTCGGCGAGTTCCTTTGCCTCGCGGGAGGCCGCGGACACCTCTTCGGACGACGAGGCGATCTGCTCGACCGACGCCGAGAGGTTCGACACCTCGTTTGCGATGTCTGTCAGTCCCTCGTACTGCTCGGCGGCCTGTTCGCGGATCTCGGCAGTTTCCTCCGCGATTCCGACCGACGTGCCCTCCAGCTCGGCCAGCATCGTCTGGATCTCGCTCGCTGCAGTGTGGCTGTAGCCGGCCTCCGTGTCGATATTCTCCGCGACGTCGTCCTGGATGTCCGTGTCGATCCCCGTCCCTGTTTGGTTCGTTACATTTTCCGTCGGTCTCTCAGCCATAGTAGTCGTCACAATGGGAGGGGAATATAAAACGAGTTGCCCAATAGTATCAGAGTCGATATCTGGAACGGGGTTCGTCGACCGTCGTGTCAGCAGTCGTACAGCGCGCGGTACTTCTCCTCGGCGTAGTCGAGGAAGTGCTCGGCGGTGAAGGACTCGCCCGTCGCTTCTTCCACGAGGTCGTCAGTCCGATAGCGTGCGCCGTGCTGGTGGACGTTCTCGGTGAGCCAGTCGTGAATCGGGCCGAACTCGCCGGCGCGGACGTGGTCGTCGAAGCCGTCGATGTCCTGCCGAGCGTGGTGGTCCAGTTGCGCGGCCAGCACCGACCCGAGCGTGTAGGTGGGGAAGTACCCGAAGGCCCCGTTGGTCCAGTGGATGTCCTGCAGGCAGCCCTCGGCGTCGGTGTCGGGGCGGATACCGAGATACTCTTCCATCTTGTCGTTCCAGACCCCTGGCACGTCTTCGACGGCGAGGTCCCCACGGATGAGGTCTCGCTCGATTTCGAAGCGGACGATGATGTGCATGTGGTACGTTAGCTCGTCCGCCTCGACCCGGATGAGGTTGTCGTCGTACACCTCGTTGAACGCTTCGTAGAACTGCTGGGCGGTGGCGTCGGTCCCGAGATGGTCGTTGGCCGTCTCGGTGAAGAAGTCCCAGAACGAACGCGAGCGGCCGACGTGGTTCTCCCAGAAGCGGGACTGTGACTCGTGAACGGAGAGGTCGCGATTGTCGCCCAACGGCGTGCCGTACGCTTCCTGTGGCAGGCCGAGCGTGTACGTGGCGTGACCGAACTCGTGGATGGTCGAGCCAAGCGCGTCCAGCGGGTCTTCGGGGGTGAATCGGGTGGTGACGCGGGCGTCGAACTGTGTCCCCATAGAGAACGGATGGGGGGCGGTGTCGAGGCGGCCGCGGTCCCAGTCGTAGCCAAGCGTGTCAAGCGCTGTCTCGACGAGGTCGTGCTGGGTGTCGTCGTCGTAGATGCCCTCGAATGGGTCGGCAAGCGTCACGTCGCTGTCGGCGATGTCGTCGATGAGCGGGACGAGCGCGTCGCGGAGGTTCGTGAGTACTTCCTCGGCAGTGTCGATGCCGAGATACGGCTCGTACTCCTCGAACAGCACCTCGTAGGGGTCGCGGTCGGGGTCGATGGCGGCGGCGTACTCCCGGCGGAGTTCGACCAGTTCTTCGAGCGTGTCGGCGAAGGCGTCGAAGTCGTCCTCGGCCTTGGCTTCCTTCCAGACCGGCAGGGCGTTCGAGGACGCTTCGGAGAGGCGTTCGACAAGGTCTGCGGGGACCCTGGTGGCCCGCTCGTGGTCCCGCCGGACCTCCCGAACGACGGCCTCCTGTTCGGGGTCGAGGTCGGCGTCGTCGAGTTCGTCCAGCCAGTCGGCCAGATCGTCGTCGGTAAGCAGATCGTGATGGAGCGTCGAGATGGCGGAGGTCTGTTTCGCCCGGGCCGGCGTGCCGGCGTCGGGCATCATCACCTGCTGGTCCCAGTTGAGGACGCCGCCGGCGTCCTCGACGTAGTGGAGGCGGCGGACGTGATCCAGGAACTGCTCGTACGTGGACTCGCTGTCCTCGCTCGCTGTTGCCATACGGCGGCGTTAGGCCGGTGACCGTAAAGGCCCGACGCCGCCGGTAAGGGGTGCACTAGCTAACAGGACACATCAGGGCAGCGCGGAACAGCCGACAGTCACTCGGGCGGCCACGACTCGGCAACGTCCTCGTAGATGTCTCGACACCGCTCCAACACAGCCAGCGACACGCTCTCATCACCAGTGTGGGCCTCGCCGGGTTCGGCCGCGCCGACAATCACGCAGTCCGTCCCGGCCTGGGCGAGCCAGCCGGCGTCGGTCGCGTGCGGTTTGACGACGTGTTCAGGTGTCGCGTCCTGCGCGGCGGTAGCGGCGTCCAGCACCCGCTCCGCGAAGTCGGCGTCGCCACAGGCCATCGGCGGGAGGTCCTGGTCGACGCGCCAGGAGACGCCGTCGATAGCTTCGACCCGGTCCAGCGGCGCGCGCTCGCCCGGGACTGTCCGCTCGTCGACGGTGACCTCGCATCGCTCGGGAATGACGTTCCAGGCCGAGCCGCCATCTATTTCCGTGACGGCGACACTCCCGCTCATTTCGTGGCCCAGGACGGTCGTCTCGGGGAAGTCGAGGTCCCGGACCATGTCGACGGCGTCGGTCGCGCGGTAGATGGCGTTCGCGCCGGCTTCAGGTTCGCTGGCGTGGGCCGCCGCGCCCTCGGCGACGATAGTCGATCCCCGCCGGCCTTTGTGGGCGACGGCTACGTCCGTCGTTCCTGGTGCGGAGTAGCCGGTCGACCCCTCACCGACGACGGCGTAGTCGGGCGCGAAGCCGTCCTCAATGGCGGCCTGGCACCCGATGCCGCCCTGTTCCTCGCCGACGAACGAAGCGAAGACCAGTTCGCCGGCGGGGTCGGCGTCCCGGAAGGCCAGCAACGCCGCGGCGACACACCCCTTCATGTCCGCTGCGCCCCGGCCGTAGAGACGGCCGTCGCGTTCCTCGACGACGTACTCGCCGTCGGCGTCGACCTGGGACTCGTCCGGCGGGACGACGTCGTGGTGGCCGACGAAGGCGAGCGAGTCGTCGGCCTGGCCCTTGCGGGCGATGACGTTCCCGTGGTCGTCGCGGGTGACTTGCGCATCGGTGTGGTCCCGGAGCCACGTCAGGATGTACTCCCCAGCAGCCGCTTCGTCGTCGTGACTGGGGATCGAAACGAGGGCACGAGTCAGCGACGGCAGCGTCTCCATACCGTGGGTCGTGTGCCGGAGCGGCAAAAATCCGGGGCAGGTGAGCCTGCCCGCGGACGGCAGGGACGGAGAGGGCACGGACTCCATACCCTTATCAACGGCAGTCTCCAACGGCCGATATGGAAATCGTACCGGACACGAGCGTGGTCATCGACGGCCGCGTGTCCGACCAAGTGAAGGCCGATGCCGACCCCGACACCGACGTCGACGGCATGGGCTTTGCCGGCGCGACGGTCGTCGTCCCCGAAGCCGTCGTCGGCGAACTCGAAGCACAGGCGAACGACGGCCGCGAGACGGGCTGGGAGGGCCTTGAAGAGCTCCAGACGCTCGTCGACCTGGCCGAGGGGGGTACTATCGACGTGGAGTACGTGGGCCGACGACCCGACGCCATCGAGAAGCGCGAGGCCGGCGAGGGGCAGATCGACGCGCTCATCCGGGACATCGCCGGTGACCGCGGTGCCACGCTCGTGACCAGCGACGACGTGCAGGCCCAGGTGGCCCGCGCGAAAGGGCTCGCAGTGGAGTTCGTCGAGCCGGTCAAGCGGACGGTCGACCGCCTGCAGATCGAGAACTTCTTCGACGAGGGGACGATGAGCGTCCACCTCAAGGTCGGCGTCCAGCCCTACGCCAAGAAGGGCTCTATCGGCGACATGCAGTACACGCCGATCCGCGACGACCCTGCAACCGAAAGTGAGCTACGGGAGTACGCCGCCGACATCGAGGAGAGCGCGCGCGCCTCGCCGGACGGCTTCCTCGAACTCGACGAGCCCGGGATGACGATCACCCAGTTCCGGGACTTCCGGATCGCCATCGCGCGGCCGCCCTTCGCCGACGCACTGGAAATCACGGCCGTCCGGCCCATCGTCAAGACCGAACTGGACGACTACGAGTACGCGGACCAGCTCCGTGACCGCTTCACCGAACACCAGCGCGGCGTCCTCATCTCCGGCTCACCCGGGGCCGGGAAATCGACGTTCGCCCAGGCGGTCGGGGAGTTCCTCGTCGACGCCGACTACGCGGTCAAGACGATGGAGAAGCCACGGGACCTCCAGGTCGGCCCGAACATCACGCAGTACACCGAACTCGGCGGCTCCATGGAGAAGACCGCCGACTCGCTGCTGATGGTCCGGCCGGACTACACCATCTACGACGAGGTTCGCAAAACGGACGACTTCGAGGTGTTCGCGGACATGCGCCTGGCCGGCGTCGGCATGGTCGGCGTCGTCCACGCGACCCGCGCCATCGACGCGCTCCAGCGGCTCATCGGCCGCGTCGAACTGGGTCTCATCCCCCAGATCGTCGACACCGTCGTCTACATCGAAGCCGGGGAAGTCGACACGGTCTACGACGTGACGACCGAAGTCAAGGTCCCGCAAGGCCTCATGGAGGAGGACCTCGCGCGACCGGTCATCATGGTCAAGGACTTCGAGACCAACCGGCCGGAGTTCGAGATCTACACCTTCAACAACCAGGTCGTCACGGTCCCGCTGGGCGACGACGAGGACGAGCAGGACTCCGGCGTCGACCGCCTCGCCAAGCAGGAGGTCGAACGCGAGATCCGGTCCATCGCCCGCGGCCACGTCGAGGTCGAACTCCGCGGTCCGAACACCGCCGTCGTCTGGGTCGAAGACGACGACATCTCGCAGGTCATCGGGAAGGGCGGCGGCCGCATCTCCGACGTGGAGAACCGCCTCGGCATCGACATCGACGTGCGGACCTTCGAGGAACGGCCGTCAGGTCCCTCCGGCGGCCCCCAGACCGAGTCAGGTGGCAAGGAGGGCGAGATCGTCCAGCCGGAAGTCACCTCCCGGCACGTCATCGTCCCGTTGGACGGCCACGCCGGCGACACGGTCGAACTGCAGGCCGACGGCGAGTACCTCTTCACCGCGACGGTCTCCCGCAGCGGCGAGATTCAGGTCTCGCGCGGGTCGGGCATCGCCGAGGAACTAGAGCGAGCGATCGACCGCGGCAGCACGATTACTGTCGTCCCGTCGTAGGGTTCGGCGAGCAGGACAGCCGCACGGGAGTTTGACCAGCGCTCTGTCGAATCGTCCAGCAGGATACGACACCGGTAACTAATCGTGTCGGATTCGACAGTCGAACTGCCGAAAACGACAGCTAAATTCCGGTGGAACACGACCGACTAGCCATGACTGACGCAGTCGTCGGGAGCTTACAGGACCAGGAGACGCTGGCCGCCCGAGTGGAGCGCGGTGACGCACCGGAGTGGGTCGGGGCCCACTGGCAGACCTTCCGCGAGGGGCTGACCGGCGAGCGGAACGGCTCCCCGTTCCCCTGTTTCTTCGGCGCGGAGTCAGTTCGAGATGGCGAGCCGCTGTACACGGCTGTCCCGTCAATGAGCGACCCGGACGCGCTGTTCGACCTTGGCCAAACGCTGCTCACGTATCTGGAGACCTATCAGGACCACAGCGAGCGGGCCTCACTGGTGACCTTCTTCCGGCCGCCTGAGCGACCGCTGACGGAGGCCGAGTACCACGACCGACTCTGGCATATCCTCCAGTTCCTCCACGTCCACGACCCGGAGCCGTGGCCCGAGGACATCCCGACCGATCCAGATGACCCGCACTGGGAGTTCTGCTTCGGGGGCGAGCCGATGTTTCCGACCTGCCGCGCGCCGTTCTACGGCACGCGAAAGAGCCGCTACTGTCCGGTCGGGCTGGAGATCACGTTCCAGCCCCGGGCGCTGTTCGAGGACCTGAACGTCACGGCCGACACCGAGGCCGGTCAGCACGCCCGCAATATCATCCAGGGACGGCTGGAGGAGTACGACGGCGTCTGTCCCCACGCCGACCTGGGCGACTGGGGCGTCGAGGGCGATCGGGAGTGGCCCCAGTACATGCTGTCGTCGGACGAGGACGCGTCGCCGGACGAGTGTCCGATAACCGTGACGCGCGAGCACCCGAAATCGAAGTGGCTCATCGGGACGCCCGCCCCGGAGCCGGCCGACTGAAATGGTCGCACTGCCCGAGACACCGGTGCTCGTGCTGGTGGATTTCCAGCAGGGGTTCGACGACCCGGCGTGGGGGACGCGGAGCAACCCCGACGCCGAGGCGAACGCGACACGCCTGCTTACCGAATGGCGAGAGCGTGGGCTTCCGGTCGTCCACGTCCGGCACAACTCGACGGAGCCGGACTCGCCGCTCCGGCACGGCGAACCGGGGTTCGCGTTCAAGCCGGAACTGGAGCCCGAACCGGGAGAAGCGACGTTTGAAAAGCGCGTCAACGGCGCGTTCGTCGACACCGGACTGGAGGCGTGGCTCCGCGAACGGGACCACGAGACGCTCGTTGTTTGTGGCCTGACGACTGACCACTGCGTGTCGACGACGACGCGGATGGCTGAAAACCGCGGGTTTGAGGTTGTCGTCCCGGGCGATGCGACGGCGACGTTCGACCGAACGCTCGACGGCGAACGCTTCGAGCCGTCGCTCGTTCACCGGACTGCGCTGGCGCAACTGCGCGGTGAGTTCGCGGAGATCGCGATGACGGACGACGTGGTCGCGTCGCTGTAACCAGCGGCTGCGTGAACGCGTCGCGAAACAGCCAAGCGAGAAGGCGTGTCAGTCCGAGACGGCGGCGTCCGCTTCCGCCGGTTGGTCGATAATCTCGTAGAGATTCTGTCGCGCGTCGGCGAAGTACACGTCTTCTTCGATGACACCGACTTCGTCGAGTCGTTCCAGAGCGTAGCGAACGGTCCGTGCCGAGAGCATCGACTCCTCGACGATGCCTTTCTGTGTCAGCGGGCCGTCGTACTCCAGAACCTTGTATACGAGCTTTGCGCTCGGCGGAAGGTCTGCGATGGCCTCCCCATCAGAGTCCGTCATTACCCGTAATCACAAGCGCCGGGCGCATAAAGATTGAGGAGTCAGTCTCACCGGCGCAAGCATTCGCGGCCGCGTCACAGTACTGAACCGCGCACCTTTTGGTTGCGGGTAGTGGAACGTGTGGTATGGCTACGGAAACGGCGGACGGAATGAGCTCCCATATGCGGGGGCTCACTGTCACGACGCTGACAGCCGTCGCTGGCATCGCCGCCGCGTTCGGTTCCAACGAGTTAGCGGCCACGCCGGACGCCCCGCAAGGGATACTTGTCCTCGCGGTCGCTATCGCAGCACAGTTCCCGATTCTGCGGGTGATCGGCATCGACACGGACGACCTCTCGGCGAAGGACGTGCTCTACATCGGCTTCATGACCTTCTCGCTGTGGTTCGTCTCGTGGGGCATTCTCCTCACGACGGGAGCGTAACGATGGCCGAGGACAGTATCGCCGTCGTCGACCTAGAGCGGTGTCAGCCCGACCGCTGTAACTACGAGTGCATGAACTACTGCCCGCCCAACCGCAGCGGGAAAGAGTGCATCGTCAAGCGGGAAGACGAGTACGAGGAGGACGAACCCTTCGAGGGCCAGCCCGACCAGGTCCGCATCTCCGAGGAGATCTGTCTGGGCGAGTCCTGCGGTATCTGCGTGAACAAGTGCCCGTTCGACGCCATCGAGATCATTAATCTCCCACAGGAGCTGACCGACGACCCGGTCCACCGCTACGGAGAGAATGCCTTCGCGCTGTACGGGCTCCCGAGCCCCGCCGAGGGCCAGGTGACGGGGATTCTCGGCCCGAACGGCATCGGGAAGACCACCGCCGTCCGCATCCTCGCCGACGAAATGCAGCCCAACCTGGGACGGTACGGCGAGGAACCGAGCTGGGACGAGATCCTCGACGAGTACCGCGGGACCGCCCTGCAGGAGTACCTCGAACAGATGCGCGACGGCGACGTGAGCGTCGCCCGCAAGCCCCAGTACGTCGACCGGATTCCGGACCAGTTCGACGGCAAAGCCATCGAACTGCTGGACCAGACCGACGAGCGGGGCGACCTCGACTACCTCATCGAGCAGACGGGTATCGAGCCGGTCGTCGACAACCACATCGACGACCTCTCCGGCGGGGAACTCCAGCGGGTCGCCCTCGTCGCCACGCTGGCGCGGGACGCCGATTTCTACTTCCTCGACGAGATCACGCCGTATCTCGACATCGGCCAGCGGATGACCGCCGCGCGGCTCATCCGGGAACTCGCCGAGGAGGAGGACCGCTCGATGCTCGTCGTCGAGCACGACCTCGCCATCCTGGATCTCCTCGCGGACAATATCAACGTCGCCTACGGGACCCCCGGCGCGTTCGGTATCATCACGCCGCCAAAATCGACGAAGAAGGGCATCAACGAGTACCTCTCGGGCTACCTCGAAAACGAGAACATGCGCATCCGCCAGACGGACATCGAGTTCGAGGAACACGCGCCACGGAGCGCTTCCACCGGCGACGTGGTCATCGAGTACCCCGAACTCCAGAAGAGCTACGGCAGCGGCGAGTTCTCGCTGGATGTCGAGGCCGGCACCATCCGCGAGAGCGAAGTACTGGGCGTCGTCGGCCCGAACGGTATCGGGAAGTCGACGTTCGCGAAGATGCTCGCCGGCCGGCTCGAACCGACTGCGGGCGAAATCGACACCAGCCTCGACATCGCCTACAAGCCCCAGTACATCGAAATCGACCAGCCGATGCGCGTCGACGCCTTCCTCGCGTCGATCACGGACGACTTCGGGAGTTCCTACTGGAACACCGAAATCGCCCAGCCGCTCCAACTGGAGTCGGTGATGGAACAGCAGCTCACCGACCTCTCCGGCGGGGAGCGCCAGCGGGTCGCAATCGCGGCCTGCCTCTCGAAGGACGCCGACCTCTACCTGCTGGACGAGCCCTCGGCCCACCTGGACGTGGAACAGCGCGTCATGGCGACCTCCGCGATCCGTCGCTACGCCGAGAACCATGACGCGACGGCGATGGTCATCGACCACGACATCTACATGATCGACCTGCTGGCCGACCGCCTGCTCGTCTTCGACGGTGAACCGGCCCGGAACGGCCACGCCGCGCCGCCACAGGGCATGCGCGAGGGGATGAACGAGTTCCTCCAGAACCTCGACATCACCTTCCGCCGTGACGAACGGACCTCCCGCCCTCGCATCAACAAACCCGACTCGCAACTGGACCGCGAACAGAAGAACGCCGGCGAGTACTACTACGCGCCGTAGGCTCAGAGCGGGAGCGAGGCTGGCGAGAGCCAGACGGCGACTGTCTCGTCATCGGAAATCTACGGGTGAAGAGACCTCAGCCGGAGTCGTTTTTGCGAGAACAGCTGTGCTCAAGCGGTTTCGTCGACGGAGGTCGATACTCGACGGTCGCGCCTGCCGAACCGCGCTCGGCGTGGCTATTGACTCCACATGTCACCCCGGGAGTTAGCTGGTGAGACTACGTCTCAGGTAGTAGTACAGCCGCTACTCGCAAAGGAGACAGGAGTAGTCCGCGGCGTTACGCCGCAGGGTCATTGCCACCGTCCGTCTCGGACCCCGCAACCGCATCGTCGAGACCGTCAGCGACTTCGGCCGGGTCGAACTCCTCGTCCGGGTCGAGTTCGCGGTCGGTTTGCTCGTCTGCCTGGGATTCGGTGATTGATTCGTCGCCGGTGACCGTCACGAAGATGTCTCGCAGTTCTGCAACGCGTTCGGGGGACTGACTCTTGCTCATCGCGTATGTGTACAAGTACCACGGAACTGTAGGCGCTATACCGAATCAGTTTGGTATGCGCTCGCAAACTACAGCACGTTTCGCTGGCAAGAGCCACACAGTGAGACTTCCTTCACGTCGACTTGTCGGACAGTGGGGGAGAAGTTCATCACGCAGCGTTTGTTGTCACAGTGCTCCAGCCCGAGGGTATGGCCGACCTCGTGGACGACCTCCTTGCGTACTCGCTGCGAGAAGATTTCGCCGGCCGAGCGGTTCGAGAACCCGCCATCGGAAGATGTCTGGAGCCGGTACGTGGAGATGACGCTGCCGGAGCCACCGAGATATGCGAGCCCAAAAACGTAGTTCCGGCGGCGGTAGAAGAGATCTTTCGGCGTGATAGCGATGTTTTTGCCGCCGGAGCCGACCCGGCGAGCCAGGTCGATGAACTCCTCTGCGCGGTACTGGTCGCGGTCCCCATCGTACGCGCCGGCGGGAATGGACTGTGGCTCGTGCATCGAGACTTCACAGTCGTAGACGGATCGAAGTCCGTCCGAGGCCTCGCGTTTGACCTGGGCCGAGACCTCGCCCACCGGCACGATGTCGACGTGCATGGGAACGCATATGCGCCCGCATCTCATAAATTGTACGACGTGACCGACACCACCGGCCCGCTTGTCGACCGACTGGCGTCTGTCGATTCCGTCGTCGAGGTCGGCATCGGAAACCACCCTGACGTAGCCGGGGCCCTGGCCGAGCGAGGCGTGGATGTGACCGCAACGGACATCGTCGAACGGGCGGTCCCCGAGGGCGTGCGGTTCGTTGTCGACGATATTCTCGACCCCGACGAGTCCGTCTATGCGGGGTGTGATATCGTGTTCGCCCGGAATTTACCGCCGGAGCTGCACCGACCGACGCTGGCCGTCGCCAACACCGTCGGGGCGGCATTCTGGTTCACGACGCTGGGCGGCGACCAGCCAACGGTCGCCGTCGAGCGGGAGCAGCTCCCGGGCGGGGAGACGCTGTACCGGGCGAAAGATAGCAAGGCGCTTGAGTGAGGACCGCCTTCGCTCGCTCATGCAAATCGACGCGGTCGTCCTCGACATCGACGGCGTGCTGGTGGACGTGGCCGACTCCTATCGTCGGGCAATCGTCGAATCTATCGACCAGGTGTACGGTGACACGATCAAGAAGGCGGCGGTCCAGCAGTTCAAGGACGCCGGCGGGTTCAACAACGACTGGGAACTGACCTACGCAGCGGCGCTGTTCGTCCTCGCCGACCGCGAGTCCGCCGTCTCCGACCTGGCGGCGTTCACCGACGCCATCGCCGAGCGCGGCGGCGGCCTCGACGCGGCCGAGGCAGTGGTTCGTGATCTGCTCGATGAATCGGCCGAGACTCGGGTTTTCGATTTCTGGGACCCCGAACGGCTCCGGGACGTGTTCCAGACGCTGTATCTCGGCACTGACCTCTATCGCGACATCGAGGGCGGGGAGCCGCCGTTCGACGCGCCGGGGTACATCCACGACGAGCCGCTGCTGGTCGACGACGAGACACTGTCGGCCCTGCAGGCCCGCTTCGCCGTCGGCGTCGTCACCGGCCGCCCGGCCGCCGAGGCCGACATTGCGCTGGAGCGCGTCGGTCTCGACCTGCCCACAGAGCACCGCTTCACCATGGATGACTGGGAGGAGGGCAAGCCCCACCCCGCCGCCCTGCGGACGCTCGCCGAGCGCTTCGACGCCGAGCGGGTCGCCTTCGTTGGAGATACCCTCGACGACGTGGCGACGGCGGTCAACGCCGACGAAGCCGACGACGACCGCGTGTACTACGGCATCGGCGTCCTGACCGGCGGGCTGACCGGCGACGCCGGCCGCCGGACGTTCGCCAACAACGGCGCAAGCGCTGTCGTCGAATCGGTCACCGACCTGCCGGAGCTTCTGGATGCGGCGTAGCCCGCGTCATCGGGTCACCGGCAGCGCCCCTCGACCGCAAACAGCAACGGTTTCACCGGCGGGACAGAGACCTCGGGTATGCGACGACTGCCGACGTTTGGCTGGGCATTCCTGGTGAGCATCTGGGCCGGGCTCGTCGGGGGCGCGGTCATCCACGAACCGTCGGTCGATTTGGTGCCGCTGTACGCCGTCACCTGCCAGTTAATCGGCCTCGTCGTGGCCTACTGGACGATGCGCGAACGCGACGACATCCTCGAATCCGTCCACCGGCCGGGCCGTGTCGGGATGTTCATCATCGTCCTCTTTTTCGTGATGGTCCCGCTCTCGACGATATTTGCTCTCTGGCTCGGGGCCACCTCGATCCCCGGCGTCGCGACACAGTGGCTCAGCTATCTGATGGGCCTCGGGAGCGCGCTGTACGTCGCCTTCGCCGGCGGGTTCGACCGGGCCTGGGAGGAGTACACCTGATACTGTCGGCTGTACGTCTGTAAAGAATTTCGCCACACAGGGTAGCGAATATCGGACACTAGGGACAGCCAACAGTATGACCGAACCTGTCACACAACGTTTATTCAGTGGTCGGCCTACGCCGTAAGTATGGACATCGCGTTGCTTGGCGGTACTGGAGACATCGGCCAAGGTCTCGCCCTCCGCTGGGCTGACGACACCAACCACACGATCATCATCGGCTCCCGGAAAGCCCAGAAGGCGGCGAACAAAGCGGAGGAGTACGAGACAGAACTGGCCAGCCGCGGCCACGACGACGTGGCAATCGCTGGCCTGGGTAACGAGGACGCCGCCGCCCGCGCCGACGTCGTCGTCGCCGCCGTCCCCGCCTACCACCTCACGGACACCATCGACGCCGTCGCCGACGAACTCGACGACACCACGCTCGTGTCCCCCGCCGTCGGGATGCAACGCGACGAGGACGGCTTCCACTACAACCGCCCCGGTGCCGGCAGCGTCACGCAACTGGCCGCCAACGCCGCCCCCGACGACACCCCCGTCGTGGGTGCCTTCCACAACCTCGCAGCCGGCCGCCTCGCCAACCTCGACGCCGATCTGGACTGGGACACCATCGTCGTCGGCGACGACACCGACGCCAAGGACACCGTCTGTGAACTCGCCGAAGGCATCGAGGGGCTGCGTGCGCTGGACGGCGGCCCGCTCGCTAACGCCGCCGAAATCGAGGGACTGACGCCGTTGCTCATCAACGTCGCCCGCCACAACGACGGTCTGCACGACCTCGGCGTGCGGTTCCAATAGTACCTTTTTACGTCACCCCCTCTCCTCGCGCGCTCGCAGAGCGCGCTGTGGGGAGCGGGTTCGCAAAAATCTACGCTAAAAACGACCTTCTCGCTCCCGCTGGTCGCGAGAAGTGAAACCGCTCGCCGCTGGCGAGCGGTATGCTTTACTGCACTCACTCGGCCACCGCAACGACGGCGCTACTGCTACTCCTGTTCCAGCGGCAGCCCTGCCCTTCCCCGACGCCAGCGACGAGACGCTGGCGCGGCCCGCGGCTGGTCGCGCAGTTGGTTATCAAATACCTCAAGATAGGCGTCAACTACTTGCGTACTCTATCCCTGATAGCAAAGAATGGAGACGGAAGACTCGCTCTCAATACTCCATGTCGACGATGACGCGGCGTTGGGAGCCCTCGTCGAAACGTATCTCGAACGAGAAGACAGCGGCCTTGACTGTACTGTCACGACGGAGACGAATCCCAAGAACGCTCTCACGATGATTCGGTCTTCGGAGACGAATTTCGACTGTGTCGTCAGCGATTACAGCATGCCGGAGATGAACGGCATCGACTTCCTCGAAGCCATCCGGGAGACCCACCAGAAACTGCCGGTGTTGCTGTTCTCCGGGGAGGAGACCGGCGACGTCGCCGCCGAGATCATCCAGGCCGGCGTCACCGACTACCTCAAGAAGTCCGTCGGGACGGACCAGTACACGTCGCTCATCCGCCGGGTCGAACACGCCGTCGACTCGGACGGCAGCTTCGAGACGGGCAGCGAAGTCAAACTCAGCGGTGTCGGCGTTATCGGCTCGGACGAACGCTTCGAGCGAGTCGACGAGACCTACGCCTCGTTTTACGGCTACGAGTCGGAGGAACTCGTCGGCAAGCACTGGTCGGAACTCCACCCGAGCAACGAGGTCCAGCACATCAGAACGCACGTCATCCCCGTCGTCCAACGCGGCGGGAAGTGGACCGGCCAGAGCAAAGGGCTGCGGGCCGACGAAACCACCTTCACCGAATCGAAGATGGTGACGGCACTCGACGGCGGCCGAATGCTCATCGCCGTCGACGAAATCGACGATTCGGGGCTGGCCGAACGGGAGTGAGCTAGCGGTCGCTATCGGCTGACGTGACGAACCGCAAAAACGACTGCGTTACGCCGAGGCCTGCTGCAGCGCGTCGTCGATGTCGTCGGCCTGCGTGACGCCGACGAAGCGCTCGACGATGCCGTCGTCGTTCTCGATGATGAGCGTCGGGAGGGAGCGCACCTGGTACTCGTTGGCAACGTCCTGTTCCTCGTCGACGTTGATCTTCTCGAACTCGACGTCCGTCCAGTCCTCCTCGAGGTCTTCGAGGATCGGGTCCTGCGTTTTGCAAGGGCCGCACCAGTCCGCGTAGAAGTCCTTCAGTGTAACCGTCATAGTACTCTGTTCGTGTTAGCCCGCGGTATCTGATAAGGGTTATCCATGTGTACCGGAGGCACGCAATCGCGGGCGACCCGAAAGGCTTAGTGTTGGTGATACACCACCCTGAAGTATGAGTGGCAGCGACGGCGGCGGACTGATGTCCAGTGCGGGACTGGTCCGATATTTCGACGCCGAAGACCAGAACACGATCCGTATCGACCCTCGAACAATCGTCGCGACCGGCGTCATGTTCGGGCTGTTGATGCTCGTGCTGAACGCGATGATCGTGTAGGCGATTCCGCACTGTTTTCCTCTCCCCGCCACTGACTCGCGGGTATGCACTTCACGCAACGCGAACAGCAGGCGCTCCGCGATGCTGGCGTTGAGCAAGCGACCATCGAAGCGGCCTCCGACGCGGTGGTCGAAGCCACCGACGACGCGGCCGGAGAACTGGAAGCCTTCTTCGACGGCCGCGAGACGGTGTACTCCGATATGGATATCGCTCACAGTTCCAGCGAGATTCAGGAACACACCGTCGAATACTGCGACCTGTTCACCCACGCCGACGATATCCGGGGAT
This sequence comes from Haloarcula hispanica ATCC 33960, assembly GCF_000223905.1. Lineage (NCBI taxonomy): Archaea > Methanobacteriati > Methanobacteriota > Halobacteria > Halobacteriales > Haloarculaceae > Haloarcula > Haloarcula hispanica. The sequence continues at coordinate 2,517,948 of NC_015948.1, forward strand.
ATCTGCGCTTCGACACTTGGGGCGTCCCGGTCGAGGGCGGACGCGTTCTGAGCGACGAGAAAGTAGAGCTCTCGCTGGGGCCGACAGTCCACGGACGGGTCCGCTTTGCCGCCGACGAGGACGCGCTATGACCGTCCGGGTCAGGGGCATCTACGCAACGGCGCTGACCCAGTTACTGCGCGAGGCGGACCACGAGGTCGTCCAGGCATCGGGTCCTATCGAGGACCGCTTCGACGGCGAGTTCGCCGACGAGCGGGCGGCGGTCACCGTGGTGACGACGGACGACCAGCAGGGCGTCGGCGTCGTGGGGGACCGCGACGTTGCCGAAACAGTCACCGACCGCCTGACTGAAATCGGTCGGGACACGCTCCGCTGGGACGACCCGACGCCCGAGGGCGCTATTTACGCCGGCACGGTAACGGAGACGCTGGGGAGCGGCGCTGTTGTCGACCTCGGCGACGGCGAGGGCTTTCTCCCGTACTCGTCCTCGGACGAGCGCGTCGCGACGGGCGATACCCTCCGGGTGCAGGTCGTCGAGGCGAGCGCGCCGTGGACGAACGGCCGCCCCGTGCTGGACACCACCGTCGCGGTTCGCGGGTCGCTCCTCTCGCTCGTGCGCGGCGGGACCGCCAACAGGTCGGGGACCGGCGGCCCGGCGATGCTGGACCTCATCGCCGCAGAGCCCCGGGACGGCTGGGGCGTTTCGTGGGAATCGGTGAGCGAGGACGCGAGCTTCGACGCGCTGGCTGCGGCACTCGACGCCGCCAACGACCGTTCGGCGGCCATCGATGCATCGCTCGACGGGGCCGACGCGCCCGAGGACTGCGCGCCGACCCGTTACGACGAGGGACGTTCGACGACGTGGCTGTGGTTCGGCCGCGAGAGCCGGTTCGCGCTCGACGAGGTCCGCCGCGAGGTGACGGCGACGATGCCGGGCCACCACCGCGTGAAGGCCGGGGACCGCGCGGCCAGCGCCGCTGTGGACTACGTCGAAGCGCTGTGTGATGACCCCGAAACCGGCGAGACGGACTTCCCCTTCGCCGTAACGACCCGGCAGTTCGGCCCGCAGGTCGGCGGGTCGCTGTCGCTGGGTCACGGCAAGCCCGGCGGTCGACTCATCACGCTAGGCAATGGCGAGGTCCAGTCCGTCGATGACGACGGGACGGTGACAATCGAACGCGAGATGAGCCCCGGCGGCACCTACGACGGCCTCGGTGTTCCGAAGGAGGCCGGCGATATCGCGGAGACGAAAGTCAAGGAAGGGCGCTGGTGGTATCCGACGGTGTACCGCGACAGCGACGGCGAGAAGAAGGGCACCTACGTCAACGTCTGTACACCCGTCGAGATATTCCCCGACACCGCCCGGTACGTGGACCTCCACGTCGACGTGGTGAAACACGCCGACGGCACCGTCGAGCGGGTCGACGACGACGAACTCGACGCGGCCGTCGAGCGGGGACACATCTCCGAACCGCTGGCCGAGCGCGCCCGGAGCGTCGCCGCCGCTGTCAAGAGCGCGCTGGAGTGAGTGAAGTCAGTCACGCGGCGCGGCGTCAGTCTTGCCGGCGTCGGGCGCGCCAGGCTGCCAGCCCGACCGCTGCAACCGCCGACCCGACGCCGAAGCCGGGGCCGCCGACCCCGAGGGAGGTGCCATCAGTGCTGTTAGCGCCGCCGCCCTCGTCGCCTGTGGCCGACGGGTCCGCTGTCGGCGTCCGTATCCGCGGGTCCGGGAACGTGTACAGCCCGGGCTGGACCTCGGTCCCCTGGCTCGCGTTCGTGCTCCCGGCGACGAAACAGCCGGCGGCGCGCTGGGCGGTCCAGAACGAGGTCGTTTCAGTGTCGCGCCACTCGAACGCGAGTTCAGGCGCGGTCGGGTCCGTCAGGTCGTGGACCCGGACCCCGCCGTTGTACCACGCCGAGTAACAGCGGTTGTCGGTCAGTTCGAAGTTGTGTGCCGTCGTAAGGATGCCACCCGGCGATGGGTCCGAGGTCGGCGGCGGGTCGAGCGTCGACAGTAGTTCGGCGTCGGTCGGGTCGCTGATGTCGTACAGGTCGATGCCGCTGGGGCCGCCGCTGTCGTCGTCCGCGAGGTCCCATGATTCGCCGCCGACGCCCAGCAGCGACGCGTCCTCATTGACCGTCACGAAGTGGTCGTTGCCCGGCGGTTCGCTCCGCTCGGTCCCGGGGTCCTCGATGGCGGCGAGGTCTTCGGGGGAGCGCCCGCGGACCTTCGCCACCAGCGAGATATCACTCGGGTCTGATACGTCGACGACCCACGTCCCGCCGTCCCAGTACGCCAAGTAGGCCCGGTCGTCCTCCACCCAGACATCGTGCAGCGGCCAGAGACTCGTCGGCACGTCGGTCCAGGCGTCGCCGGCATCAAGCAGCGACCACTCGCCGACTTCCTCTTCGGCTTCGATATCGGCCACGAGCAAGGGGTTGCCGTCGCGGTCGTTCGCGGTCAGATAGGCGTAGCGGCCGTCAAAGTGACAGTTGTGGACCCGTGTGTCCAGTTCGAGGCCCGCGATTCGCTCCGGAGCCTGCCGGTCGCTCACGTCGAAGACGACGAAACCGTGAGCGCCGTCGGCGGGGTGAGCGGGACCGGCGGCCAGCAGCCGTGAGCCGCTGACAGCGAGGTCCTGTACACGCTGTATTGGCCCGTCATCGCTCTCGGCCAGCAGGTCGGTCCGTCGGCTGAGCAGTCGCGGACTGGTCGGCGTGACGAGGTCGACGAGCGCGATGCCGTCCCCCGTCGCGACGTAGGCCGTGTGTCCGTCGAGGCTGGTAACGACCTCGTACACCGTCTCCATCTCTAGCACGCCCAGCGGGTCCTCGCCAGTCGGGGTGTCGGAGGCCGCTGGCTCGGCTGTCCCATCTCCGGTCGGCATCGGATGGCCGCGGGTCGTCCCCGTAGCGAGGCCGACACCTGTGCCTGCGAGGGCGAGTCGTCGGAGGACCGTCCGGCGGCGCATAGCCGTCCATGCGGGAGCCAGGGCAAGAAGGATTCCGGTGAGGGGTCAGTTCCCCTGAATCGCGTCGATAACCATCGCCGCGGCAATGATCGGCTCCTTCGGAACCGTGCTGGCGTCGTCGATAGTAATCTCGTAGCGGTCTTTCAGCGAGAACTGCCCGTCGATGTTGCCGACGTGGTTGCCGTCCTGATCGCTGATCTCGTACTTGTGGGGAATCCAGCCGCCGAACGGGACGACGTTTCGGGCGATGGTCACGAGCGCGCCCTGTGAGGTGATCTCGGCGATCTTCGCCTCGGTACTGGCGTCCCGAATCTTCCACGTATCTTGGAAGATGGAGTAGTCGTTGTCGAGGATGACGATGTCTTCGCCGGTCTTGGAATCGGTCAGGACGTAGTTGCCGGCCACGTCGATGATGCCGCCGGCCTTGACCTGGAACACCTCGTTGTCGTTTGCGTCGACGAACGGGAACTCCTCTTTCATCTTCATCATCTTCTGTTTCCCGCGGAGGACGACGTTCCCGGCGGCGTCCATGGCTTTGTACTTGTTGCGGACCAGACTCTGTTCGACTGTGTAGCTGTCGTCGGAGAGGTCGATCCCCTTGATGTCGTAGTCGCTCGTTCCCATACCAATCTCATATTCGATATTCGTGGTAAATCTTTCGACGTACTGTTCAAAATAAAAACAGTCACGCGCCTGAAGTCGTCCGCCGAGGCCCGAACCGACAGGGTTTCCCCCCTGCCGGCCAAGTAAAATCCAAGATGAGCAAGGATATAATCGAGGTCCGGGGGGCCGAGGAACACAACCTCAAGGACGTCGACGTGGAGATCCCCCGCGAGGAACTGACAGTCGTCACCGGGCTGTCGGGGTCGGGCAAATCCTCGCTCGCATTCGAGACGGTATACGCCGAGGGCCAGCGGCGCTACATCGAATCGCTCTCCGCCTACGCACGGAACTTCCTGGGGCAGATGGACAAGCCACAGGTCGAGAACGTCGAGGGCCTGTCACCGGCCATCTCTATCGACCAGAAGAACGCGGCCAACAACCCCCGTTCGACGGTTGGGACCGTCACCGAACTGCACGACTACCTCCGCTTGCTGTACGCGCGCGTCGGGACGCCCCACTGTCCGGAGTGTGGCCGCGAGGTCGGGGAACAATCCGCCCAGAACATGGTCTCCCGTCTTCTCGAACTCCCCGAGGGGACCCGCGCCAAGCTGTGTGCGCCGGTCGTCCGCGACCAGAAGGGAGCCTTCGAGGACCTGTTCGACGACCTCGTGAGCGAGGGGTACAGCCGCGTCGAGGTCGACGGCGAAGAGTTCGACCTCACGATGGACCGCCCCCACCTGGACGAGAACTACGACCACACCGTCGACGTGGTCGTGGACCGCGTGAAGATCTCGCCGGATGCCCGCTCGCGCATCACGGACTCCGTCGAGACGGCACTCGACGAGGCCGACGGGACGCTGAAGGTCATCCTTCCGGACCCGGCGGAGGGTGCAGCCGAGACGCTGGGCGGGTCGGATGCCAGGGCGACCGGCGACCTCGCCGACGGAGACGAAGCGGACGACGGAGCCGCCGCGGGCCGCCTCGTTGTCGAACTCTCCGAGGATCTGGCCTGTACCCACTGCGGCATCGACATCTCCGAAATCGAGACGCGGTCGTTCTCGTTCAACTCACCCCATGGAGCCTGTCCGGAGTGTGAGGGGCTGGGCGAGACCAAGGAGGTCAGCGAGGACCTCGTCGTCACCGACCCGACGAAGCCGCTCAAGCACGTCTTCGAGCCCTGGAGCTACGACCGGACGTACTACTCGCGGCAACTGGACAACGTCGCCGAGCACTTCGGCGTGGAACTCTCGACACCCTTCGAGGAACTCGACGAATCCATCCAGCGGCAGTTCCTCTACGGGACCGACAGCCGTGTCCACTTCGAGTGGCGGACCAAGAACGGCACCCGAGAGAAGACCGAGCGCTTCGAGGGCGTCATCCCGAACCTGGAGCGGCGACACGTCGAGACAGACTCGGACCGCGCTCGCGAGCACATCGAGGAGTTCATGGCGACCACGACGTGCCCGGCCTGTGAAGGGACGCGGCTCAAAGCCGAATCGCGGGCGGTGCTCGTCGACGGCACCTCGATCACCGAGGTAAACGAGATGTCCATCAGCGACGCGCTGGCCCACTTCGAGGGGATGGAGGAGCACCTCTCGTCCCGGGACCGGAAAATCGCCGAGGAGATTCTGAAGGAGATTCGCGCCCGCCTCGGCTTCATGACCGAGGTGGGTCTGGACTACCTGACGCTGGACCGCGAGGCCTCGACGCTCTCTGGTGGTGAGAGTCAACGCATCCGGCTGGCCACCCAGATCGGCAGCGGCCTCGTCGGCGTCCTCTACGTCCTTGACGAACCCTCCATCGGCCTCCACCAGCGGGACAACGACCGCCTGCTGAACACGCTGGAGGAACTGCGGGACCTCGGGAACACGCTGCTGGTCGTCGAACACGACACCGAGACGATGCGCCGGGCCGACCAGATAATCGACATGGGTCCCGGCCCGGGCAAGCGCGGCGGCGAGGTCGTCGTCAACGGCCCGATGGAGGAGGTCATCGACACTGAGGCGTCGGTGACCGGGGAGTACCTCTCGGGCGAGCGGACGATTCCGGTGCCCGACAGCCGCCGCGAGGCCGACGGCGAACTCACGGTTCGGGGCGCTCGCCAGCACAACCTCGCCGACCTCGACGTGTCCATCCCGCTCGGGACGTTCACTGCCATCACGGGCGTCTCGGGGTCGGGCAAGTCCACGCTGATGCACGACGTGCTGTACAAAGGGCTGGTCCGTCGGATGAACGACACCGACGTGAACCCCGGCGAGCACGACGCCATCGACGGCCTCGACAACGTCGAGACGGTGCGGCTCATCGACCAGTCGCCCATCGGCCGCACGCCGCGGTCCAACCCGGCGACCTACACCAACGTCTTCGATCACATTCGCGAGCTGTTCGCCGAAACGAACCTGGCGAAACAGCGCGGCTACGAGAAGGGCCGGTTCTCGTTCAACGTCAAGGGCGGCCGCTGTGAGGGGTGTGGCGGCCAGGGGACGGTCACCATCGACATGAACTTCCTCTCGGACGTGACGGTCCCCTGCGAGGAGTGTGGCGGCGCGCGGTACAACGACGAGACGCTGGACGTGACCTACAAGGGCGCGACCATCGCCGACGTGCTCGATATGACCGTCGAGGAGGCCTACGACTTCTTCGAGAGCCACGGCGGCATTCGCCGCCGGCTGGAGCTCCTGAAGGACGTGGGCCTGGACTACATGCGCCTGGGCCAGCCATCGACCACCCTCTCGGGCGGGGAGGCCCAGCGGGTGAAACTCGCCGAGGAACTCGGCAAGAAGGATTCGGGCGAAACGCTGTACCTGCTGGACGAGCCCACGACCGGGCTCCACCCCGAGGACGAGCGCAAACTCATCGACGTGCTCCACCGGCTCACCGACGACGGCAACACCGTGGTCGTCATCGAGCACGAGCTCGACCTGGTGAAAAACGCCGACCACATCATCGACCTCGGGCCGGAGGGCGGCGAGAACGGCGGCGAACTCGTCGCCGAGGGCACCCCGGAGGACGTGGCCCGGGCCGACGCGTCCTACACCGGGCAGTACCTCCGTGACCTGCTGCCGAACGTCGACCTAGAGGGGCCGCGAGCAGACCGCGAGCTATCGGCCGAACAGCCGGCTGCGGACGACGACTGAGGAAGTCGGTATGCTGAAAGCAGGCAATAGCTGAAACGGCCACCAACGTTTTTGACAGTAGGGAAACCTGATATAGCCAGCTATGGCGCAGTCGACAGCGGACCGCATCGAGCGGAAACGGGGTATCGGTGGGCTGGCGAAGCAAGCGAACCCGGCCTTTGCCGTGGGCGCAGTCGCAGTCCCGCTCATTGCGTTTGCGGGGGCCGTCGCCAGCGGCAACATCCGGGCGCTAACCTACGTACATGTGATGGCTGGGGTGCTGTGGACCGGCATCGACCTGTTCATGGGGCTCGTGTTGGGGCCGGTGCTCGGCGGCCAGGAACCAGAGGCGCGGGCCGACTTCTTCGCCTCGTTCACGCCCAAGATGACGTTCCTGATGCCGTCGCTGGCGACGGTGACTATCAGCGGCGGCATCCTGCTGGCGCTCCGCCTCGGGAAGTTCCCCAACGCCGACCCGTGGCTGGCGATTCTGACCGCCGCGACGCTGCTTCCGGTCGTTCTCCTCATCGGCTACCAGTTCGACGCGCTGACCGACCCGAAGACGCTGGGCGTCCTCGGCGTCGCCGTCGTTGGTTCCGGCGCGTATCTCGCGGCCACGCTGCCGGCCTTCGCGATGACCTCGTGGTGGATCGTCGCCACGCTCGGTATCGTGACGCTGCTGTCCGTGCAGGGCTTCGGGGTCATCCTGCCCGGCGAGGTCCGCATCTACCGGCAGGTCGTCTCAGAGAACCCGGACGTGGACCTGGTCTCCGAGATCGGGATGCGAAACGCCAGGCTCGGGGGCCTGCAGGGGCTGCTGCAACTGGCAATCGTGTTCGTGATGGTCGGCCTGCGCTGGTGGACGCCGTAGTCTGTGGGTACCGCCCATCGGGGGCGACAGGAACAGTCATCCTTACCACATACGCTCTCGTGTCGGCAGAACAACTACAATCTAGCCGGAGTTAGCACACGTCGTATGTCCGACCCTGAAAGCGGTGCGACGGACCCCGAAACGGTACTGGAGGAACTCGCCAGACTCCCGACGCTGGCCCATCCGACGGCGTCCCCCAACGGCGACGAAGTGGCCTTCTACTACGACGTGAGCGGGCGCAACGAGCTTCACGTCCTTGACGTCGAGAGCGGCACCCACGAGCAGTGGAGCGACGGCGAAGTTCCCCGGAACGCCCGCTGGCACGTCGAGTGGGGAGCCGACGGGGAGCGGGTGTTCTTCCACCTCGACGACGACGGCAACGAACAGAACGACGTGTACGCCATCGAGCGCGACGGGTCGGTCGAGGCAGTCGTCGAGATGGACGGGCAGGTGGTGATACAGGACGTCGGCAGGGACGGTGAGGCCCTGCTGGTCGGGTCGACACGCGACGGCCAGATGAACCTCTACAGCCACGACCTCGGGAGCGGCGAGACGGCGAAGCTGACCGATTACGACCGCGCGGTTCACACGGGCATCCTCTCACCCGACGGCTCGCAGCTGGCATACACGACCAACGAGACCGACGACTTCGACAACATGGACGTGTACGTCAGCGACGCGGACGGGTCGGACCCGGAGAACCTGGATATCGGCATCACTGGCGCGGAAGCCGCCCCAGCCGACTGGGGACCCGACGGCGACCGCCTGCTGGTCGTGGACAACAGCGAGGACCTGTCCCGGAGCGGTGTCTACGACCTGGCGACGGACGAGGTAACGTGGTTCGGCGGCGAGTACGAGGAGGAGCCACAGGCGCTCCTGCCCGACGGCGAGCGGTTCTTGGCCGTTCGGACCCGCGAGGCCACGAAGGTGCCCGTCGTGTACGCCATCGAATCCGGCGAGGAGCGCGAACTCGACCTGCCAGAGGGCGTCGCCTCCTTCGGCATGATGGGCGGCGACCCGGTGCTTTCCGGGGACCGCCTGCTGGCGCTACACACGACGCCGACGCGCCGCCCCGAACTGCTCGCCTACGACCTCGACACCGACGAGACGGAGGCGCTGGTCGAAGCCGAGTACGGCCCGTTCTCACCTGACGACTTCGCCGACGCGGAGTACTTCACCATCGAGTCCGACGGCGTGCCAGAGACGCGGCAGGCCGCCGTCGAGTACGACTCCTACGACACGCTGGAGATCGGCTGTCTGCTGTACGATTCCGGCGAGCGGCCGTCGCCGCTCATCGTCAATCCTCACGGCGGCCCGCGCGGGATGGACAGCAAGTCTTTCGACCTCTACACGCAGTTCCTCGTCCACCGGGGCTTCTCGGTGTTGCAGGTGAACTACCGGGGCTCGACCGGCCACGGCCGCGAGTTCATCCGCGAACTGTACGACGACTGGGGCGGGGCCGAGCAGGGCGACGTGGCCTCGGCCGCCGAGCACGTCCTCGCGACGTGTGAGTGGGTAGACGAGGACCGCATCGTCGTCTTCGGCGGCTCCTACGGCGGCTACTCGGCGTACTGGCAAATGGTCCAGTACCCTGACCTGTACGACGCCGGCGTCGCCTGGATCGGCCTCACGGACCTCGAAGACCAGTACGAGAACACGATGCCACACTACCGGACTGAGCTCATGGAGAAGAACATGGGCACCCCGGCGGAGAACCCGGAGCTGTACGAGGAGCGGTCGCCCATCACCCACGCCGATAACCTCGACGCCCCGCTGTTCATCGTCCACGGCGTCAACGACCGTCGAGTCCCCGTCTCGCAGGCCCGCCTGTTCCGCGACGCGCTCGAAGTCGCCGGCTACACCGAGGGACCGGACGGCGATTTCGAGTATCGGGAACTCGGCGAGGAGGGCCACGCCTCCTCCGACATCGAGCAGAAAACGCGGCTGTTCCGCCTGCTCGATGGCTTCCTCGACCGCCGGATCGGGACCGAAACGGTCGCCGCCGACGACTAAGCTCGGCGGCTGCTTCGCCGCGCTGTACGTCTTCGCGTTGACGCGGTCGGTCAGTCGCTGATACCGCCAGTGTTCTTGGCTCGGGCGTCGTACAGTCGGCCATGCACACCGCCTACGCTGCGCTCGGTGACCGCGTCCTCGTCGGCGACGGCCACAGCGGCTGGGACGACGGCCTCATCGGTCACGACATCGAGTGCGTCGCTGCAGAAGCGGCGGAACCGGACCGTGCCTTCGTGGGCACCGTAGACGCTGGTCTCCAGCGGACGACCGATGGCGGAGCGACGTGGGAGTCGGCCCTTGACGCCGGGGACCGCGTGACGAGCGTCACAGTCAGCCCACACGATGCCGACGTGGTGTGGGCCGGAACGGAGCCGAGCGCGGTCTATCAGTCGACCGACGGTGGAGAGACGTGGACTGAGAAACCCGGGCTGACGGAACTGGACTCGGCTTCGCGGTGGTCGTTCCCGCCGCGGCCCGACACCCACCATGTCCGGTGGATCGCCCTCGCACCGGACGACCCGGAACAGGTGTACGCCGCCATCGAGGCCGGCGCGTTCGTCCGCAGTCCCGACGGCGGCGGGAGGTGGGTCGACCACCCCGAGGGCGCGCGGCGGGACAACCACACGCTGGCGACTCATCCCGATGCCCCGGACCGGGTGTACACCGCCGCCGGCGACGGCTACGCGCTGTCGACGGACCGCGGGACGACGTGGACGCACCCACAGGAGGGGCTGGGCCATCGGTACGTGTGGGGGCTGGCCGTCCATCCTGACGATCCGGACTGCATCGTCGTCTCGGCCGCCAGCGGCCCCCGGTCGGCCCACAGCACCAGCGGCGAGAGCTACGTCTACCGGTGGGACGGCGACCGGTGGAGACAGTCGATGGACGGTCTACCGGGGCCGGCGGGACTGGCCCGGCCGATTCTCACCGCCGACCCGGACGACGGCTTCCTCGCGCTGACGAACCACGGCCTGTTCCAGTCAAAGCGCGGGGAGACGTGGACTCGGGAGGGTCCCGACGGCGTGGGCTGGCCGGTCGAGTACGACCAGGTCCCGAGCGGACTGGCCGTCGTGTGAGGGGCGGCCGAGCAAGTGGTCGGCATCAGAGTCCGTCCGCAGCTACGCCAGTCGGACCAAAACGGCACCGAGACCACTCGTCACGGCCGTCGAAACGGTCGCAAGCAGGAGAATCTTCGCCGCTTTTCGCCGGTCGGCGCGAACAGCCTCGCTTGCGTCGACGCGCCCGCTTTCCCCGCCCGACCCGGAGAGGTCGTAGCGGGCGAGTGCCCCGAAGGCGACGCAGAACCGGAAGTAATCCTGCAGCGCGCCGACGTACCCGCCGAAGACGAAGGGGACGGTCGCCCACAGCGACAGGTCGGGTATCGCGCCGAGGGTGGCGGCGAGGGCGATACCGATGGCGACTGCAAACGAAGCAATGGCCGACAGTCGGCGGGCACGGCGCTGGTTCGCCCCGATGTTGCAGACGCCGGGCTGGTACTCTGCCATGGGCGGTGACAGGGGCTACACCGACAAATACGCCCTGCTTCGGCTGGTGACGCGACGGCCGTTTCGGCGGTTGGCCGAGCAACAGGCCCATTCTCGGGTCCCTGCGACGGATAGCTAACCCAGCGGTCGTCCCGAAAACAGGTACAACAGTCCGTCTGAATCGAGAAGCTATTTGGTTCGTGACACCGAGAGAACGTGTATGCACGATGTTGTGGTGGTCGGCGCGGGTCCGGCTGGGTCCCGGTACGCGCGTCAGGCGGCGAGCCGGGGGCTCGACGTGGTGGTGTTCGAACAGGGGGAGATCGGCAAGCCGCTGGCCTGCTCGGGCCATGTGAGTACAGATATCTGGGAGTTCACCGAGGACGCCCGCGACGAACTGTTCCAAAACGAGATCTCCGGCGCGCGGTTCCACACCGGCGGCCCCGGGAGCCAAGACCACCCATTCTACAAGGATGAGGTCATCTCGAACGTCATCGACCGCGTCGGCCTGGACAAGCACCTCGCAGGGTTGGCCCGCGACGCCGGTGCGGACGTTCGAGAAGCACACTCCGTCGTCGGGGTCACCGAGGACAGGGACGGCGTCACCGTGGAGGTCCGCGGCGACGACGGCGTCGAGGCGCACCGAGCGAAAATGGTTGCCGGCTGTGACGGCCCGAAGAGCCGCGTCCGGCGGGAACTCGACCTCCCGGAGCCCGACGAACTGCTCCACGGCGTGCTCGGGTTCAGCGACGAGGTGGACCACACCGACTTCGTCGACGTTCACCTCACAGTCCCGCGCTTTTTCGCCTGGCGCATCCCGCGGGGCGAGGCCGGCGTCGAGTACGGGCTGGCTGTGCCGCCGGGCGACGACGCCCGCGGGCGCTTCGAGGAATTCGTCGACGGCTACGGCGTCGAAACCGACCACCGCTGTTCCGGACTTATCCCCATCGGCCCGCCGAAGCGGGTCACCGGCCGGCGGTCGTTCCTCGTCGGCGACGCCGCCGCCCAGACCAAACCCTTCACCGGCGGCGGTATCCGCTACGGCATGACCGCGGCCGACCACGCGGCCCGGGAAATCGACTCGGAGGACCCGGCGACGCTGGGCGAGTACGAGCGTGCGTGGCGCGACGACCTCCGGCAGGAAATCCGTCTGGGCCACGCGGTCCGGGCGGGCTACTCCGCGCCGGAGCCGATACAGAAAGCCGGGATGAAGGCCTTCGAGGGCGAGATCGGCGTCCACATGGACCGGCCGACGACGCTGTTCTCACGGGAGCAGTTGGCGGCGCTGTTCTCCCGGTCCTAACGGACCTGTTACTCGCCTGGCGTGTGCAGATAACGTTTTTACCGACCGATAGAAAAGGTCGGGCGTGGTAACACGCCGACGAACCTACGTCCTCGCGGGCCTGCTCGTTCTCACCGGCTGTCTGACGACAGTCCTTCTCGCGCGAGTGCTATCGACGATATTCTTCGCAATCACAGTCGCATACGTCCTGTTCCCCGTCTCGAAGTGGCTCGGGCGCCACGGGCTCAACAAGCGACTGTCGGCGGCCGTGACGACTGGTATCGCCTTCGTCAGCGGCACACTCATCGTCGTCCCGCTCGGGGCCGTGCTGTATCTCCGCCGTCGTGACCTGTTTTCGTTCTTCCAGCAACTCCCACCGATGGTGACCATCGATGTCGGCGGGTTTAGCTACCCGGTCGAGATCGCGCCGACGTTGCTATCAGCGCGACGGATACTCACGGATTTCGCAGTCGACCTCGCGGCAGAATCGCCCGTCCTGGCGCTGAAAGCCGTCCTGTTTACGATTCTCGTCTACGCGATGCTGTGGCGGCCACAGGCGCCCAAAAAGGCCGCCTATCGGACGGTGCCGGCGTCGTATCACGAGGTCGTCAACCGACTCCATCAGCGACTCCGGGGGACGCTGTACGCGATTTACGTTCTCCAGGCGGCGACGGCGTTCGGGACCTTCGTCGTGGCGTGGGTCGTGTTCTGGCTGCTGGGCTATCAGGGCGCGTTCGCACTGGCGGTGGTCGCCGGCATCCTGCAGTTCGTCCCCGTCATCGGCCCCAGCGTCGTCGTCCTTACCATCGCTGTCGCGGACCTCATCAATGGAAACATCACCGGTGCGATACTGGTGACCGTGTTCGGCCTCGTCTTCGTCGGCTTCCTCCCCGACGCAGTCATCAGGCCGAAACTCGCCCGCTACACGACCGGCCTCCCGGCCAGCCTCTACTTCGTCGGGTTCACCGGCGGCGTGCTGACGCTGGGCGTCATCGGCTTTATCGCCGGGCCAGTCGTCATCGCGCTGTTGGTCGAACTGTCGTCGCTGTTGACGAACGAGCGGCAGGGAGACCAGCAGCAACTGAGCTGAGCCAGCAGTCGGTATAACAGTTAGTTCGTCTCCAGCGGCCGCCCCTGTGCCTCCCATTCGGTCAGGCTCCCTTCGTAGAAATCCACCTGCTCGAAGCCGAGATGCCGGAGAACGACGTACGTGTGGCTGATTCGCCGAGCGGTGTTACAGTAGAGGACGATACGTTTCTCGGGGACGATACCTGCACGTTCGAGAACAGATCGCGCTTCGTCTTGCGGAAGCAGTCCCCGCGTCTCGTCGTCGACGAGGGCCCGCCAGTCCAGCAGGACCGCACCCGGGATGTGGCCCTCGTCGTACTCCCCGTCCTCGCGTGTGTCGACCAGCACCGCGTCAGGGTCGTCCGCGGCGTCAGCGACCGCGTCCGGACCGACCAGCGGCGTCGCGTCGGGACGAGTCAGCTCGTAGTCGGTCGGCTCGACAGCCGGCGTCTCGCTCGACGTTTCCCGTTCGAGTTGCCAACTGGAGAAGTCGCCGTCGAGGAGATGGAGCCGGGCGGGGTCGTGGCCGAACAGTTCTGCGGTGACCAGAAACCGCGCGGCGAAGACGCCGTGGTGGTCGTCGTACGCGACGATGTCGCTCTCCGGGGAGACGCCGGCCTCCGAGAGCAACTGTGCCCAGTCGTCCTCGTCGGGGAGCATCCCTTCGCCAGCGTCGGCGTCGGACTCCGTGCCGTGTTCGTCTGCCCGGAACGAATCGAAGGGCACGCTCACCGCATTCGGGAGGTGGCCGAGGCCGTCGTATTCCCAGGCGTCGCGCACGTCGACGATTCGGATACCCTCGCCCTGGCTCGCCACCCACTCCGCAGAGACGAAATCAGTCATTGTCGTGGCGTTACCGCTCTGTCCGCTTGAAAACTCCCATCGCAGTCGGTCGAAGGTGGTTGCAAATATTGCTCGTTCTCACGGGAGAACAGAGCGAGCCGTCCCGGACATGGTACTCCATGGCCCTTATTCCCTCCACCGCTGGAACGCCGTCTTTCGGCACCTCCAAATAGGGGTAATATATGCCGCCAGGGTGGATGAGTGGCCGAACATGCCGAAAGTCGTGGTAATATATGTCTGGTAGACTTACGCTTCGACGCACTATGACTGACTACGCTAACGACGTGCTCGTCTCGGCCGACTGGGTCAGCGAGCATCTGGACGAGTTCCAGAGCGACGACCCCGCCCACCGACTGGTAGAGGTGGACGTCGACACGGAACTGTACGACGAGAGCCACGCACCCGGCGCAATCGGCTTCAACTGGGAGACGGACCTCCAGGACCAGACCACGCGGGACATCCTCGACAAGGACGACTTCGAGGACCTGCTCGGTGCCCACGGCATCAGCGAGGACTCGACGGTTGTGCTCTACGGTGACAACTCCAACTGGTTCGCCGCCTACACATACTGGCAGTTCAAGTACTACGGTCACGACGACGTGAAGCTCCTCGACGGCGGTCGCGAGTACTGGGTCGAGAACGACTACGAACTCACCGACGAAGTGCCCGAGTTCTCCGAAGTCGACTACGAGGCCGCCGGTCCGCGCGAGTCCATCCGCGCCTACCGAGAGGACGTCGAGAACGCCATCGAGCGTGAACTGCCGCTCGTCGACGTTCGCTCGCCCGAAGAGTTCTCCGGCGAAATCCTCGCACCCCCTGGACTCCAGGAGACCGCCCAGCGCGGCGGCCACGTACCCGGTGCCCAGAACATCTCCTGGGCGGCCGTCACCAACGACGACGGCACCTTCAAGGACTACGACGAGCTCGAAGAGCTCTACGCCGAGTACGGCATCGACGGCGACTCCACGACGGTCGCCTACTGCCGCATCGGTGAGCGCTCCTCCGTCGCCTGGTTCGCCCTGCACGAACTGCTGGGCTACGACGACACCATCAACTACGACGGCTCCTGGACCGAATGGGGCAATCTGGTTGGTGCGCCTATCGAGAAGGGCGAGGCTGAGTAAGCGACAGCGTACGAAGCCTCGAATCGAAGCGGCGACCGACGGGAGCCGCGGAGAAGGGCGAGGCCGACGACTGAGCGTAGCGAAGGAATCGGCCTCGTAGCGGAACGGCGACCACCGGGAGCCGTGAAGCAAGGCGAGGCTGAGTAAGCGACAGCGCAAAATCGGAGACCGACTTTCGAATTTTTGTAGCGTTGTTCGGAGCCGGTAGCGTCGCCGAGACGGTGGCGGCCGTTCCGAACGGCTATCTCCCGACGCCGAAATACAGCGGTGTGCCCAACCGTACATTCAAGTCAGATGCGGGTCGTACACCCGAATGTGGACCGAAAGGAACTCGAACGGGAACTCCGCGACGCCTTCGACGCCGACCCCGATATCGTCACGGTCGTGGCCAGACAGGCGCGGGACCTCTCGGAATCGGACCAGTTCGTGACCGACTTCGGGGCGGAGCTGACGGTGGGGGATGTCGTCGACAACCTCGCGGACGCGCCCGAGGACTATCAACTCGCCGAGCGATGGAACTGGTGGCTGGGTGCACTTGACCTCTCACACGGCGGCTACGCGCGGTTCAGCGTGCGACAGGACATCGACAAGACGTCCTGATCTGTCGCTGTCGGTGTCGGTGTTTCTGCGTGGATGAAAAAAACGGCACGACGCCAGTCAGTGTACGCTAAGCCCGTGTGCCTCTCGTGCGTGTTCGAGGAGTTCCTCCGTCGTGTCGAACTCCTCACCGCAACTGCACGTGTGGTACGTCGTCGGGGGTTGCTGGCGTGTCGCCATGACAACTGAACAATGAGCCCCGAGTATAATAATTGTTTATGCTAGCGTGATAACACTGCCCAGCCGACGTGTTATCTTCACACAATACCACAACCGGAAAGACTCCCTTGACAGTTCATAGTCCCTAAGAACCCGGATATCGTCGTGTTCCGGTCCATAGATATTCCGCCTTCCCGGCGGTTGATGGCACGATTCGGTCAGAACCGACGAACGGAAACGGGCGCGACGCTTCCGTCGGTATAATGGATGTGCAGTTTCTCGGCGGGGCGGGTGAGATCGGCCGGAGCGCCGTCCTCATCGACGAGTCGCTGCTGCTGGATTTCGGAATGTTGACCGACTCACCGCCACGGTTTCCGGTGCGGACGCCGTCGCCGGACGCCGTCGTCGTCTCGCACGGCCACCTCGACCACGTCGGGACCATCCCGGCGCTGGTGTCGGGCGACGCGCGGCCGCCGATTCACTGGACGCCGCCGACGTACGAACTGGCGATGACGCTCGCACGGGACACGCTCAAACTCCACGGCGGGACCGTCAACTGTCCGTTCACCGAGACCAACGTCAGACGGGTCACACAGGTGTCAGAGACCCACGGCTACCGCGAGTCGTTCGAGGCCGCCGGCTACGAAGTCACGTTCTACAACGCCGGCCACATCCCGGGGAGCGCACACGTCCTCGTCGACGATGGCGACACCCGACTGCTGTACACGGGTGATTTCCACACCGACGACCAGCGCCTCGTCTCGGGGACGACGGCACGCCCCGACGCGGACGCGATTATCTGTGAGAGCACCTACGCCGATGTCGACCACGAACCCAGGGAGACGGTCGAGGAGCGGTTCGTCGAGAGCGTCGAAACGACGCTCTGGGAAGGCGGGACCGTCGTCGTGCCTGCTTTCGCCATCGGCCGAACCCAGGAGATGCTGCTCATCTGCGAAGCGCACGACATACCCTGTTACGTGGACGGGATGGGCAAACAGGTGACCGAGATGCTCGGGCAGTACCCCGAGTTCGTCCGCGACGCGGACGCGCTCCAGCGGGCGAAATCCCACGCCCGGTTCGTCACTGGGAAGGACGGCCAGCGAAAGCGCATTACCGACCAGAAGGCGGCCATCGTCACCACCAGCGGGATGCTCTCCGGCGGCCCGGCGATGACGTACATCCCCGAAATCCGCGGGAATCCGATGAACAAGATCACCATGACCGGGTATCAGGTCGAGGGGACGCCGGGGCGAGACCTGCTAGAGACGGGGAGCGCCGAGATAGACGGTCGGATTATGCCGGTCAGCGCGCGCGTCGAGCAGTACGACTTTTCGGCACACGCCGACCGCGACGGGTTGTTTGCGTACCTCGACAGCTACCGTGACACGCCGGTACTCGTGAACCACGGCGACCGCTGTGAGGCTTTCGCAGCCACGCTCCGGCAGGACGGCTATGACGCGACAGCGCCCGAGCTAGGCGCGACCGTCGATATCCAGTAGGCGGTTACGCAGGCGACCTCGGCCCCGCTCAGTCATTCTCGTCCGCGTCTCCGGTGGCTCGCTGTTTCAGCCACTCGTCGAGCAGGTCGCGGATTGCGGCGTCCCGGTTGTCGCGGTGGTCGGCGAACGCTTTGTCGTCAATCGCGTCGAGCAACTCCTCGTCCAGTTCGACCTCAATCGATTCGAGGTCCAGAAACGCTTCGTCCATTGATTACGGGGAGTTGGACGGCCAGAGAAATATATCCTCGTCAGACAACCGTCGGTCAGTCGCGTGACAGCGGCCGCGAAGGCGGAGAGTTCCAGAAGGGTGTCAGGAGACCGCCATGCTTTGATTACGACTCGCGTCGTATCCACAGTCAGTGATGGGCTCGCTACAGTCTCTCATCGGCCCCCACCAGCTCGACGCGCTCGGCGCGTGGGCGGTAACGGGAATTCTCGTGGGTGGCGTCGGACGGTTCGCGGCCGGTGGCGAATTCGATTGGGCAGTGCTCACGGCACTCCTCGTGGCTATCGCGGTCACAGTTCCGTTCGCCACGCGGGACCTCGAAACGACGGTGCCCGCGGAGTTGCTCGGACTGGTCGCGGTGCCGGTACTCGTCCGGGCGTTCGGCGGCTTCCCGCAGGTCACGCCGTTCCTCGTGGTCGCCGGGGTCGCGCTGTTGCTGGCCGTCGAGCTCGATGCGGGCACCTCACTGACGATGACGCCGCGGTTCGCGACGGTGTTCGTCGTCATCGTGACGATGGCCGTTGCCGGCGTCTGGGCGGTCGGTATCTACGCGACCGACACGCTACTGGGAACCACGTTTCTCGATGGACAGACAGAGTTGATGTGGGATCTCGTCACTGCGGCGGGTGCCGGTGTCGTCGCCGGCGTCGTGTTCGAACTGTACTTCGAGCGGTCAGCACGCATCGCTCGACTGCGCGTCTCGGACCCGGATCCCCCGGAAGGTGACCAGTCGGAAGCGTCCCTTCCTGGAAACGGCACGCACCACCGCATCGCTGTCCGGACGCTACAGGCGCTCCTCGGTCTGATATCCGCATTCGCACTCGTTCGTGGCAACGTGACGCTGTTCGTCAACAGCGGCGGCCCACTGGCGATAACGTTCCTGCCGGCGCTGTTCCGCCGGGAGTACGGCTACGCGATGGACACCGGCCTCGTCCTGTGGATCACAGTGGCGTCGACGCTGCACGCGGCCGGCGCGTTCGAACTGTACGGAGCGTTTGGCTGGTACGACAGTCTGGCCCACGCCGTCTCGGCATCGCTCGTGGCCGGCGTGGGATACGCGGTCGCACGAGCAGTCGAACGCCACTCCGGGGCGGTTGCTTTCAACAGGAAGTTCCGCGCGACCTTCGTCGTTCTGTTCGTCCTCGCAGTGGGCGTCGGCTGGGAGATCCTGGAATTTGCCAGCGGCGGCATCGCGTCGATTATCGGCGGCGAGGCGGTCCTCGCCCAGTACGGGACGAGCGACATCGTGAACGACCTCGTGTTCAATACGGTCGGCGCACTCGTCGTCGCGGGCTGGAGCACCGCCCACTTCGAGGGTCTCGCGGCCCGACTCACCGGGCGGGTCGGGCGGCTCACAAGCGGTGATTGAGTCCCTGACGTCCTCTGTTCCCGAAAGCGGCTCTACGGTGCAGACGGACCGAAACGTATGGAGCAGGCACATCTCGATTTCGACCGCTACTTCGAGGTCGCAATGGAGACCGACGAGGCACAGGCCGCGGAGATGACTGTCGAGCCGGGTCGGTCCGTCGGCGGCCCGGAAAACTATCACGAGCACAGCGACCAGTGGCTGTTCGTGGTCAGCGGTACCGGCGTCGTCACCATCGACGACGACGCCCACCGGGTCGACGCCAGCGACCTCGTCCGCATCGAGGCCGGCGAACGCCACGGTCTCGAAAACGACGGGGACGAGCCACTGGAGACGGTCAACTTCTACACGCCGCCGCGATAGCCGTCTCAGGACTCGGTGTCGTCGACCGGAGACAGTTCGTAGCAGGTGCCGTCCCGAAGGACGAAGGGCACGTCCGATGCGATAAGCGCGCGGGCTGCCTCACCAGTGATAGTCGCCGCCTCATCCGGCCGGAGAGCCGTGTCGAGCGCCTCAGCCTGCGCGTCGGCGAGCGACAGCGGTTCGAGTGTCACACACCGGGCACTATCCGTCGCCTCGACTGCATACGTGACTTCGGCCGGCTTGTCGCCGTGGACTGCAAGCGAGAACACGTAGTACGAGCCGTTGTGGACGTACACCGAGCTGTTCGGGTCGAAGCCGCCCACGTCGGAGTCGTAGCGATGCTCGCCCGAGTCTATCGCGTCGATGACAGCGCGTCGGTCGCTGTCGGGGAGGTCGTCGACCCGTACCGTCGACTCGTTTCCGGGGTCGTCGACTTCGCTCACGCTGTATTTGTTGATGTAGCCGCCGAATCCGGTCGTTCGCTCCGCGACTGCGTACGTCTCGCCGTCGAACGCGAAACAGCCGAACTCGTGAAACACATGCGCCCACTCGTGGGCTGTCACGTCTGCCGAGGGGTCACGGATGGCTGTTTTGAGTGCATCGGTCGTCTCGGAAAAGACACCGACAGTCGCCGTTTCGGGCACTGCTGCGGCGTCGATCGGTGACAACACTACCGGGGTTGGCGTCGCTGTCGCCGTGGCTTCTTCCGTCGAGGAGTCGTCGCCGAGTCCGGAACAGCCGGTCACGAGCGTACAGGCGATGGTTCCAAGAACGGTCCTGCGGGAGGGCACAGTCGCCGATTTCTGGGCGACCGGTAAATGCTTTCAGCGTCAGGCGACGCCGGCCTCCGCGTCCATCGGGTCCTGAATGTCGCCGACGACCTCTTCGAGCAGGTCCGTGACCGTCACCAGCCCGATGACTTCGCCGTCCTCAAGGACGAATGCGAGTTCCTGACGCTCGGCCTGGAACTGGTCGATAGCGTCGCTGACGGTTGTTTCCGGCGACATCGTCATCGGCGGTGAGGCGACGGCTTCGAGGTCGATGCCGTCCAGCAGACCGCCCGACCCGTCCTGCTCCTCGCGCTCGTCGACGAGCGCGGGGATGTAGACGATGCCGAGGAAGTCTTCGAGCGTCTCGCCGACGAGCGGGTAGCGGGTGTGGGGCGTCTCGGCGATCCGCTCGGCGTTGGTCGCGTCGTCGTCGGTGGGCGACAGCGCAACGATATCCCCCCGCGGAACCATCACCTCGCTGACTTCGCGGTCGCCGACGCGGAACGCGGAGAGAACCTCCTCGCGCCGCTCGTCGGGTACGTCGCCGCGGTCGAGGACGGAGCCGAGTTCGTTGCGTAGTTCGGCGCGGGACTCGATGCTCTCGACCTCGGCTTCGAGCCACGCGCCGGACATCTCGACGCCGAACAGTCCCAGCGTCCACTTGGCGACCCCGTCACCGACCGAAATAATCGGCGAGATTAGCTTGGCGAAGTAGTACAGCGGGGTCGCACCGTACCGGCAGACGAACTTCGCGCGCTCGACGCCGAGATACGTCGGCGTCTGCTCGCCGTGGGTCAGGTGGACGAGGTTGATGAGGAGGAACGCGATAGCGCCGCCGATGCCGACCCCGGCCAGTGCCGATGTCTCGAAGTACGGCTCGAAGATGGCCGCGAGCGCCGGTTCGGCGATGATACCGACGGCGATACTGGAGGCGGTAATGCCGACCTGACAGCTCGTCAGATAGATCTCCAGGTCGTCGGTCATCTCCCAGGCACGCCGGAGGCCGGGTTCGTCGAACTCGGACTCGTCGTACTGTCTGGCCCGCGTCAGTGCGAACTCGATGGCGACGAAAAAGCCGTTGGCGAGAATCAGGGCGATTCCTGCAAGCAGCCTGACCGCGACTTCGACTGGTTGCATGTGCCGGCGGGGTTCACGTTCCGGCGGTGAAAAAGTGGGGATTGTAGTCTCCACTCACGCCGCGGCAGCACTGTCGGCCGTTCTCAGGGGCGTTCGAAGTCGTACTTGACGCCAGTGAGGTCGGTCGAGACCGCCCAGAGCCGCTCGGCGGTCTCCTCGTCACGCGAGGTCTCGTTCGACTGCTGGAATTCTGGCGCGCCGCGCATATCGAACAGCCCGCCGGGACCGACGTACTCGCCGCCGATGACGTCGTCGGCGGTGGCGGCGTACAGCATCGGGAGCGCGCCCTGTTCGGCAGATTGCGCGAAAACGGCGTTGGCGACGCCCATGGCCGCGGTTCGCAGCGTCGACCCCATCTCCCGCGGCCCGCGGAACTGGAGGTCGGTGTCGGCGTAGCCGGGGTGGCAGGCGACGCTTATCACGTCGTCCCAGCCGTGGTTGCCCAGACGACGCTGGAGTTCGTAGGCGAAGAGGAGGTTTGCGAGCTTGCTCTGGCCGTAGGCTGACCACTTCCCGTAGGAGCGCTCGCGCTGGAGGTCGTCGAAGTCGATTTCGCCCATCTCGTGGGCGCCACTCGACTGCGTGACAATCCGGGATTCGCCGTCGGCGGCCCGGAGCAGGTCGAGCAGGTGTCCGGTCAGGGCGAAATGGCCCAGGTGGTTGACGCCGAACTGCGTCTCGAAGCCATCGGCCGTCTCGCTCCGGGGAATCGCCATGACACCGGCGTTGTTACAGAGAATGTCGACGGCGTCGTAGTCGTCCCGGAGGCCGTCGGCGAACGCCGCGACGTTCGACAGGTCGGCCAGGTCACACTCCCGGACGTCGAGCGTCGCGTTCGGAACGGCTTCGCGAATTTCCGTGGCGGCCGATTCACCGCGTTCGACGCTCCGGCAGGCCATCACCACCGTTGCACCCCTGCGAGCGAACGCCTTCGAGCCTTCGAGTCCCAGTCCGCTGTTCGCACCAGTCACGACCACAGTTCGGTCCCTCAGCGGGGGCATATCTTCGATAGTCCAGCCTGTCATTGACGCAGATACGGGCGCGAGACACTGAAACCCATCGCCGGCAAGAGAGTGAGAGTCTTATGCCGTCGCCCCCGTGTTTCCAGTAATGAGCGACGTGCCGGTCACCGTCTACACGCGGGAGGACTGTCATCTCTGTGAAGAGGCCATCGAGACAATCGAGCGGGTCGCCGAGGACGAGGGGGTCGCCATCGAACTGGACCTCATCGACGTCGACGAGGACCCCGACCTCCGCGACGAGTACGGCGAGCGCGTTCCATACGTCTTCGTCGACGGGTCGCCGGCATTCAAGTACCACGTCGTCGAGGGAGAGTTGCGCGAGAAACTGCAGCAGTCGGCGTAACCGCAGGGCATCGGACCCACCAGAGCCGTTCGCTGTCGGGACCGGGTCGGCGCTATTGGGCAAGTACCAGTGCTGTTTATTGTTTCTCGAGGAGAATACGTCGGCGATGCCCTCCAGTATCAGCGAGAGAATCTTTACTGAGCCGTCCGGACGCCCCATTACACTCGTCCACGCTGCCGGTGCACTCATCTTCGCCGGCCTGTATCTCTACGGCTGGGTCGTCGAAGGAACCCCGGCTGCTTGGTTGCTCGCCATGGTAATCGGGACCGGATTAGCCGGCACTGCGGAAGCGCTTCCGAAGAGCCGACACCAAGCGGCCGGTATCCTCCGCTCCGTCGCGATTCTCGTGTTCCTCAGTCTCGTCGTTGCGTCCATCGTTGCACCCGAGTTCATCGTTGGCTGACCGCTGTACTGTGTCGGGAGTGTATCCTCCCCTTTCGCTGGGCCACTTCAGGAGTGTGCGCACAGTCGCCGACGGACGCCGGTGCTACTGACCGCGTTCGACCGCGTGTTTCAGCGCTTCAGCGGCCGCCGCCGGGTCGTCGGCCTGCGTAATTTCGGTGATAACAGCCACACCATCGGCCCCGGCTTCGACGACCTCGGTGGCGTTCTCGGTCGTGATTCCGCCGATACCGACGAAGGGAATGTCCACTGCGTCGGCGATGGCGGCGACGCGGTCGGTGCCGATGGCGTACTCGTCGTCGTCGATGTCGTCTTTCGATCCGGTGGCAAACACCGCGCCGACGCCGAGGTAGTCCGCGCCGGCGGCCGCGGCCGCTTCGGCGTCTGCGACAGTCGAAACGGAGCGGCCGATGAGCGCGTCCTCACCCAGAAGTTCCCGTGCAACGGGAACCGGAAGGTCGTCGTCGCCGAGGTGGACCCCGTCGGCGTCGAGGGCCTGTGCGATGTCCACGCGGTCGTTAACGACGAACGTGACGCCGGCCTCGCGGGTCAGCGCTCGCAGTTCCCGACCGAGTTCGTAGCGTTCGCGCGCGGTTCGGTCCTTCTCGCGGAGCTGGACGACGCCGACGCCGCCGTCAATCGCGTCCGCGACGATGTCGGCGGTTGTCCGGCCCGCCGAGAGCGACGCCTGCGTGACGAGGTACACGTCCCAGTCGACCATAGCGGGTCTCCGGACCGACGGGTCTTGTGTGCTGTGCGTTCGTCAGGACTCCGTTTCGGCTGTCGAACTCGGTGCGTTTGCCTCGTCAGTGCCGGCGTTGTCAGCCGTGAGCGCCCCGTCGCGGACGGCCATTCGGAGGCCGAACTCGGCGATGTTGCCGCCGTGTTCAGCCGTTCTGGAGAGACTATCGAGGGCGCGCGTGAGCCGGTAGTCGGCGTCGCCAGATTCGAACAGCTGTCGGTCGAGGTCGGTTATCCGCTGGCGGACGGCCCGGCGCGTGGCCAGCGTCTGTCGAGCGGTAGCGACGCAGGCGTCACCGATGATGACGCGGACAGCGTCTTCGACGACGGTTCGGACCTCCTGAGCGATACCTTCGAGGGCTGTGACGATGGTCCGCCCTGGCTGGCCGTCGAGCTGGTCGGCGACGGTCCCGATTCGCTCGGCGTGGTCGGCCACGCGTTCGAGTTCGTTGGCGGTCGCCCAGAGGCTGAACAGTTCGGGGCGGGTCAGCCCGAGCGCGTCGATTTCGTCGAGCCGTGCCAGTCCCCGCTCGAAGTAGCGGTCGATCATGGCGTGCAGCCGGTCGGCCTGCTCGTCTCGGTCGGCCCATCGGTCGCTGGTCGTCCCGGTCGTGAGCGCGGCCATCGCATCCCGGTGCATCGACAGGGCGACGAACTGGAGCTGGCGGACCGACTGCCTGACCGACACCTCGCCGGCGTCGAGCAACGTCTGGGCCGTGACTTGTGTCTCGGTTTCCTCGGCGACGGTCACGCCGGTCAGGTTCCGAGTGACACGTTCGATGGCCCGGAGTTGTTCGTCGGTGTAGCCATCAGGGACTTCGAGGACGACTGATTCGACGCCGGCGGCGTAGGCTGCCCGGAGTAACTGTTCTATCTCGGCCGGGTCGTCGGTCCCGGCTTCGAGTTCGACGCGGTTCCGCGCCGTCGTCTGGGACTCGGGGGTCTGAATCACCAGCAGGCCGTCGATGTGTGTGTGGAGGTTCACCGTCGTCCCGGCCGTGCAGTTCTCCGATTCGGCCCACTCTTTCGGCAGTGAAACGGTGTACGTGCCGCCACCGACGGTCTGTATCTTTCGTGTTTCCATGCTTAGTAGATGAGTTCCGAGTCGGTTTCGACCATATACAGCGTGCGTGCGGCGATGTTGACAGCGTGGTCGCCCACGCGTTCGAGGTCCCGCACGGTCAACAAGAGCCGAGAGACGTCGTCAAGGAGTTGTTCGACCGCCCAGCCGTCGTCACTGTCTGCCTCCCGTTCGATGAGGTCCCGTGCGACGGTCTCACTGGCCCGCTGACAGAGCGCATCGAGGGCGTCGTCGTCAGCCGCGATAGCGCGGCATTCCTCGACGTCTTCACGCCGATAGGCATCGATACTGCGCTCAACCATCTCAGTGGCTTCGCGGCCGATCGTGTCGACGTCGACCTCGGGAGCGAGTCGACGGTCGGCAGATTGTGCGTACGCTGCGAGGTTCGTGGCGAGGTCCGCGACGCGTTCGAGGTCAGTGATTATCTTGAACGAGGCGGCGACAAAGCGGAGGTCGGTCGCGACCGGCTGCTGGAGGGCGAAGAGGTCGATACAGTCGGCTTCGAGTGCCAGATACAGGTCGTTTATTTCGTCGTCGCCATCGATGACCGACTGTGCCAGGTCCTCGTCGACGGACCGAAGCGCAGTGAGTGCGGCTTCGAGTCGCTCAACGACGAGGTCTCCCATCTCGACGACGTTCTCCCGGAGTTCGTCCAGTGCTTGCTGGTACGACTCTCGTGACATAGGTCACCCGAACTTGCCGGTGATGTAGTCCTCGACGCGCTGGCTCTCGGGGTTCTCGAAGATCTTGTCCGTGTCGTCGTACTCCACGAGTTCGCCGCCGGTGAGGAACACGGCGGTCTGGTCGGAGATGCGGGCCGCCTGCTGCATGTTGTGGGTGACGATGACGACCGTGTAGTCCTTCGACAGCTCCTCGACGAGGTCCTCGATTTTCGACGTGGCGATTGGGTCGAGCGCCGACGCCGGCTCGTCCATCAGGATGACCTCGGGGTCGACGGCCAGACAGCGGGCGATACAGAGCCGCTGTTGCTGGCCGCCCGAGAGGCCGAGGGCGTTGTCGTCGAGGCGGTCACTGACCTCGTCCCACAGGGCGGCCTGCTTCAGCGAGCGTTCGACGAGTTCACCCTCCTTTTCGGTGTCGTCACGCCCGAACAGGCGCGCGAGCAGGCCCTTGTTGATCTCGCCGTGCTTGCGCGGGCCGTAGGAGATGTTCTCCCGGATGGATTTCGGGAACGGGTTCGGCGACTGGAACACCATCCCGATACGTTTGCGGAGTTCGACGAGGTTGGCGTTGGGGTCGTAGATTTCGGTGCCCTCCAGTTCGACCGAACCATCAATGCGGGCGGCCTTGATGCGGTCGTTCATGCGGTTCAGACATCGTAGATACGTCGACTTGCCACAGCCTGACGGGCCGATGAGTGCCGTGACGCTGTTTTCCGGGATCTCCATCGAGACGTCTTTCAGCGCGTGGTCGTCGCCGTACCAGACGTCGAGGTTCTCGACCGAGAGCTTCGTATCGCCGTCAAACTCGTACTGCCGCCACTCCTCGCGGACCTGCTCCTCGCTCTCACCGGCCGTCGTTTCGGTGCTCGGCGAGGTGGCTGTGACCGTCTGCTCGCCGTTCGTTTGCGTGTCCGTGCTCGGCTCCGTGTTGATGCTATCACTCATAGTTGAGTTTCCTCCGGAAGTACGTCCGCGCCGTGATACCGACCGCATAGAACGTCAGGACGACCATCAGCAGGATGAACGCCGTCGCCCACCCCATCTGCGGCGACCCCGACACCCCGGCCGCGATGACGGCCCACACCTGTGTCGGCAATGACGCCGAGGCCGTCAGCAAGGCGTCGTTAGCGATGAACGGCGGCCCCGAGACGAATCGGAAGCCGTCGATGACGTCGACGCTTTCTGTCGCGTTCAGCGTCGATCCGAGGACGAGAATGAGCGGGGCGGTCTCACCGGCGATACGGCCGACGCCGAGGATGACACCGGTGATGACGCCCGGCATCGCCGCCGGCAAGACGACGCTCTTGATCGTCTCCCACTGGGTCACACCCAGGGCCGCGCTGGCGTCCCGGTACTCGTCGGGAACGGCCTTGATCGATTCCCGCGAGGTGATGAGCACCAGCGGCAAGAGCATGAAACCAAGCACCAGCATTCCGGCCAGCAGCGACTCGTCGCCACCCAGCCGCGGAATCAGGAACGCCGCCCCGAACAGACCGAAGACGATACTCGGCGTGCTCCAGAGCGCGTTCGTCGCGATTTCGACGACCGCAGTGAACTCGCCCTGCTCGGCGTACTCGGTGAGGAACACCGCCGCACCGACTCCCAGCGGGACGGCGAACAGCGTCGCCCCGACGACCAGCCACACCGTGCCGACGATTGCGGGCATGATCCCGCCAGGTTCGGCCCCAAGCGGGATGTAGGCCTGCATCACCATCGGCCACGAGAGGCTCCCCTCGTTCGAGACAGCGACGCCGAGCACGGTGAACGAGACGCCGGTAGCGGCGACGTGGAGACCCACTAGGGCGGTAAAGCCGGCCGCGCCGATGAGGCCGAGTCGCGTCTCCTCAGTGAGCAACCGGCGGGTGATCGTCTCGTCGCTGGACCGCTTTGCGACAGTCGTGAGCGTCGCCAGTGCGAGCGATGCGATAGCGGCCGCAAACGCGACCGCCGGCACGAGGTTCACCGGGCCGAGCTGCGGATTAACGCCGGCGACGGGCTGGAGCAACAGCGCGGTCACCAACAGCCCGAGTCCGCCGAACACCCCCAGCGTGAACAGCGGGGCCTCGCGCTGTGCGCTGTCCGCCAATGTCGGCCCGTCGGTCGTGAGCACGCCGACGAGCGGGTAGACCGCGAGACCGCCCGCTGCGACCGCACCGGCGACGACGGCTGCGAGGCCGAGCGTGCCGCCGAGGGGGAGACCGAACGGGGCGGGACCGAGAACCAGGAAGAAGCCGATGAGTACGACGAGCGCGAGGATCGCAGTCGGGACGGCTTGTCGAATCGAACCGGCACGTTCGGACTGCGTCCCGACGTTTCGGAGCGAGCCGAACGACCGGAAGAAGGTGACTGCGAGCAGCACCGCTGGTGCGAGCAGCAGTAGCGGCCCGACCGTCGTGTCGGGGGTCACCGCGAGTGCCGTATCGAGCGGCTGTCCCTGTCGGTTGACCTGGACGATATAGGCGTAGGAATAGCGCAGCGGGGACCCGGTGACGAGCACGCTCACGAGCACCGCGGCGAGCGCGCCGACCGCTGCCAGCGGAAGGAGCCGGAATAGCTGTCGAGCGCCGCTGTTCCAGTCATTCGTGCCCGCAGGTGTGCGAGCGAACTGGACCGCGGCGAGAAGGGCTGGCGTCAGGAGGACCAGCGCGGTCAGCGCACCGACCGAGAGCCCGTGGAAGGCATAGCCGACGCCTTTGAACGTCACGAACACGACGATTGTCGCCATCACAGCCACCATCAGGAAGGCGTTGAGGTTGATTACGAGGAAGGCCCCGTACTCCCGGCCCCGAGCGCCGAATCCGGCCCGGCACTTGGCGGCCGACCAGGCCGACAGGAGCGTCCCGACCAGAAGGAACACGGGGATGACCGCGCCGCCGGTGAAGCCACCGGAGAGGGTCTGCGGGTTCCACTGCCAGCCGACGCCGATGGTGCCGGTTACGATTGTCAGCCCGAGCGCGCCGACCACGATGGCTGTCGGGAGCGTCGAACCGAGGTCCTCGCGAGGGAGAATTGCCAGCAGGAACAGCCCGACGCCGGCGACGACAGCCCCGACGAGCCACAGAAGTGAGCCGGCACTGGTGAGCGCACCGCCGATGGCAGCCCCCATAGCAAGGCCGACCGCGCCGAGCGCGCCGCCGGAGAGCAGCCCGGCGCTCATGTTCGGTTCCGTGTCCACGAGTTCGAGCCGGGAGGAGACACCGGCGGCAGTGATCGCCAGCGCTTCGGCCAGCAACACGGTTCCAAGCAGCGTCGCCATCGTCACGGGAAGGACCGCGGCAAGCGCGGTCAGCGCAAGCGTCGAAACGACGAGGCCCAGCCCGATGCCGCGCACTCGCTGTGAGGTGACCGGGACGACGTTGGTGTAGGAGGCGAGGCCGGTGATCCCGACCGCGCCGACGACGACAGCAAGTAGCGTCCCGAGCGCCGTGGTGAGGGCACTGCCACTGGCACCGGGCGGGACCAGATTCACCAGCGTGATGAGTCCAAGCGTGAAGCCGACGACGCTCAGCGCGATTGCCGTATCGAGCCCCCGGTCGTAGCTGTTCGAATCCGCACTGACGAGTCGGTCCGTAGTCGCGTAGGCGTCACTCATTGTTGCCCCTTCAGTTTCCGCTGCATACGTCGCTCAATGTACTGCGAGACGATGCTCATCCCGGCGACGATGACGAACAGCATGACGCCGGCGACGAACAGCACGTCGACGGTGCTCTCGGAGGCGCTCCCGTACTGGGTCGCGATCAGGCTGGTCAGCGTCGCGTTCGCGTCGAAGATGTCGAACAGTGGGTCGGCGAACTGTGTCCCCGAAGCCATGATCGCGGCGACGGCCATCGTCTCGCCGATGGCCCGGCCCAGGCCGAGGATGACGGCCGCGGAGATGCCCGAGAACGCCGCCGGGATAGAGATGCTCTTCATCGTCTGCCACTCGGTCGCGCCCATGGCGACGGAGCCGTCGCCCATCGACTGTGGGACGCTAGAGAGGGCGTCCTCGCCGACGGAGACGACCGTCGGCAGCGCCATCACGCCCACGACGATGCCAGCGATGAGGAAGCTCGCCCCGTCGTCGAGGAAGTTCGTCTGGATGAAGCCGTTCAGCACCTGGAAGCCGATGAACCCGTAGACAATGGAGGGGATGCCGGCCAGGATCTCGACGCCAGGCTTGATTATCTCCCGCAGGCGGTCGCTGGCGACCTCGGCGATAAACAGCGCGCCGAACAGGCCGAGCGGCCCCGCCACCGCGCCTGCGATGACGGTGACGACCACCGTCGCCCAGATCATCGGTATCAGCGAGTAAGCCCCGCTGAGCGGGTTCCAGAACGTCGAATCCGACGGCAGGACGGTTTCGAGCCAGAAGAACCAGCGGGCCTCCCCGCCCTGCTCCGGAATCAGTAGCAGTCCGGTCCCGTGTTCGAGAAACGCCGGCAGCGCGCTCGCGAACAGGAAGAACGTGATGAACGCGACGGTCAGCACGGTGAGGATCGTCGCGACCAGCGTGAGCAGGCGTGCAACCTCGGCCTGATAGGTGACCCAGCCGACCGCCGTGACGAACACGAACGCCAGTAGCATGGGCAACGCAAGAGCGGGCCGAAACAGGAAGACGAGAATCGTCGCCACCAGCGTCGTCGCTATCGTGACGACGGCGAGCGTCGACCCGTCAGCTCTGTCCCCGTTCGACACCGCCTCGCCCTCCGTCGTAGGTATGTCCTCTGTCATAGTATGGAAAATCGACCGACACGGCCGATAATCGTCAGATCGACTCGAACCGCGGTCGATTACACCTGATCGGGGAGCTTGGCGCGCTCTTCCTCGCGGCGGCGCGAGCCGAGCTTGAAGTAGTTGTTCGGCGCGACGAAGGTGTCCTGACCGAAGTCAGATAGGATCATGTTGATGACCGCGGCCTCTTTCTTCGAGGTGCCTTCCCATGTGTACATGTGGAGGTCGCGCGAGAGGGGGTAGGCCTTCGAGTCCAGGCCGTTCTGGTCGTCCTGGTAGCTGTAGGTCGTCCCTTCCCATTCCAGCGCGATGGGGGCCAGCCCGTCGGTGTCGATGAACGCCAGCGCGAGGTAGCTGATAGCGTTGTCGGCCTGTGCGATGGCCTGTGCGAGGCGCTGGTTCTGGCCGTAGCGGTTAGCAACAGAGGTGTCTTCTTCGGGGTTGCCGAAGACATTGGAGACGAACGACGTTCGCGTCCCGGAGCCCTTGACGCGGCCGAGCACCTGAATCTCGCGGTCCGGGCCGCCGAGTTCGCTCCAGTTGGTGATTTCGCCCTTGTAGAGGCCCTTGAGTTGATCACCGGTGACCTGTTCGACACCGGCGTCGGCGATCTCCTGGGAGACGACCAGCGGCTGGCCGTCCACGCCGACGACGTGGTCGACGAACTGTTCGTAGGAGTCACGGTCGGGGAGTTCGTCCTCGACGTTCCCGGAAGAGTTGCCGATGTCGTTCTGGCCGTTCATGACCTTCTCGACGCCGGTCCCGGAGTGGGAAAGACCGACCGTGAACTGGAACGGCGGGCCGTCCTCACCGCCGGCCTCGAACCCGTAGAGCCCCGCCCAGTAGTCGGCGAGATTCTGGTCCGTGTCGATGTCGTACTCGCCGTGGGGCCAGTACTCGGTGTCGCTGGCTGGCCGGTTGGCGTTCCAGTAAGAGGCCGCCGTGTTCGCGATGGGGTACACCGTCGAGGAGCCGCCGGATTCGAGTGCACTGGTACCGCCGGAGCTACCACCCTCGTCGGTGCTTTCGGTCGCTTCCATCTCCGTCGACACCGCTTCGGTGTCCGCACTCTCGCCGGCGCCCCCGTCCGACTCGGAGTCGCCGCTGCCGCTGGAACAGCCGGCGATTGCAGCAATGCTGGTCGCACCCGTCGTTGCGATGAATTTCCGCCGCGATACGAACTCTGACAGCCCGTCTGGATCGTGCGCCATCACCAGAGTCCAGTGAGACAGGTAATAAGTAACCTGCTAAGATAGCTATATCTATTGGGTTATTACTATATAGACATAGTATGTTAAACACCCGCAAATAGGCGGGCATATATCAGCAATCACGTCGCCATTGTGCCTTCAGCATCCCGAATACACCGTATATGAACGAGCGGTGAATATAGCTTTTTCAGCCGTTTGAATCACCGTTACCGGCGAATATCGTCGCCGGAGCGACGGTCATCCGGAGAATATGTCCCCAAATATTAGAGCTTGGATATAGTATATAGATATGAGTGGATTTATATCATCCCGTGAACGAGTGCCAGCCACATGGAGACACGCAAGGTCCAGGTGACAGGCGGGTCGACATACACCGTCTCCCTCCCCAAAGAGTGGGCGACAGAAAACGACGTGAGCGCGGGCAGCGTCGTCGAATTCCACGCCGAACGGGACCTGCTGTTGCTCGCTCCACAGCGGGACAACGGCCGCGTGGAGGGCACGCTTGACGTGGAGGGACTCGAAAACAGGCACGAACTCACGCGGGCGGTGATGACGATGTACGTCAGCGGCTTCGACATCATCCAGCTCGAAGCAACGCGGATAACGGCCGAACAGCGTCGGATCATCCGCGATGCGACCCAGGGACTGGTCGGTTTAGAGATGATCGAAGAGACGACTGACCGGGTTGTCCTGCAGGACCTGCTGGACTCCTCGGAGCTGTCGGTCCACAACGCGATCACACGAATGCGGCTGGTCTCGCTGACGATGCTCTCCGACGCTGTCGAGGCGCTCATCGAGGACGACGACGACCTCGCGGCGGACGTGATGCAACGCGACGACGACGTGGACCGCCTCTGGTACATGGTTTCGCGCGTGTTTCGCACCGTCCTCCGAAACCCAACGACAGCTGACGAGATCGGGTTCCCACGCGAGACCGTGTTCGATTTCCAGTCAAGCGCCCGTCAACTGGAGCGTATCGCCGACCACGCAACCAAGATCGCCAGCCTCTCCCAGGAAATCGGGGAAATAACTGGGGAAACCGCAGAACTGCTCGATCAGCTGGAAGCCGAGGCTATCGCCGTCCCCGAGACCGCGATGGACGCACTGTTGACCGAGGACTCCGACGAGGCCGTCGAACTGGCAAACGAGGCCCGGAGCCAGATCCCCGACGTCGACGGAACCGCTCGCGAAGTCGACGGGCAGATCCGCGAGTTCGACCCACAGAGCGCACAGGTACTGGGCCTCATCGTCGACTCCCTGTCCCGGACCGCCGACTACGGCGGCAACATCGCCGAGAGCGCGCTCCAGAAGGCCGCACCACGACCGCAGTCCTGAGGGTCGTCATTACAGGGAACGACGGACAGCCGTTCTGTGATCTCAGCGTGTCGAAACCAGACAGTGACGGCGGTGCCGCCTGATCGTATCGAGGCACGCGAGGATGTCGGCGAGCGCCGGACACGTCGCCGAACAGTCGCCGTAGAGATACC
The DNA here is from genome assembly GCF_000223905.1 of Haloarcula hispanica ATCC 33960. Lineage (NCBI taxonomy): Archaea > Methanobacteriati > Methanobacteriota > Halobacteria > Halobacteriales > Haloarculaceae > Haloarcula > Haloarcula hispanica. The sequence goes on from NC_015948.1 coordinate 2,551,121, forward strand.
GGACGAGACTGGTCCCGTCGATGCCCGAGATAGCAGCGGCCGACCGGCTGTGTAGCTGTCGCTGGCGGGCCGCTGCCGCCGTCTCGCAGTCGGCTTCGATTTCGGCGAGCTGGTCATCGATAGTGTCGAGTCGGGCTGGGTCGGTCGTTCGCCGTGCGTTCGCACCGAGTGCGGCCCCGCGGCGTTCACAGTCGTCGAGCGTCGCCCGCACCGACTGTAACGACTCCCGTTCGCGTTCGAGCGCCGGGAGCAACGTCTCGCGTTCGTCGCGTGCCCCCTCGCTCGCGGTCAGCAGCGCCTCGTACAATTGCGGGGGCAGGCGTGTTCCTGTCGCGATCTGCGTGCCGAGTTCCGGCCCGAACTCCATCGACATATTCGCCTCCAGCGAATCGTCGTACTCGGCCTCGAAGTGCGGTACAGCCATGACTGTCTCTCGGTAAGCTTCCCGGACGGCACGCAGACTCGTATCGGGTTTCAGCTGCCGGGCACTGAGCACCGACATCCCCCCGGCTGAGGTGTCGACGGTGCCTGCGGATTGTCCCGTCGGTTCGATGGACACGAGTCTGGTCCGAAAGCGCCTGAAGGCCGACAGTTCAGCCTCGATACAGTCGATCTCCCGCTGAACGACGGCGAGCGCCTGCTCGATCTGTGGCTGGCTCGTCTCAGTGTCAGACACGGAGTACTCGACCGAACCGTCAGCTGTCGTCGTATAGGTATTTTATATGTTCGCTATATAGTCGACAGTACCGCTACCGCTGAACGGCCAACGGGTAGTTCGGGACAGGCTCAGCAGGCCGCGCGACCACTCTTGTTCCAGTGGTTTCGGGAATAGCAGGACGCGAGGAGATCATACCGGGCACCCATGCTGTCAGATCGTCCGTTCGCGTCGTCGTCAACGGATGCACTTTTGCCACACGGGCAAGTACGGCTCAACGGTGGCGATGACGAGATGTTACCCCCGCTGAGCCCCTTGTGACGATGGACTTTTCCTGAGCCACCATTTCGACTCCAAACAGCGGCTAAAACGGTGCAGCAGGACCTTCGTCGGTGTCTCCGTCGGCAGTCGCACTGTCCGACATTGTCTCTCCGCCAGCGTTCTCGCGCTCCAGCGGTCCGTCCCAACCGTTCAGCCCGGGTTCGAAGCTTACCACGTCGCCATCGAACCCTTCGTACGATGCGATGAGTCGGGCGGCCTGCACGCTTGACTTTCCTTTCGGACACACTGTCACGACTTCGTCGTCGCCTTCGAACCGTTCGACCTCGTCGACGAGCGACGGGAACGGGACGTTCTCGCTTCCGGGAATATGGCCCCGCTCGAACGCGCCGGGCGAGCGGATATCGACTACCCGGACCGCCTCCTCGTCGAGTTTCGACCGCAGCTCGTCGGTGTCGATTTCGCCGTCCATATCCAGCCGCTAGCGGGCGATACCTAAACCTTCACCGGCTACAGCAAGCCATCGGCCTGTGCCAGCAGGATACCTTCGATGGTCGCGTCGTTAGCCGGTTCGCGCCGGGCGACCTGCAACGCTTCGTCGATGGGCACAGTCGTCACCGAGAGGAACTCGTTGTCGTCGAGGTCCCGGTCGACGGGTTCGAGCCCCTCGGCGAAGACGATGCCACGGCGATGGCGGAGCACGCCGGTCGAACACGAGAACTCTTCGATAAGTGAAACGCCGGCGGCCTCGAAGCCGGTCTCCTCGCGGAGTTCGCGCGCACCGGCGGCCGTGTAGGACTCGTCGTCCTCGACGATGCCAGCCGGGAGTTCGAGGCACTGCTCGCGGATGGTCGGGCGGTACTGGTCGACCATGACGAGTTCGTCACCAGTCGTGGCAACCACGACGGCCGCATCCGGCAGTTCGGCCCAGTAGTAGTCCTTCTCGGAGCCGTCGGGCTGGCGAACCCGGTCGTAACCGCCGGTGTACCAGCCGGTCTCGTACTCGCGTTCGCTCTCAACGATTGGCCACTCGTGGGCCGGTTCGCGGGTCATACGTCTTGTCGGACCGCGATGTGGTAAAACGTGCCGTTGTGCCTGACGACGACGCCGTCGTCGGTCACGGCCCCGTCGTACTGCTGGCTGAGTGCGTCGCGTTCGTCAAAGGGCGAGTGAGTGAACGCGCCCTTGAATCCGAGCGGCCCGCGCCAGTACGGTTCGGACTGCCCGGCGGCCGACGGGGAGGCGTCGGAAAGCGCCGCGCTCGTGTACGGGAACCGCCGCTCGGATTGGGTACTCCAGTTGAGCGCCGTGCCGTTGTCGACGCTGTACTCACCGTCGGTCGGCGTGGCGACAGTGTAGTAGGGGTCCCCGCTCTTGAGGAGGCCCGGCAGCGCACCCAGCGCCAGTAGCAGGATGACGACGGCGATGATGCCGAGCAGGGTGTTCCGCGTGACCGGGCGCATCAGACGACCTCGCGGTAGATGCGGCCGAAAGCCTGGCGACGGAGCGTCCCGACGGCGGCCCGGCGTTCGTCCTGAAACGTCGCCGCGACGGCCTGCTCTGTGAACGGTGCGGCGTGCCAGACGACGTTGTCGACGTTCTCCGCGCCGACCAGCGTCACCTCGCAATCGGTGTCCGCGCGCCACTCCTCGAACTCCGTCATCGAACCGACCTGGACAGCGAGCGATTCCGCGAACAGCACGTCGCGGGCGGTCTCGACGACCTCGCTGGTGACACGTTCTTCGTAGGCCTCCGCGTCGAGGCCCATCGCCTTCGCGACTTCCTTGACGACGACCTGCGCCGTCGGCCCGAACGCTTCGTAGCGCTCGCGGGCCTCGGCTGCCGATGCCGGCGCGAACTGCCCTGCAGTTTCCATACGTCCCCTTGCCGCCGGCGGGACTATTCGGTTTCGTCTCCGGACGCGGTCGCATCCGCAGCATCGGCGTCCGAACCGTCGTCCGCCGTACCGCCGTCGTCGCTGTCGCGCAACATCTCCCGCGTCAGATCCCGGGCCTCGGCCAGCACTTCGCTGTCGTGGTCGCTCAGCGCGTTCGACCCCCGGTGGCGGTCCGCGCCCTGGGGGAGGTCACCGTGGCCGTGATCGTGGTCGTGGCTGTGCCCGTCGCCGCTGCGGTCGACGGTGTCCTCGAATACCTGCGGGAACTCGGTCTCCTCGGCGTACTCGACGACCTCGGTGGACAGTTCGTCTTCGCCGAGTTGGCCCCAGTCAGGGACGCGCTCGTCGAGCCACGCCTCGTGGTCGTCGCCGCCGGTCATCGCCGTGAACGCGAGGTGGTTCGCCAGATGCACGTCGTCGGCCTGCGGGTCGTCACACACTGGACAGGCGTATCCCATCGGTGTCCGAACCGTGGATTCGGAGCCGTATATGTAGTCGGGGTCTCGGAGCGGTCGTCGTTTCAGACCGGCGTTCCCGCTCTTCGCCGGGACTGCACTGAGGAGACACAACAGCGGAGTAAGACAGAACGCCTACAGCAGACGGACCATCACGAGCGCGTCCTCGCCGTTGCTGTAGTAGTTCGGGATAGTCTTCCGGTGTTCGAACCCGAAGCGCCGGTAGAGCCGTCGCGCTCCCTCGTTGTCGGCTCGAACCTCCAGTTTTATTGAACCGGCACCCGTCTCGCCGATGACCTCCATCGCACGCCGCAACAGTGCGCTCGCAACGCCCTGTCGCCGGTACGCCGGCCGAACCGCGATGTCTTTGACATGACCAAGCGGGGTACCGTGGTTCGGCACCGTATCCGCGATGACATAGCCTGCGACAGCGGGCGGGTCGCCGTCGTCGTTGCCGGTTTCGGCGACGAGAAACCCCGCTTCGCCGAGATAGCTCTCCAGTGCAGAAAACGGCCATGGCTGTGGAAATGACGCCTGCTCGATACGGTGGATCTCGATGAGATCCGCGCGGACGGCGCGCCGAACCGCTGGCGTATCCGGCGTCTCCGGCCCGTCAGGAGCGACCGTTGTCACATGTGTACTTCGGTGTGGCCCTACATATGTGTTACCGCCGACCGAAGATACCCTGGTATCTGACTGTTTGTCGATAGGTGCTGATAGTTCATGCATCGATAGGGCCGAGACAGAGTTAGAACGCCGGAAGGTTCTTTAGTCTGACGAGTCTACGTGTAGTTGCACCCGTTTTGGGTGCCACCACCCCCACCCCCACCCCTCTTTCCGAACTTTTCCATCGCTGCCGAGTTGTACTAGATGTAGGTTCTGTCAGAGTCGACTGCACACGCCGGGGAAGCGACAGCAGTCACAGAAGGGCACGATGGGTCTGGCACTGTCGCGAGGCAGACTTCGTATATCGCCGTTGACCTAGGACAGACGTGGCACTAGGCCCGATTTCACTGCCGGAAAAGCCGCGGTCGGGGAGCAACCCACTGTCTCACGGCGCGTCGCGCCGTTCGCACAAACCGAGCGTCTTCGCTGTTCCGGCTTCACCGCTCACAAAAAACCGCGGTCGCAAGGCGACCGCGCTACGCTCGGAATCGCTCTGCTCGCGGGACCTGCGGTCCCGCTCCCAATACGAGGTTTCTGCGAAACCTCGCGTGTCTCACGGCGCGACGCGCCGTTCGACCCGTAAGAGACTCCTCACTATGTTCGGAGTCTCTCTAGTCGTCTGCAGGTGCAGCGCCGCCTTCGTCGTGCTGCTGTTTCGTGTGCGAGAGCTTGCCACCGGCGGCGAGGATCTCGCGTTCGCGCTCGGAGGCATCGAGCTGGCCGGTCGCTTCCCAGTCGTCGTTCACGCGGATGGTGAACTCCTCCTGACCGGAGCGGACGGCTTCGGCAGCGTCGTCGACGACCTCGATGTCGTCGCCTTCCTCGATCTTCTCGTAGGTCTCCTCGTCGATGGTGAGCGGGACGATACCGAAGTTGAACAGGTTCGCCTTGTGGATGCGGGCGAAGCTCTGTGCGAGGACGGTCTCGATACCCAGGTACATCGGGCACAGGGCCGCGTGTTCGCGCGAGGAGCCCTGGCCGTAGTTCTCGCCGGCGACGAGCACGCCGCCGTCGGCTTCGAGTGCGCGCTCCGCGAACGTGTCGTCGACGCGCGAGAGCGTGAACTCGGAGAGCTTCGGGACGTTCGACCGGTACATCAGGATGTCCTGCGTGGCCGGGATGATGTGATCCGTCGTGATGTTGTCCTCCATCTTGAGGAGGGCTTCACCGCCGACTTCGGTCTCCAGCGGGTCCTTCAGCGGCACGTCGCCGATGTTCGGGCCCTTGATGAGTTCGTCGTCGACGGCTTGGTCGGGCGCGATGAGATCTGATTCGGAGTTGCCGATGTACTGGTCGGGCATCTCCAGACCGGGGGCCTCGAGGTCGCCGAGTTCGTCGGCGAGGTCCCGCGGGTCGACGATTTCGCCCTTGATGGCCGCCGCGGTGGCGACCTCCGGCGAGCAGAGGTAGACGTTGTCGTCCTCGATACCGGAGCGACCCTCGAAGTTGCGGTTGAAGGTCCGCAGGGAGACGGAGTCGGAGGCCGGGACGTGACCGATGCCGATACAGGCACCACACGTCGCCTCGGAGAAGTTGACGCCAGCGGCCATCATCTCCGCGGTCCAGCCCTCGCGGGCCAGCATCTCGGAGGCCTGCTTGGAGCCGGGGGCGACGATCATCTCGGTCTTCTTGTCGATGTTGCGCCCTTCCAGCATCTTCGCGGCCGGGAGGATGTCCTCGTAAGCGCCGTTCGTACAGGAGCCGATCATGACCTGCTCGACGTCGACGCCCTCGACCTCGGAGACGGGCACGACGTTGTCGGGCATGGACGGCTCGGCGATGAGCGGTTCGAGGTCCGAGAGGTCGACGACGATCTCGTCGGCGTACTCGGCGTCCTCGTCGGGGCCGATGTCCTCGAAGACGTCCTCACGGCCGAGGCGTTCGAGGTAGTCCTTGGTCTGGTCGTCCGTCGGGAAGATCGAGGACGTCGCACCGAGTTCGGTCCCCATGTTGGTGATGGTGGTCCGCTCGGGGACGGTCAGCGTCTCGACGCCGGGGCCGGTGTATTCGAGCACCTTGCCGACGCCGCCCTTGACCGACAGTCGGCGGAGCAGCTCCAAGATGACGTCCTTGGCGGTGGCCCATTCGGGCAGCTCGCCTTCGAGGCGGACGTTGACGACTTCCGGCATCTCGATGTAGTACGCGCCGCCACCCATCGCGACGGCGACGTCGAGCCCACCGGATCCGATGGCGAGTTCGCCGAGACCGCCGGGGGTCGGCGTGTGGGAGTCGGACCCGAGCATCGTCTTGCCGGGTGCGGCGAAGTTCTCCTTGTGGACGTTGTGGCAGATACCGTTGCCGGGGCGCGAGAAGTGGGCCCCGAACGTGCCTGCCGCAGAGCGGAGGAAGCGGTGGTCGTCGGTGTTCTTGAAGTCGAACTGGTAGGTCTGGTGGTCACAGTACTGGGCGGCCAGTTCCGTCTGGACCTCTTCGAGGCCCAGCGCTTCGAACTGCAGCCAGACGAGCGTCCCGGTCGTGTCCTGTGTCAGCACCTGATCGATCTCGATACCGATCTCTTCTCCGGGTGTTAGCTCCCCTTCGACGAGATGGTCGTCGAGAATTTTTTCCGTAAGCGTCTGTCCCATAACGTGCGTCAATGGATGGCGCGGCGGTATAAATCCCGCGTATTCCGTCGTATTTTTCATATAAAAACCCGCTCCGTCCGTCGCTCAGAAGCGAGTCAACCGACCGGAACGGCGGTCGGCCAGATCGGCAGGTCTTTCCACGACACTCGCACAGAATCGCGTATGTTCAAAAGCGGGCGGTTCGTCGCCGATTCCCTCGGCGACCTGAGAGAATCACAGGTACAACCGAACGGCGTCGACCTCACGCTCGGTGCGATCTACGAGCAGAGCGAGCCGGGACGCATCGAACGCGGCGGCAAGACCGTCGGCGACCGTCGGGAACTCGAACCCAGCGACGGGATCTATCAGCTCGACCGCGGCGGCTACATCGTCGAGTACGCCGACCGGGTCGTCATTCCGGATGGACACATCGGCTTTCTCCTCCCGCGGTCGTCGTTGCTCCGTAATTCGTGTATGCTCGATACGGCCGTCTGGGACGCCGGCTACGAGGGGCGAGGTGAGGGGTTACTGGAGGTCCACCATCCCATAGAACTCGAACAGGGCGCGCGGATCGCACAGCTCGTTCTCGCCGACGCCGCTCACGAGGGGACGTACGAGGGGTCGTATCAGGGTGAGAATCTCTGATGCGTGATCGCGGTCCGAAACACGTCTCATAGCCTGAGACATGGTAGGCCATGCTGTGAATTTAAGTGGATTTCCTGAGTGCTATCGATTGGTGCTTGAAGCAACTATACCTCGGTCCATACTGCCGTCAGCCTTCAGTACCCGGAAATTACACAAGCACCGTTTTCAGGTACGACAACTGTCTGACCGGGGTTTATCACCGTTGCTGCGTGACAGTGAGACATGATAGTAGAATTTCACATCGATGCCCCCCTCTTGCAGCGAACAGCTGAAACGCTGAGTAAAGCAGCGATACGGATACAGCGACTTCACTGCGAGAGTGGCGACTGCCGTGCCGTCGCCTGGATTGGCCCCGTCGAGCGGCCCGCCATCGAAGCGAATCTGGCCCAGGACGAGAGTATCACCGACTATGCCCACGTAGCGGCAGAAGGAGATGGTCACTGGTACACCCTGCATACAACTGACACGATAATCGATACGATCGGAGAAGCGTTGTTGAACGCGGACGGGTTCCTACTCGGTGCCGCACAGACCGGCGACGACTGGGTGTTTCGAGCCCGGTTCCCCGAGAAGAGTTCGGTGCTGTCGTTCCGTGACGTGCTCGTGTCCAGTGATATCAACATCGACATTCAGACCATCACCGACGACACGGAAGCCTCTCCCCAGTTCGGCGTGACGGATCCACAGCAAGAAGTACTGTTGCTCGCGCTCAACCGTGGCTACTTCACCGTCCCGCGAGAATCGTCCCTCTCGGACCTCGCCGCGGAGCTCGGGATCTCCAGTCAGGCCGCCTCGGAGCGGCTCCGGCGGGGGACGCGGACGCTGGTCCAGAACACACTGGCGGCCCCTGAGCGGCCGCTTGTCGGCTCACCGCCGGAGTAACCGGGGCGGAACAGAGTTCGGTTGAGAGAAGACGAAGGTGGTGGAACGCCGAATCGCTGTGAGCAGCGGGTCCGGGGGTAGGTAGTGCCGAATAGCTGCGTTCTGCGTTGCTCAAAGCGACAGTCGTCAGATGCAAGACCGATGGTCTGTCATCGGCACACCGGTTACTTCAGACAGTGAAACCACTCATCTGCTGTTATAAGAGAAGGGAGCGTACACTGTGGTATGAGTTCGAACGAGGGGACTGTGTATATGTTGCGGAACCGGGCCACGGAGGGGTCCGACGACTGGGTCAGCCCCGAACCCGCAGGTGATGTTATTGCCGATGCGGTGATCGAAGCGACAGATCTAGATGCGGACGATATTGACGGACTGGATACGTACGTCGACATCGAGTCACTCCGTGCGGTCGTCACAGAGAGGACGACGGAGTCGCTCACGTTCGGTGTCGAAGGACACGACGTGACGATTACCGCTGACGGAGAGGTTTCTGTCGACAGTTGAGTCGGTGCTATGTCCAAATGACATAAGACGATGGCCCGAGAGCCCCAGATATGACCCGCGTCGCACTCATCGCACACGACGACGAGAAGCCCGAGATGATCGACCTGGCACAGAGTTACGAAGCCACGCTGTCGGAGTTCGACCTGGTCGGGACCGGTACGACGAGCAAGCGCATCATGGCAGAGACCGATCTCACCGTCGAACGAAAGGAGAGCGGGCCGATGGGAGGCGACACGCAGATCGGCGCTGAGGTCGCCGAGGGCCGGATGGACGGCATCGTCTTCCTCCGGGACCCGCTGACGGCACAGCCCCACGAGCCGGACATCTCGGCACTCCTGCGTATCTGTGACGTCCACGACGTGCCGCTGGCGACGACGCGGACCTCGGCGGAGTACGTGCTGGAAGGGCTGGTCCGGGACGAAGCCGACGACTAGCCCGTCGGAGCGGGAGACAACCGCCTGCAATCTACTTACTCCGCGTACGTCGGCCGTTCCGCGTACTCGATGGGGTCACGTTCGCCGATTCGCTGGAACGCTTCGAGCCGGAAGGCACAGGCGTCACACGTCCCACAGGCCGGTTCGTCGTCCCGGTAGCAACTCCAGGTGTCCTCGTAGGGGACGCCGAGTTCGACGCCGCGCTCGGCGATGTCGGTCTTGGACCACTCGACGAAGGGTGCGACGAGGTCGATGTCGGTGTCGGGTTTCGTGCCGGCGTCGATAACGCTCTGAAAGGCGTCGAAGAAGGCGGGCCGGCAGTCCGGGTACCCCGAGAAGTCCTCGCTGTGTGCGCCGATGAAGACGGCCCCGCAGTCGTTGGCCTCGGCGTAGGAGACCGCCATCGACAGCAGATTGGCGTTGCGGAACGGGACGTACGAGGTCGGAATCTCGTCGCTGTCGGTGTCGGCGTCCGCCACGTCCATCGAATCGTCGGTCAGCGACGACGCGCCTATCTGGGTAAGGTGGCCGGTCTCGACGTGGAGGAAGTCCGCCGCGTCGACGTGGTCGGCCAGCGCGCTGGCGCAGTCGTACTCCCGGTCTTCGGTGTTTTGCCCGTAGCTGGTGTGCAGCAGGTACAGGTGGTCGTAGCCGCGGGTCTGTGCTTCGTAGGCCGCCGTGGCGCTGTCCATGCCGCCGGAGGCGAGCACGACAGCGCGGGTATCGTCGGTCATCGTTGTACGTGGTGTCGCAAGCAGTTACGTTCCCGGTGCGTCGTTCCAGAGGTCGACGTGGAGTCGCGGTGTGTACCGGTAGCCGAACTCCAGCGCGAGGTCCGCGACCGTTTCCCGGGTCGCTTCGAGTTGGTCGCGCGTCTGGCCTTCCGGCATCAGCAACACGTCGTCGTCACGAACGCAGGTAGACGCGGCGTCGCGGAGTCGCTCGACGAGGCGCTCGATTTCGTCCATGTCCTCGCGGCCCGTGACGACGAACTTGAGTTGCGTGTCGTAGGTTTCGACGAGTTCGGCCAGTGTCGGCAGGTCGAGCCGGCGCTCCTCGTGGCGGTCCGCCCACTCGCCGTCACCATCGGGATCGCGTTCGGCCGTCGGCGTACTGGAGGCCAGTTTCGGGCTGACGCTGGCGAGGTCGATAGGGGCGTCGGGGACGACGGTCCCGTTGGTCTCGACCGTCGTGTGGTAGCCCCGGTCGGCCAGCCGCTCTAGCAAGTCCGCACTCGAATCGTGGATGAGCGGTTCGCCACCGGTGAGGACGACGTGGTCGGCGTCGTACTCCTCGATAGCGGCGAGCACGTCGTCGACGGTGAACCAGTCGTGGGTCGGCTCCCAGGAGGTGTGATAGGAGTCACAGAACCAACAGCGCAGATTACAGCCGCTGGTCCGGACGAACACGCTCGGGACGCCGGCCAGTCGGCCCTCGCCCTGAAGGGACTGGAACAGTTCATTGATAGGGAGATCGCCCGTCTCCGCGTCGACGGCGGTCCCCTCGATATCGAGCCCGGGCGCGTCGTTTGCGACCGGCATCAGCGGGTACAGAGTTCGCTGGTCTCCCGAACGGAGACAGCCACGTCCGACACCGTCTCCGGGAGGCGGTCGGCGAGTCGCTGCTCCAGTATCGTCGCCATGACTTCGGCTGTCGGCGGGTGGTCGAGGACGACCACAGCGTCGCCGTCGCCGCTGGCGTCGAAGGCCTCGACCAGTGGGTCGCCGGCCTCCAATAGGAAGCGGTGGTCCCACTCGTCGACCACGTCCGTGACCCCGCCCTTGTCGACGACCCACCCCTCGTCGGTGAGTTCGCCGGTGACGCGGACAGTTATCTCGTAGTTGTGTCCGTGTGGGCGCGAACATTTCCCGTCGTGGTGTCGCAGTCGATGGCCCGCAGAGATCCGGATCGGCCGGTCACCGCCGACGACGAGTTCGCGTTCGCCCGCGTCGGCGAGCGTGTCCTCGGCCTTCGATAGTCGCTGAGACATACCACGGTATTATCATTCGGTGTCTTAACTCTCACGGGAGCTGGCCCACCAATGTCTCGATACTACGGAGCCAACAGTAGTTTGATGACCGGTATCAGCAGTCGTCGACGGCCGCAAGTCGTCGGTTCATCGCTCGTAGATACTCGGCGGCAGCATCGGGATGGTCGTTATCTAGCGCGGTGTTCACTTGCTCGCAGCCGTGCAACAACCGCGACCGCAGATCACACTCCGGCAGTTTGTTCCGGCTGACCGTCTCAGCCGTCGCAACTGTCTGTCGGGCCGTATCGAACTCCGCCGCGATAATCGCTGTTTCGCCCTCTTCAGCGAGTTGTGTCAGCACCGCATGGACGTCGCTGGGCAGGTCTCTGGGCACATCCGCGGTTAGTTATGCACAGTCATAACGCTCGTGTTAGTTGTACAGCGATGGGCGGCGGCCCGTATCGCGAACGACTATCGGCAGCGGACATCGGCGTAAGGGATAGGTCGCTGCAGCCCACAGAGTCGGGTGTGACACGACGTGCCGTCGAACGGGAGTTCGAACGTTACCTCTCGCAGTTCGTCGACGAGACGTACGCGGCCTTCGACGTGGCAGCCGTGCTACGCGGGTCAAACGGGAGCGGAAGCCGCGTTGCGGGCAAACTGCTGAACAACAGCCGCCCGCTGGAGCGCCACGTCGTCCGGCCGAAACTCCAGTCCTACCAGCAACAGATACTCGCCCAACTGGAGCCCGTACTGGATTACGCCGCCACTGACGCGGCGTTCGAGACCTATGCTGACGAAGTGCTGGCCCGTGATATCTACTGGAACGCACTTCGAGACACCGTCCATGGCGACCGCCGGGACCGGATTCGAGAGAGCCTGCTGGCCCGCCAGCAGTCGTTCGGGGACGACCTCGCACCGCTTGTCGCCGCCGACAGCGACGACTTCTGGACGGCTGTCACCGACGCATATGATCAGGAGAGGGCGACGGACATCGTCCAGACCCATTTCGAGTTCTCCGTCCCACTGCGGGAGAATCAGAACGCCTTCGCCTTCGAACTCACCATCGACCCCGGTGAGGTGCTGGGCGGTCTGGCACGAGCCCTCCCTACGCTCGACGTCGAGTTCACCGACGAGGCGTTGCGGTCGATGCGACGGGCTGAACAGCAGGTCATTCCGTCGGCGAAGGCTGACGTAGAACAGGCCTACGAGTCATAGACCGGCTCCGCCGCTGGGTGTCGCCTTGCATCGCGCTCGCTACTGACTGGTGTTCCTCAGAGGAATAGTCCGAAAGTGGACACGACGGCCGTCTTGGCACATGGACGGCCGTTGTGTCAGGTATTGGTGTTGGTGTTGACTGACGACGGCAGGGATGGTTTACTCACGTCGACTCGGCCTCGGACTCCGCGAGACCGATAAGCATGGGAGCTTGGCAGCGAACGCCGGTGACGGCGTTCACATACGGCTACAGTACGTAGACCAATCAACCTGCCATCGATTTCCAGGTACCCATATGGTAAATAACCTACGAAATATGTTACTTCTATACTGAGTAAATCATTATATCCAATCGTCAGCGACCAGAGAACCGGAACACTGGAGGAGGCGAAAATGCTAGAAATCTGGTAGTTCTTTCGCACAGGTGGCGGGAGTCGAACGCGGCAGTGAAGTGACTGGCGTCGCGTCAGTCGTCGAAGGGCCAGTCACCTGTAATCCGCATCCCTTCGGCGAGGTTCTGGGCTTCGAGCGCATCGGCTATCTCTGCGGGGTCTTTGTGAGCAGATCGCACTGAGTCGTCTGCAAGTGTCACGGCGAGTTCGGTCAGGAGGACGGCCTGCTCGCGGAACGTCCGGGGTTCCAGTTTGTCCAGCGTATCGGCGTGGGTGTGGCCCCAGCCACGCCCCTCACCGCCGGTTTCGCTGGTCACATGATAGCCGGGGACGCCCCGGCGTACGAACGGCCAGTGGTCGCTGTGGGGGCCTTGCTCCGGCGTGAGCGAGATTGGGTGATCGAAGCGGTCGGCCACGTCCTCGGCGGCGGCCGCGAGTGCGTCGAAGCCGTGGGTGTAACACTTCAGCGTGCGGCTCTGGACGACGCCGTCGAAGTTGAGCACGGCCGTCACGTCGTCGGGAGCAGTTTCGTCGGCGAGGCGGTTCGACCCCACGAGGCCGACCTCCTCGGCACCGAAGGCGACGAACTCCACGCGTGTCTCCAGTTCGTCTTCGCGGCCGGCCAGCGCGCGGGCGGCCTCGACGACCATCGCCGTTCCGGCCCCGTTGTCCATCGCCCCCTCCGCGATGTCGTGAGCGTCGACGTGGCTGGTCACCAACAGTCGTTCGTCGGTGTCCGGTCCCAGTTCGGCGTGGACGTTCTGGCTCGTCGCGTCGGGCGTCCCGCAGTCGACGCTGACAGTGATATCGTTGCCCGCGTAGCGACGCGACAGTCGCGCGCCCGTCTCGCTGGCGACGCCGATAGCCGGAATCTCGCCGATAGGTGCGTCTGCTGTCCCGACGCTTCCGGTCGGCGGCAGGACGCCCTCGACGTGGTTGCGGTAAACGAATCCGACTGCGCCGGCCTCGACGGCGTGATAGTACTTCTCCCGTCGGTGGATGTACCGGTCGTACCAGTCGGGCACGTCGGAGCGGGCCAGCACTACTTTGCCCTCGCAGTCGGCGTCTTCGAACTCCTCCGGGAGGCCGTGCCCAACGTCGACCAGTTCACCGGTCACCTCGCCGGCCGGCGACCGCGGCAGAGCGATACACTCGTGGGCCTGCGCCGCGACCGGCGACCCGTCAACGTGGACGGCGCTGTCGCCCCGTTCCCAGCCCTGGATTGCGAACTCCGAGAGCCGAGCGTCGCGGGCGTACGCCGCCAGCGCGTCCCGAGTCGCTTCTGCGGCCGCCCGTTCGCCGTCGCTGCCTGCCATCCGGTTCCCGATGTCGACCAGCGTCTCCAAGTGATCCCAGCCGGCCGTGCTGGTGAACGTCTCGCCGATCCAGTCAGTGTCGTCCATACGTCCCGGTGGGGCCGTGCCGGGTTTGAAATTAGGGGTCGTCGGGCGGCCGATGAAGCAATTACGAAGGGGCGAGCGGGCCGTACCGGCTGGCGAACCCGTATCCCAGAACTGCGACTGCAGTGATTGCGAGTCCGAAGAAGAGCAGCGAGAAAAGGAGGTCGAGCGGCGTGACGGCTATGACCGGCCGGTCCAACAGGCGGTAGAACGCCGAAAGGAGCCCGCTACCGAGGACACTCGCGGCGAGAAACCCGCCGAAACTGGCGAGACCGACGGCGGAGGCGGCGGCGGTGCAGTACCGCTGGGACAGGTCGCGCCGCCTGGCGTCGGCGTACACCAGCGCGGTGACGGACGGCGACACGAACAGGGCGACAACAACCGGGAGGAAGGTCATATCTGGGAGATGGCTGGAGAGGATACATAAAATCGGCTCCCGATAGCTGGCCGGTCAGCGGTCCGGTGCGCCGTTGTCCGGGGCACGGCATCGATGACAGCGCCGTCGCGGACGTGCCGGCGGCCATCGAAGCCGAAACCGACTGCATCGAACCGGCGGCAGGGTTCGGACCGTCGCGGGGTACGCTTTTGCCGATTCCGTCCGACTACCCGGGTATGTCCGCCACACTGCGCGAAGCGGTCGCCGAGCCGGTCCGGGACGCCGTGCCGTTCCTGGTCATCACCGTCCTGTGGGTCGTCGTGATGATCGTCCTCTATGGCCTGTTTCTCCTGACCAAGCCTGGCGACATCACCTACGACGCCTGGGTCCACGCGACAGTGTTCGTCATTCCAGCTATCGGGTTTCTGGGACAAACCCTCCAGCAAGCGCTGTCGGGCTGAGTGGAATCGGTGCTGGTTACTTCCAGGGGTTCGGCACCAGTTCGGCCTGTACCGTCGCGCCGACGGCGAGGTGCGCGTCGGTCGTCGGCTCGGCGACACAGAGCAGGACGTAGCCGTCCGCCAGATGCTGCTCTTTGAGCGCCCGCGGCGGGCGGTGATGGACCACGTCGCCGGACAGCAGGCGAGCGGTACAGGTCCCGCACGCTCCGGTTCGACAGCCGAACGGCAGCCCGATATCCGCGGCCTCCGCGGCGTCGAGTATCGTTTCGCCGTCTGGCACCGAAACCGTCTCCGTCCGGTCGCTGTCCCGCCAGTCCAGCAGGACCTCGGTCATCGGCCGCCCAGTCGCATCGTCCTCATTGCCACACGTCGCTGGTACAGTCGCCGTCGGGCCACCGGATCTCGTGGGCGCGAGCAGGGCCTTCGGGTAGGTCGCCGAAGTCCACGAGGAAATCCCGGTCCAGCGACATCGTCCCCGTCCGCGGGTCTACGTCGGCTTTGAGCATCACCGACCCCTGCTCGGCCTCCTCGGGGAAGAACTGGTTGTCCCACGACGAAAACAGTGAGGTCGTCCAGTACAGCCGATCGCCGTCGAGCGAGAGCTGGAGCATCTGCGGCCCGGCGACAATATCACGACCCTGGACCTGCTCGATGTCGCCGAAGTAGCCGCCGATAGAGATGGAATCGGCTTTTCGGGGGTTCGACGGGTCCGAGATGTCGTACATCCACACCTCGCCGTGGAGCCAGTTCGACCCGAAGAGGTAGCGGTCGTCCATCGAGATGAGGATGTCCGTCACCAGTGCCGGGACCGGCATGTCCCACCCCTCGTGTTCGCGGTCGTCGAACTCGATGACCGGCTCGGCGTGATATTCGCCATCCGATTCATGGAAATGGATGATATTCGAGGATAGCGCCGCGCCGACGTAGCCGTGCGTGCTCTCGGGCGTGTGCAGGAAGCGGGCCTCTAGCGGAATCAGGCCGTCCTCGCCGAGGTCGATGGTCTGCTCGACGGTGCCGGCCTCCCAGTCCCAGAAGTTGAGCCGCTGGCCGTACTTGCCGTCCTCGACATCGTCCAGGTCGAAGCCGGGGTAGTACGTCTTCGGGGCCGCCCACTCCGTCGACAGCATCACGTTCTGGCGGGGCTGGTACCAGTAGTCGTAGTTCATCTCGATCTCGCCGGGCGGGTCCCATCGGCCCTGCACCTCGAAGTCGTCGTTCAGTTCCAGAAAGCCGCCAGGGAGGTCGCCGTCGGCATCGCCGAGCATGGAAATGAGAATCTCACCGTCGGGGATGCAGTGGACGGTGTGGGGCGCGGAGAGGTCGTGGTCGTACACCGCCTCCGGTTCGATGACTTTCGTCAGTTCGGGGTCGCGGCGCTCCTTCGTGTCGACGATGTGGATGCGCGAGGAGCGCTGGCCGGGAATGACGAGGTGTCGGCGCTCCAGCCCCTCCATGTGGCACGACGACGAGCAGGCGTTCCACCCGAAGTGGTGGAGTTCGTCGCCCTTGTTCGGCATCTGGACCCGGTTGATGATTTCACTGTACGTGTCTGAGTCGGGGTCTACGTCGACGACGGCCAGGAAGTCCGGCGCGTCGACGTCCTGGCCGACGTGCAGCCCCATCACGTAGGCGGTCCGTTCGCGCTCGGCCTCCTCAATGGCCGCCTGCGGGGTGGCATAGCCCGGCCCCTCGTGGTCGTGATGCTCGTGATGGTCGTGTGTCTCGCTCTCTGACGGCTGTTCGGCGTCACTCATGCTTGTTAGTTACATACACATTACATTTTAGCAACGTGTTCCGGATGAAACGGCCGCTACATGCGGCGTGGTAATGGCGGCGTCCGGATCGATGCGCGGGCCGCCGCTGACTTCACGCCAGTTGTCGCCAGCTCCAAGTCGGCTCCCAGTCGAGCAGCCGCTCGGCTTTCGTCGTGTCGATGAGCGTCGCATACGGGTTCTCGTCGTCGGCTGTCGGCCCCCGGTAGTCAGCATCAGGGTACAGTTCCGCCGCGAGTTCGGCGCTCGGCGTCTCGGCGCTCGTATCTGGTGCCGAGACCCAGACGCGTTCGTGGCCGTCGAACGACGCCGCGACGGCCCGCTCAACGAGCCGAACGGCGTCGGTGGTGTGGACGTACGCGTACAGCGTGTTCCGCTGGGTGTGGAAGTGCGGTGACGCCCGAGACCCGGTGAGTGTCCGGTCTGCCTCGACGAACGTCTCCCTGGCCAGGTCGTCGTCGACGACCCACGGAAGCCGAAGCGACGTGATAGTGTCCGGGGCGTCCGCACTCCGGCGAGCGAACCCGTCGGCGGTGATCTCCAGTGCCTGTTTCCCCATTGCATACGGGTTCGACGGCGTGAGGCGGTGGTCCTCGTCGATCGGAAGGTAGTCGACTGTGATGGGGTCTGATTCGAACCCGCCGCCGATAGCGCTGAAACTCGACGCCAGGGCAACCGTATCGACACCCAGTTCGCCGGCCGCCTCCAGCACATGATAGCTGGACATGACGTTGCTCTCGTAGGTCCGGTACCCCGGCGTGTGGTCGGGCGTGGGAATCATCCCGAGATGGACGACCGCGTCGGGGCCGGATTTTGCGAGTGCGCCGTAGACCTCGCCCGCATCGAGCAGGTCAGTCCTGACGTATGCGTCCGAATGGTCTTCCTCCCGTTTCCCACGGGAGAGGTTGACCGTTCGATACCCCGCTGCAGTCAGGTGTTCGAGGACGTGCTGGCCGACGCGGCCGTTGCCACCAGTAACGGCGACCGATTCGGGCATAGCTACGTCTGCACCGCACAGCCCCAAAACAGTCCCGCAGGGCCTACGATGCCATCAGCGACCGCCGAACGGCGTCCTTGATCGGCGTCTGGTCAATCGGCACGACGTCCTGCAGGTCCATCTCCGGGTCAACCGTAACCGGGTTCCGCATACTCTCGGCCAGCGGCCGCGCGATGGCGTACTGTACGTCTGTCGTGAAGCGAAGCCAGTGCGAGGACAGGCCCGGCGTCATCACCGGCACGGCAATGATAAACACCCGCTTGCCCTTCTCCGCGGCGGTGAGTTTCAGCAGCGACTCGTAGGACCACACCGACGGCCCGCCGATGTCGTAGGTCTCGCCGCGGGTCTCGTCGGCACCGAGTAGCTCCACGAGGTAGCTGATTGCGTCGTCGACGCCGATGGGCTGACACGGCGTTCGGACCCACTTGGGGACGAGCATCAGCGGCAGGCGGTCGGTCAGGTCGTCGACGATTCGGAAGCTCGCACTTTCCGGGCCGATGATGACCGCCGCCCGAAGCACTGTCAGATCGAACGACCCTTCTGCGAGCACCGATTCGACTTCGCGCCGCGACGCCAGATGGGGTGAGAGATTCTCCTCGTCACCGCTGATACCGCTGAGATAGACGACCCTGTCGACCCCCGCAGCCGACGCCGAGTCAGCGAACCGACGGGCGTAGCGCCGGTCTAGCTCGGCGAAGTTCTCGGACGTGAGCGAGTGGATGAGGTAGTACGCAACGTCGATATCGTCACAGAAGCCATCGAGAGAGTCCGGCTCGCCGAGATCGCCCTCGAACGGCTCGACGCCGTCGGGAAAGGATTCCTCGCTCGCGCTCCGGGAGAACGCCACCACCTCGTGGCCCGCTTCGGCCAGGGTATGAACCAGTCGCTGTCCGATGAATCCGGTCGCACCCATAACGAGCACACGCATGTGTTCGTACCTTGTGTCGGAACCTCAAGGACGTTGCGGCGATTGCCGTGCAGTCCTGCCGCTGTCTAGAGCTGTAGGACGAGACGTATCGGTCACAGTGTGGCCGCAAAATAGCGGGCGGCGAGGGATTTGAACCGAAGCCAGACGTGCTCGCTCCGCTGCGCGCGACTGGCAGGGTTCAAACCGCTCTTGTGTTGCTATTCGCTCGTCACATCCGTTCCTCGCAGAATAGCGGGCGGCGAGGGATTTGAACCCCCGACCATCTGGTCCGGAACCAGGCGTTCTGTCCGCTGAACTAGCCGCCCACGAAAAGTGCTATCAGACTGTCCGTCTTAACGGTTGTGAACCGCAGCGTCAAGGTGACTCGCCAGTTTCAAGGGTGAAGTCGCTGGTCGGGTACGCGACACAGGTCAGGCAGTACCCCTCCTCCATGTCGTCGTCCATCAGCGAATCGTTGTTGCTGTGGCGGATGTAGTCCTCGGCCGGGCCGTCCTCGATGTGGCCGGCACAGGAGATACACTGGCCCTCGCGGCAGGCATAGGGGAGGTCCCAGCCTTCCTCCTCGCCGGCGTCAAGGAGCGGCTCGTTGTTGGCGACCTCGATCGTTTCACCCTCCTTGGCGAATTCGATCTCGTAGTACTCGACCTCGTCCTCGGCGATGTCGTCGGGGTCGAAGCCCTCGTCCTCCTCTTCGGCCTCCTCGCCTTCGCCGAGTTCGCCTTCGGCCTCACCAGCCGGAATCGCTGTGGCACCGCCACCACCGATAGAGCGGTTGTACGGCTCCGGGAAGTCCGTCTCGGGGACTGTCGCGGCCCGCTGCTCGAGGACCTCCTGGGAGATGTCTTCCGGTGCCTCCCAACCGGTCCCTTTGGCGTAGTGGAGCGCGACCACTATCAGGGTGAGCGTGGCCCCGGCGGCGAGTCCAACGAGTTCTACCATGTGTCCGGCTATGGAATACTGGTTTAATTAGCTGTTGTTTCACCCGCAGCCGCCCGCGAACGGCCCGGCCACCAGACGACTGTGTGCCCGGCGACGGGCGATTAATTTCCACAGTGTTTAGTACTATCAATTAATGGAGTATGTCGTGGGACTAAAAGATTCGTGGAACGATCTCGGTACCGCCGGAAAGGTACTCGTCGGACTGGGCGTCGGCGTGGCTGTCCTGTTCATCCTGATTCCGATCATCATCATCGTCGCGGCGATAATTGCGTCCTTCGTACTGGGCATGGGTAGCAGTGGCGGCGACGTAGCTGTGGCCCCGCAGGCCTCGTTCACGTTCGAGTACGAGGAGACGACAGACGGCGTCGTTGCCGTCGTGACACATGACGGTGGTGATACGATCAGTGCAGAGCAACTCACTATCGAAGTGGCGGACGGACGAACAGTGGGGTGGGACGATGACGACGGCGAGGTGACCGCCGGCGACCAGTCACGCGTTAGCGTCGAAGACGGAGCTGAAGTCAGCCTCGTTTGGCACGGGGACGACCAGACAACGGTGCTCGCAAAGGGTACCGCTCAGGCAAGCGAGTTCTGAAGCGATACGGTAGCACACTCACGTCCGACGTGGGACGTCGTGGCGACCGAAGCCGTATCGGAGGCGGCTGGCGAGGCGGCGCGAGAAGCGGCCGTCGTCGGCCCGCGAGCCGAACCGCTCGGCCAACGACTGGTAGATGAGCGGGATCGGCACCTCCTGTTCGAGCGCTTCTTGCACGGTCCACGTCCCAGTCGACCCGCCTTCGACGCGGTCGGCCACGTCGCCGAGGTCGTTGCCCTCCTCGCGGAACGCTTCCTCGCAGAGCTCCAGCAGCCACGAGCGGATGACGGCCCCGTTGTTCCAGGTGTTTGCGACCGATTCCAGATCGAGGTCGTACCGGCCGTTAGCCAGCAGTTCGAAGCCCTCGCCGTAGGTCTGCATCAGCGCGTACTCGACCCCGTTGTGAACCATCTTGACGTAGTGGCCCGACCCCGCCGGCCCCATCCGGTCGTGGCCGTCGGGGCCGGTCGCGACGGCGTCGAAGACGGGAACCAGTTCGTCGTAGGCCCACTGCGGGCCGCCGACCATCAGCGAGAAGCCCAGCTCCGCACCGGCGGGGCCGCCGGAGGTGCCACAGTCGAGGTAGGCCGCATCGGTCGACTCGGCACGGCGAACCGAGTCCTCGAAGTAGGAATTACCGCCGTCGACCACGATATCGTCATCGTCCAGTGATGGGGCCAGTTCATCCAGCGCGGCGTCGACCGGGTCCCCGGCTGGGACCATCAGCCAGATTCGTTTCTCCGAGCCGAGTTTCGCCGCGAGGTCGGCGATGGACGATGCCGGCTGTGCACCGGCTTCAGCTGCGTCGGCGACGCTCTTCTCGTCGATATCGAAGACGACGACCTCGTGGCCGGCTTCGAGCACGCGGTCGACCACGATTCGGCCCATGCGTCCGAGTCCGATGACGCCAAGTTCCATACCGGGGAGTCGCCGACCGAACAGGTAGGGATTGCGGTTCGACAGAAAAGCGTGGCACGAACACCACCCGTGCCGTCGTCAGTCATGGTACCGCCCCAGCCGACCGTCTCGGAAGCGGTCGTGGGAGCCAGCAATTGCCACGAGTCCTGTCCCGTACTGCACCGGATACTCCGGCTCTGGAACGCAAAAAATCCACGGAATACAATCACATCGTCCGTTGTAATCCCGGGATCACCGCCGTTTTGTTCCGGCCACTCTTGGTGAGAATATGGACGACCGCATACGCGAACACGCCAGGATTCTCGTCGACTGGAGCGCTCGCATCGACGCGGGCGACGACGTGGTCGTGGCTGTCGAGGACGGTGCACACGATCTCGCAGTCGCCGTGGCCGAGCAGCTTGGCGACCGCGGCGCGAACCTCCTGTCGACGTACCAGTCGGACGAACTCACGCGGGCCTATCTGGGGGCCCACAACGGGTCATTCACCGAGAACCCCGAGTACGAACTGGCGCTGTACGAACGGGCCGACAGCGTGCTGTTCCTGAAAGGGTCGCGGAACACTACCGAGACGGCCGACGTGGACAGCGACCAGCGACAGGCGTACTCGACGGCGCGACAGGCAATCAGGGAGGCCCGTCTGGACACCGACTGGGTGTCGACCCAGCACCCGACGCGGGCGATGGCCCAGCAGGCCGGGATGGCCTACGCTGACTACAAAGACTTCGTCTACGACGCAACGCTCCGGGACTGGGAGGCGCTGGCGGAGGAGCAGGCCCAACTGAAGGATATCCTCGACGACGGCAAAGAGGTCCGAATCGTGGCCGACGGGACGGACATCACGCTGTACATCGACGGCCGTATCGCCGTCAACTCCGCCGCCAGCGTGGCCTACGACTCGCACAACCTCCCCTCCGGCGAGGTGTTCACCGCGCCCTACGACACCGCCGGCGTCGTCACCTTCGACGTGCCGATGACGATACAGGGCCGCCGGGTGAAAAACGTCGAGCTGACGTTCAAGGACGGAGTTGTCGTCGACTGGGCGGCCGAACAGGGCGAGGGTGTCATCGGCGAAATCATCGGGACCGACGGCGGTTCCCGCCAACTGGGCGAACTCGGCATCGGGATGAACCGCGGCGTCGACCGCGTCACCGACAACATCCTCTTCGACGAGAAGATGGGAGGGACAGTCCACCTCGCGCTCGGGCGCGCGTACGACGCCTGCCTGCCGGAGGGCAAATCCGGCAACGACAGCGCCGTCCACGAGGACCTCATCACGACGATGGGCGAGGGGTCGCGGCTCGAAGTCGACGGCGAGACGATTCAGAAAGACGGCCTGTTCCGCTGGGAAGACGGCTTCGAAGGGTAGCTGTCGCGGGACTGCTGCGGCGTGCTTGCGGAGAGCCACTGTCGCGGTGCTGTGGGCCGGGAATAGATGTCATGATCCGTGGGCCGGGAGCGCCCTCCGTGGCGCGACCCGGGGAAGGGCAGGCCTGCCGAAGGCTGCGCTGCTGATGTACCGCGAGCGGAGCGAGCGGTTTCACTCCGAGCGCGGCCGCAGGCCGCGACTCGGAGGTCGTTTTTAGCGTAGATTTTTGCGAGGAGCCCTCCCACAGCGGCGCGAAGCGCCGCGAGGAAGGGCGACGAAGTAAAAAGGTACTAGATAGAGAGGAACTGCGACACCAGCCACTTCGTAAACGTCCCAGTAATTGCGCCGATCCACGAGAGCACCACGAAGTGCATGTAGGTGTTGGCGTTGTGGCCACCGTCAACGGTCCGGATCATCAACGATGACAGCATCGCGCCGAACATGATAATGATGATCAGCAGGAACTCGATGAGCGGGATGTTGTAGACGCTGGTATTGATGAGCGAGGCGGCGTCGAGTCGGCTCCCAGTGGACAGGTTGAGTGACATGTCGGCGAGGATGTTGACGACCTGCAGGCCGATGAAGAAGGCGAAGGTCGACGCGGCGGTCATCCCGTAGAGGAGGCCCACAAGCGTCGTTGCCGCCTGCTTGCGCTTCTGGCGGAGTTGCAGCACCTGATTCATGTTCTCGGAGATAAGCTCGCCCAGTTGCTTTGGCGATCCACCCATCTCGCGGCCGATGAGGTACATCTCGGAGAAGGTCTGGATGAGATAGGAGCGACAGTCGGCGGTAAAAAAGCGCCAGGCAGAGGTCGGCTCGATCCGCATATTCAGTCGTTTGTAGAGATTATCGATGTTGGGCGAGAGCGCGCCGAAGTCCTTCTTGCGGAGGGTACGAAGCACCGCACCGGTCGTCGACTGCTTCGCGCCCTCGGTCGCCCCGAGCGCACGGATGAAGTTCGGGAACTCGGAGTCCCGGTCCTTGATGCGCTGTTCTTCCTGTCGGAAGGCGATGCCGGGGATGAGCATCGGCGTGATCGGCGCGGCGGCGTACAGCGGCAGCGGCACCTCGTCGAACATGAAAAAGAGGTCGTTCAGCGTGATCGGCGAGATGCCGAGCATCCCCCCAAGCGTGATGAACACGAGCAGCATCGACAGCCCCACACCGGCGACCATCGATTTGTTGAGTTTGGACTCGATCGGCGACGGGTAGTCGACCGGGTGGAACCACACCGGGTCGTAGGGGGCCATCGAGCGGATGGCGAGGTAGAAGCCGGTCTGGACGAACACGAACATCACGATGACGGCGCTGACGGTCATCGTCGGGTTCGTTCCGGTCAGCACCGGCAGGACGACGGCGAACACCAGCGCGAACGTCATCGACAGAATCATCGAGAGGTAGAGGTCCTTCATGACTTCCAGGCTGTCGAGCGAGCTCTTGTACACCGTCGAGTAGTGCTGGATGATCTGCTCCTGTTCAGTCAGGAGGTAATCGTCGAGTCCCTGTCCGGCCCCGAGCGTGTACGCGAGGCGGTCGAAGAAGTCCGAAACTGCGCGGCTCGGGACCTGTTTGGCCCGGCGACGGCAGGCGTCGTCGAGGCTCAGGTTCCAGGTGTCGACTAGCTGGACGATGCGGTGCATCTCCATCGCGAGTTCGCCGTACTCGTCTTCCTCGGCCAGCGTTCGGAACACTTCCATGCGGTCGATTTTCGTCGTCGCGAGCACGGTCATGTGCGTGATAAGCAGGTGAAACCGGTTGTTGAGTTCGCGTTTGCGCTGGCTCAGGAGGATCTTTGGGTAGAAAATCGCCGACGCCATCACCAGAAATCCAAGCAGGGGAATCGGTGCTCGGACCGCAAGGGGTTGATCCAGCAGCAAGGCGACGACCGTCGAAATAACGAAAAAGGCGACGGCTGGTAGCAGGATGAGGAAGAGATACCGCTCCAGCGGGATCGTCATCTGGCGGTAGGACTCCACGAGCGACTGGATCGTCTCGGATATCGTCAGGTCGAGTCCGCTTTCGGCTTCGCCCTGTGCCATCGTTAGTCAGGCCTGGCGATGTTGAACGGAATCCCTTCGACGCCGTCACGCTGGAAGTCCGAGATGAAGTCGTTGACTTCGTGATACCCCAGAATCCCCTCCTGGATGGCCCGCTCGATCATGTCAGCACGGAACTGGAGGTCGTCGTAGATGTCACGCGTGTCCTCGTACCCCAGGAGGGTCGCTATCTGCTCTTCGAGGACGAAGGAGTTGTTCATCCCCTGGAAGATGATCTCGTCCTCGACGGGGTCCCAGTTGAACACCTGCCGGGTGACGACACCGTCCATCTCCTTCGAGTACCCCTCGATCTCCTGAACGCTCGTCACGCGGCGCAGGACCTGATCGCCCTGCTTGACGCGGTTCTGGAACAGCGCCACGTCGGCCACGTCCATGAACGTCTCGGGGACGTTGATCGGTTCGCCGGTGAAGCGCTGAATCATCGAGACGATGTCG
Organism: Haloarcula hispanica ATCC 33960; assembly: GCF_000223905.1. NCBI lineage: Archaea > Methanobacteriati > Methanobacteriota > Halobacteria > Halobacteriales > Haloarculaceae > Haloarcula > Haloarcula hispanica. The sequence goes on from NC_015948.1 coordinate 2,575,925, forward strand.
CTCGCGTGGAAGGTCAGCATCACCGGGTGGCCGGTCTGGGCGGCCTGGAACGCCATCCGCCCTTCCTCACCACGAACCTCCCCGACGATGATGTAGTCGGGGCGGGAACGCAGTGCAGCGGCGACGAGGTCGAACATGTCGATACTGGTCCCCTCGTCTTCGCCTTCACGAGTGAGGAGTTGCTGCCAGGTGTTGTGCGGGGGCAGCACCTCGGCGGTGTCCTCCGCGGTGTAGATCTTCGCGTCGTCGGGGATGAACGAGGTGATGGCGTTCAGCGTCGTCGTCTTCCCGGACGCCGTCTCCCCGACCACGAACACCGTCTGTTCGTTCTCCAGACAGAGCCAGAGATACGCGGCCAGTTGCGGCGACAGCGTCATCCACTTGGTAATCTGGAAAATCGAGAGCGGAACGTCGTCGCCCTGACGGATGGTGAGCGACGGGCCTTTGAGGCTCACGTCGTCGGAGTAGATAAGGTTCAGACGCGACCCGTCCGGCAGCGTCGAGTCGACGATAGGGTCCGAGTCAGAGACCGGGTCACCCATCCGTTCGCCCATGTTGCGGAGCCACTGGTCGAAGGCCTCCTCGCTCTGCCACTCGACAGTGGTTTCGAGCATCCCGTAGACCCCGTGGTCGACGTGACATTCGCTGCGGCCGATAACGTGAATGTCCTCGTTGGCCGGGTCGCGCATGACCGGTTCGAGCGGGCCGAGGCCGACGATGTCGCGGTTCAGCCGGTAGAGGATGTTCTCGTAGGTCTCCTGTGTGACCTCGACGCTGTTCACGTCGGTCAGGTTCGACAGGCGCGTGAGGACGCCGCTGTCGCTGTCTTCGTCTCGGACTTTGGTGGTTTCCTGCAGGAGTTCCTCGATACGGTCGTCGAACTGGGCTTCGTTTTCGGGCGCGGGCTTGTTGACGCTGCGCTGGAGCAGACGGTTCCGGACCTTTCCGAAGACGGCCCGCTCGTCCTCGTCGAGTTCCGGCTCGATGGCGTAGTACTTCATGTCCTGGCCCACGTCGCCGTAGATATGACAGAAGATGGGGCCGCCGACCGGGTAGAGCACGTTCGGCCGGTTCGTCTCGTACTCGTCGTCGGCCTCGTCGATGAGCATTGGGAACTCACCGGTGATCTGCTTGAACTTCTTCAGGTGGTCCCGCAGGTGGGGCCGCCGCGCTGCCATCTGCCGAAGTTCGTCCGACGGTTTCGCACGTCCGTGGTCTGTCATATCTTATATCACCTCTAGGCGACGCTGCGCGATTCGATGACGATGCCGGTTCCCGAGCGGACCGAGAACCCGATGGTGTCACCGACCTGTTCGCCCATGCCGGCGAATCGGAGGACGTTGATCTGCCGGCGCACGTCGTTGCCGACCTCGATCATCTCCAGTTCGATGAACACGTCGGCGATGGCCCGGAACGGACCGATAGCCTCCTCGTCCAGCGTCGACGGGTCGACGGTGAGCATGATGCATTTGCCCTGTGAGATGACATCCCGGAAGTAGGAGATGACCTCCAGTGCGGCCTGTCGTTCCTCGTTTTGCCGAACGAGGGCTTCGAACTTGGGATCGTTCCGGAGGATGGCGTCGAACGTGTCGATGACGACGACGTCGGCGTCCCACATCACTTCAGCCTCCATCAGCCGCTTGAGGAGTTCCTTCCGCTCGGACTGTTCGTCACCGCCGGTGAGCGCGTTCGACTCGCCGATGTCGGCGTGCAGGAACAGCACGTCCTCGTCGAGGATGTGGTCGACCATGTCATACGACAGCGAGTGCATCTGGTCGAGGAAGCTCCCGACGGTGAGTTCCGTCGAGAGGTAGGTCACTTCGTGGCCCTCCTCACAAAGGCCGTAGGTGAACCGCTGGCTCATGGCGGATTTGCCGGCCCCGTAGTCACCCTCGACGAGGATGATACTGCCGGGCGGGATACCGCCGCCCAGTTCCTTGTTCAGTCGGTCGTGATCGTCCAGTCCGAGCGAGAATAGGTCAGTACTTGCGATACTCATGTGTTGAACTCGAACACCTCCTCGTCGCCGTTGACAATCAGCTTGAGGCGGTGGTCGCCACCGTCAAGGTTGCCGTTGATGTCGATGCGAACGACTTCACCGGGCCGCCAGCTGTTACCGCCGTCCGGCTCCAGCGTCACCGTGTAGTCACTGGTGAAGGCCCCATCGACGAACACATCTATCTGCCCGGGGACTGGCGCTAACGTCTCTGAGCCGGTGTTTTTGACGTGAATCGTGATTGTGTTCGCGCCGTTATCATAGATGGTGTTGCTGCCGCTGTCGGAGATGATTTCGACGTCGGTCCGAACGTCGCTACTCACGTCCAGCCCCTGTTCCGAGACAGCGTTGCTCAGCTCGCCGATACTGCTCGTAAAGACGCCGGCCACGCTCGCGGCGATAGCCATCGACGCGATGAACAGGATCAGGTGAGAGACGGAAACGCTCGCCATGTTAGCTCACCACCATCGTTTCGGCGATGCCGTTCTCGGTGACGACTTTCACCCGGTCGGGTTGACTACTGAGTGAGGTGACGGTAATCTCTAACCGCTCCTGTGACGCCCAGATATCCGTCGAGGGGTCGGTGTCAACGGTCGTGTCATAGCCCGCCTGATAGTCGTTGTCGACCAGCAGGTCGGTTGCTTCGACCGACAGCGTCTCGGAGCCGGTGTTGTCGACGGTCACGACGAGATTCTCGCTGCCGCTCGCGTTCCATGTCGCCGAGACAAGCGAGATGTCGGTGTTTTGCTGGTCGAGCAGCTGGTCTCGCTGGTCCTCGCGAGCGTCGTTGACGCGCTCGAAGCTGTTCGCGGTCGCGGAATAGAACATTCCGAAGCCGATGAACGCGGCCACGAAGATGACGGCTGCCGAGCCGCTAACGCTGAATCCCATCGGAACCACCTCCACCGACCAGTTTCGAGAGCGCAACGGCGTCAGCCCCGCTGTCACTGTCAAGCTGCGAGATGTAGTGCAGGCTCTCCGTGTGGTGGTCGATAGACAGCCCATCCCCGGTGTCGTTCACGTCGTTGAAGCCGCGGAGGTACTCCTTGAGCTGGTCCGCGACCGACTCGTCGATCCAGTCGATAGTCTCGTAGTAGTCGATAGCGCGAGCCGTCTCGCGGTAGCCCGAGTGCTGGACCAGGAACTCGAGCCACTCGACGATGATGAGGTCCGCCGCGAACCCTTCCGGCATCGTCGACAGATACGGCTTCCCGCCGTCGTCCGCATCTGCGGCCGAGCTGTCGTCTGCCACTGCCTCATCGCTACTGCCGGTGGCCGCCGTCTCAGTCTGTGTGGCAGTCGGTTCCGGTTCCGGCTCCAGTTCCGGCTCGGGCTCGGGCTCCGGTTCCACGGCTGGCTCGGGTTCCGGCTCTGGCTCCGGTTCGGCTTCCGTAGCCGCCTCGGCCTCGTCACTCCCGTCGTCCTCGATGACCTCGTCGAAGAGGTCGTCGTCTTCCAGCCCGCCCATATCGTCGTCCGAATCCTCCTCGCCCAGCATATCGTCCTCCTCGCCCAGCAGGTCGTCATCGCCTTCGCCGAGCAGGTCATCGTCGTCGTCCGCCTCTTCCTCGGGTTCCTCGCCCTCGGCCCACTCGGCGTCGCCGGACTCGTACTCGTCTTTGAGCTCTGCGAACGATTTGCCGCCGTCGCCGTCGTCGCTGTCCTCGTCCATACTCTCCCCGTCGTCCATGCTCATCCCATCGTCCATGCTCATGTCGTCCTCCGTGTCGTCGAAGTCGTCGAACTCCTCGTCGAACGACCCGCCGTCGTCCTCGAAGTCGCCCATGTCGTCGCCACCGTCGTCGGGGAACATGTCGTCGACACCGCCGTCGTCCATCGACATGTCGCCGCCAGTGTCCTCCGTCAGGTCTTCGTCGAAAAAGCCCTCTGCGTCGGCGTTGGCGACGTCGTCGTCGATGTCCTCCTCGGTATCGTCGCTCCCGTCGTCGTCGAACAGACCGAAAGAGCCGCCGCCTTCGCCCATGCCGCCCATACCGCCGTCGACGTCGTCGGCGAAGGGGTTGACGCCACGGGTGACCATCTCGTAGATATCGAGCAGCTTCCGGACGTTCTCCTCGGTCTCTTCGACGGACTCGGAGATGCTCTCGTTTTCTGTCCGGACCGTGTTGACCGTCGAAGAGAGGCTACCGACCTCGTTTTCCAGTTCGTCGAGACGGTGTTCCAGTTCGTCGGTGTCGGGTCCGCTCGCGTCTTCCATGTCGCCGAACTCGTCGTCACCGAACCCACCCATGTCGTCGCCACCGTCGTCGAGCCCACCCAGACCGCCGAGGTCATCACCGCCGCCACCGCCATCGTCGGCCATCAGGCCGCCGCCGTCGGCCATCTCGCCGCCACCGCCGTCCTCGCTCGCGTCCCCGCTCTCGTCGTCCGACAGGATCGAGTCGAACATATTCTTGATGCTCATACCGACCAGCCCGCCGGTCAGCAAGACAAAGAGGGCGGGTGCCAGTCCAACCAGTTCCGGTGAGACGGCTGGAGCCAGCGGCACGAGAGCGAGACTACTCATCTCTTGTATCTCATGCTGTTTCTACTCTTGAATATTCCCCTTAGCGTATCATATTTGATAATAATATCCCATTTTCCCGGCTCAGATACAGTAAATTAACTATTCAAGTACTAGCCTATTACATTTCAGATTAATTTCGGACGGAAGATCGGGGGAACAGAGTGTGTCAGTGCGCCCCCGGCAGACGAACGGCAGTCACCCGTCTGACGTCCGGAGTCGCGCACGAGTCCTGCTCGCAGACGTCACAGCGTTATCGAATCCGTGTTCGCGCTTTTGACGATGAAATTGCCGGTGTCCGCTTCTAGTTTGACGGACCGGCCGTGGTCTCCGCCCAGGTCTTCGCCGACAACGGGAACGCCGTGTGCATCCAGCGTCTCGCGCACCTTCTTGGCGTTTCGCGAACCGATAGAGGAGCCGTTCTCGGAGAAGTCGAGCATATCGCTCCCGCCGGCGATTTTGGCCTCCATCGCCTCCGTCGACGCCCCGGCATCCGCCATGGCCTCGATGAGCACTTCGATGCCCGTGTCCGCGAACTTCGCATGGTTGCCGCCGTCGATATCAGCCGCCGACGGAAGCATGACGTGAACGAGCCCGGCCACCGTGTTACGGGTGTCGTATACCGCGATACCGATACAGGAGCCCAGCCCGCTCGTGGTCAGCACAGCCGGCTCTGTGGTCACCTTGTACTCCGCGATGCCGACTTTGATACGCTCGGGCGTACTTTGTTCGGGACTCTCTGTTTGGCTACCATCGTATACTTTCATTATTTGAATATCTGTTCGACGTCCGCGCCCGTCTCGGTCGCCCGCTCGACATCGAGGTCGTCGAGGGCGGCGCGTAACTCTTTCTCGTTGGGCAGGGCGTGAATCTCAGCCTGGAATTCGATGTCGTCGGTCCGCATCTGGGAGTCGATGATGAACGCGTGCTCCTGATACTGTCCGACCTGCGCCGCCAGCGGGTCCATAATCGCCCGCCCCATGTCGTGCACGACCCGCGGCGGCGTGTGCTCGACTGACGTCTGGAGGACGTTCGCCCAGCCGTCGACGAACCCGCTCGTCATGATGTTCCCCAGTTCCTCGATGGCGGCCTTGTGCTGGTCGGTTAGCTCGTCGCTGTCCATCTCGATGGGCATCATCGCCTCTGCGACGTTGATCGCGGAGACCTCGTCGAACAGCACCATGAGGTAGCCACTGGGCGTCCCGGTGAACTCGACGACCGTCCCGACGAACGTGTCCGTGCCGATCTGCTTTGGCACGTCCTCGATGGGGGCGAAACTGATCTGAGTCACCTCCGACTCGGTCGGGATGCCGGTCATCATCTCGACGTTGTCAGCGGCTTTCTGGGTGCCGCTAGTCGTCATCTCGTTGAACGTCTGGAGCTTGTCGATGGGGATGGCGTCGCCGTCCGTGTCGACGTGGTCCATCATCATCTCCGTGAGCGCTTCGTACTCAGGGAGCATGTAGATGTAGAAGTTCACCGACTCGTCGATCCATTCGATCTCCGATTTGAACACGAACACCTGCTGGTGGTCGCCGTTCTCGGGTGCATCGGGAAGCACGTCACCGCCGGACTCCTCGATGTACTCCGGCGGCGAGTGATCGATGGTCGCACCGACGTAGTCGGCCCAACCGTCGATGAAACCGCTCATCATGATGTTGCCGATCTCCTCGATGCCACTCCTGGCCATCGCCTCGTCGTCGCTGCTACCGGGCATCATCTCCTCGGTGATCGTGCCGGCGCTGTCTACGTCGAAGGCAAGAACGGTATCGCCCTCCAGAACGCCATCGAAAGAGAACTGGACGCCGACGAAGTCGCGGCCGGCCAGTTCCTCGCCGACATCTGCTCTGTCGAGCAGCGTTATCTTGGTTACGTCGACGACGGCATCGATGCCCGTCATCTGGCCCATCGACTGCGTGGCCTGTTCGGCCCCCTCGTGAGCGAGTTGGTTGAACGTACCGAGCGACTGAATATCGACGTTCATCTATGAGGGGACGACGTCCTCGATGGCCTCCATCACACTGGGTTTCTGGAACGGCTTGGTGATGTATCCGTCAGCCCCCGCTTTCACTGCCTCCTTCATTTTCTCTTCCTGGCCGACACTTGTACACATGATGACGTTCGCATCGGGATTGGAAGATTTGATCTCGTCCGTGGCCTCGATGCCATCCCGGATGGGCATCACGATGTCCATCATCACCAGGTCTGGCCCTTCTTCTTTGAACACTTCGACAGCTTCGACACCGTTCTCGACCTCCCCAACAATCTCGTGGTCTTCTTCGAGAATCTCGCGGAGGAGGTTACGCATAAACTCTGAATCGTCGGCGATCAGTACGTCTGGCATGCCTATCAAGCCTACATATCGTGATGAGTTAGATAAAGGTGTCCCGTAAATTATCGCGTGTGATATCGGTGGGTCCCGAAACCCAGTTACACCGCGGGGAGATGCGGTGTGAGAACGCGAATGAAATCGAGCGCGAAGGGGCCATACTGGAAGTACACGAGCCCCGAGAGGAGGAGGTACGCTGTCGTCAGCCCCGCCGGGAGCGCCAGACCCAGTGCGACTACTCTGGACGGGACGCGGTCGGGAACGAGTGTGCGGCCCAGTACAGTCCCAGCACAGACACCAGCACCACCGAGATTGAGGAGTGCGTGGAACTGTACCGCTTCCCCGAGCGCCAGATCAAGTCCGGCAACGACGCCGAGTCCGATGAGGAGACCACCAATTGTACTCGCAGCGTACCCGCCGGCGAGCCACCGCTTCGCGTCGCTGACGGTTTCGTGGACCGCCGGAATCCGAACGACGCCGTACATGATCAGCGGGACCGTCGGCAGCAGATATCGAACAGTGAGCTGTGTGTGCAGTGGCAGGCGGCTCAGATAGACGAGCGTGAACACAGTTGCGAGGGTCGCAACGAGCATATCGGTCTGGGTTCGGGGGGAATAGTACGACGGACGGACATTCCACTGCCGCATCCGCTGAACAGCTGACCGGACTAGAACCACGGGGAGTGCCGCGACCGCGCCGAAAAGCGGGACGGCCTCGACCATCGTGAGTTCGATCGCCTCGTAGGAGTTCGGGGTGTAGTTGATCTGTGGCGCGGAGCCGCTCCGCAGGAAAATCTGTGACAGTCGCTCGGGCGTAGCCAGGACGTCGAGACCACGGCTGACCGCATCCGAAACGAACACCATCGCGGGGGCCGCAGGTCCCATGATCCGGTCGAACAGGCCGAGAATCGGTGGTATGATCGGCGTTCCGGTATCACTGTCCGCCCCTGTGGAATCACTGCCACCACTAGACCCGCCATCACTCCCGTCGGAACCCCCGCCAGTCCCACCGTCCGTTCCGGCACCCTCAGTGCCGCCAGTGCCGCTACCGCCACCGGTTCCGGCATCGCCGCCGGTCTCAGGTGTGAATTCGACGTTCGCACCCCCGACGGCGGAGAGCAACCGCGGCGGTTTGACCGGGTTACCAGAGATAAGGAAGTTCGTCACGAGCATCGGGAGCGAGCCGAGGAAGAGCGCGAGGGCGACAACGGCCAGATGGAGAAGCGAGTTTCGCCTTGCAGTGGCAAGGTCTACGAGAGCCAGCGTCACCACGAGGAAAAAGCCCTCGAAGGCGTGGGTCCAGGTTACCAGACCAGCGGCGATGTACGCGCCGGCACGAAAACCCAGCCCGAGCCGAAATTCGGCGTCCGCATACGCAACTCGGCTCCGAGCGAACAGATACACCGTCGTCAGTATCAATAGCCCTACTAGAACGTGCCGTTTCGGAAGCGAAGCCCAGAACCCGACAGACGAGGCGATACCGATTGCGACACCAGCCGCCAGGGCGACTGAGCGGTCGTGCCAGATTCCGACGAGGCGGTAGAGGACGACGCTGGTCGTCGCTGCTGCGAGCATCGTCGATATCTGGAACGCGGCTATTGGGAGCGAAGTGTCCGGGAGGGCTGTCGCTGTCAGCGCACCGATCAGAAACAGGACCGCAACCAGACCGCTACCGACCCACAGAGTTGTGCGCTTGGTGATACTGGTGTGGCGCTGTCCGAGCACGCTGACGTGAGCCACGAAGACGAGCGCAGTGCCCGACCAGAGTCCAAGGAGCAGTAGCCGGGGTGTAATGAGCACGGACAGCGCTTGCAACGCCCAGACCAGCGGGACAGCCAGAAGTATCTGGCCGTAGTTGCGTCCGTAAAGCCTGCCGCCGGCCTCGTGCAGACCCGGTTGCGCGCCGAGTGTCAGGGAGTACGGCGTCTCTACGATGTGGAGGTGCCCGTTCGAGACAGCGACGAGGGCGTTGGCAGTGGTGTACGTGTCGGTGACGAAAATGCCAACGCGCCAGTAGAGCCCGAACGTCACGAGCAGGCCGAGCCAGAGGACATAGCCGTAGCGGTCACCGAAGATTGCCGTTCCGATCTGGCGACAGCGGCCAGTGAGCCGTTCGATGTCTCGAATCATTGCGCCACCTGCACTGTCACGTTTTCAGCAACGATTGTCTCAGCGGTTTCGAAGCTCTGGACCCGAAGCAGGACGGTTCCCCTGTACACGTCCCGCTCCAGTGACGACGGCATGACCGCTCTGTCACCGGGTGCGAGCCGGTACGTCCCGGACTGACCGTCCGAAAGGACCTGTTCGTCTTCGAGGGAGATGTCGAGCGCAGGGACTGCGACCTGATACAGCAGTCTCGGACGCCCCGTCACGGAGTCGACGGACACGCTGGCATCGGGCACTCGGAGATACGCAACGCTTGTCCCGAACCGGCCGTTCGTGATCTGTATCTCCGATGTAGGCAATTGAACGGAGCTGATAGCCGCCGTTCCGTCACCGATAGTCGTCGGCTGTGTCCTGACAGCGTCGACGCCGACGAGCGGTCCCGTCACGACGAGCGTCACCAGAACCAACAGGGCAACGACCGTCGGCGGATGGCGCGGAACCATTATCTACCGTACACACTGCCGTGCCCGGATTTAAATCCCTCGTCGGTTGGGCAGGTTGCTGCCCCTGTTCATCGCGATAGCTGCTCGATTGCAGGTGGTCGTTGTGGAAATGACCTACAGCGGCCGTCTCAGAGTTCAGCACCGTCGGCGGCCTCAACGGCTTCCAAGAGATCAGCGATAGAATCGTCCGGCGTCAGTTGCGTCGACCGGACGAGCTGTTTGATGACCGCCGGCGGATAGCGGACCGGCACGTTCGATTCCGACAGCAGAATACCCAGCACTTCTTCGACCGGTGTCGACCCGTCCATCTGGCGACCGTACCAGAGCATGAAGCTCTCGAAAACAGTGACAATGTCGTTGGAAGCGAGTTGCTGCTGGTCGACGTCGCCGTCGAACTTCGCGGTCACGTCGAAGCCGTATCTGGCGTTCGAGTCGGCCATCTGTTCGGCAAGCCACTCGTGGACGTTCGCATCGGAGAACTCGGGAGTCGACGGCTCCGGGTCCGGTGCAGGAGACGGCGGGGATTCAGACGCCGAATCCGATGAGACGTGGTTCCCGTAGGAGTCGTCAGTGCGGACGTCCGACGAAACGACGTAGCGGCCCTCGTCGATTTCAGTGACGTGCTCGTCGTCGGCGATATCGAGCTCTTCGGGCGAGAGTACCTTGCCCTCCTCTGGATTCGGTTCGTCTGACCGCCGAGCCATAGGTACTAGTGTGTGAGGCTATCGTATAACTCCGTCGCTGGTCAGGGTGGACGAAAAGAGAACTACGTCGAACCGAAAGGATAACCGAATTTAGAGGCTGACTGCGGAGTTACCAGACAGAGTCTCCGGGACGACCAGCCGAGCGGTCGTCGTGCCACCGGACTGAGTGTTCAGGCGAACCGTCGCCGTCTCACCCTCACCGAGGCCATCACCGGTGCCGCTTCCGCGGATCAGCTCGGCGCTGAAGACGATCGTCGCGCGGTCAGACGGGTCGTTCAGGACCTGGCTCCCCGAAATCGAGTCGTCGTCGTCCTGCACATCAGTGACAGCGAAGGAAGACCCGTCAGGGTCCGGAGTGTCACTGTAGCCAGACGAGGTGAGGTCGTACGAGCCAGTAGAGTCGACCCACTGGGCGATCGTACTACCGATATCGATGTTGCCCGCACCGGGTGCCTTCTTCACCGTCAGCTTGACCGTGTCGATCGTGCTGCTTGAAGAATCGATGTCTTCACCGACGGCGTTGACGAGCTGCAGTCGGTTCGTCACTTGGTCACTGCTCTGTTGTCCGGTTTCCTCGGCGCTGCTCTGGAGGAAGCCGGCCGTGTTGATCAGGACGCCCGCAGCGATTGCCGCCACCAGCACCATCGCGATGAACACGATCAGGGTGCCGATACCGACCTGCCCGCGGTCGTCGTCGTTCGTTAGTTCCGTTAGCATTGTTGATCCGGGTCTGTCTGACCCTATCTGTTGACTCTTTTCGTGGGTAATAATACCTCCTCTCAAATTATACGTCTTGATAACCAAGCCACTGATCGTCGCAAGCAACAGTCTCAGCGGCCGAAACAGATATTTGTCCGAGAATAGACGGAGCGCTGAATTCTATCTCTGAGAGCAGTAGTCAACAAAAACGTCTGGCCGTGTGAGGAATCCTAAATGACCGTTACGTGTCGGAGCCAGTAGTGTGCCACAAGCTAACCGGTGGAAAGCACGCAGAAGGCAGAAATAAGCTACGAATATATCAGCAATCGAAGTTGAAAGATATGGCGCCTTAGAGGCTGACTGCGGAGTTACCAGACAGAGTCTCCGGGACGACCAACCGAGCGGTCGTCGTGCCACCGGACTGGGTGTTCAGACGAACCGTCGCCGTCTCACCCTCACCGAGGCCGTCTCCAACTCCACTTCCACGAATCGATTCGGCGCTGAAGATGATCGTCGCGCGGTCAGATGGATCGTTGAGAACCTGACTTCCCGAGATAGATCCGTCATCGTCCTGGATCTCGGAAACAGAGAATTCGTTGCCATTCGGGTCAGCATCATAGTTGCCTTCGTACGTGAGGTCGTACGATCCACTGGAGTCAACCCACTGGGCGATTGTACTGCCGAGATCAATATTCCCAGCACCGGGTGCCTTCTTCACCGTCAGCTTGACCGTGCTGATTGTACTGCTTGTAGAATCGATTTCTTCACCAACAGCGTTGACGAGCTGCAGTCGGTTCGTCACTTGGTCACTGCTCTGTTGGCCGGTTTCCTCGGCGCTACTCTGGAGGAAGCCAGCCGTGTTGATCAGGACGCCCGCAGCGATTGCCGCCACCAGCACCATCGCGATGAACACGATCAGGGTGCCGATACCGACCTGCCCGCGGTCGTCGTCGTTCGTTAGTTCCGTTAGCATTGTTGATCCGGGTCTGTCTGACCCTACACAACCGTTCTTTTCGTCAGTAATAATACCTCCCCCCAAATTATACTACTTGATAATAGATCTCTGAGGCTCTGAGGAGCCATTTTACCAGAAGAACGTCTATTGTCTGGGCTGAGGAAGACCAATAAGCTATGTCGTCTCTAAGAATCAGATTTAATTGCTTCTGTAGGTTGATATCAGCGATGGAAATGGCTGGTTATCTGGTGCGTGGTACATAAAAGAGAGGCATTGAAGCCGTAGTCGAGAAAGAGACCAAGCACAGAGAAATCCGCTCACGGGCAGGGTGGTCAACTGATGCAGTCGAGAAACACACTCACTCGTACGTGACGAGACTGTACATCACGAACAGATAGCCGAACGTCGTCAACCCACTGTTGACTAGCAACAACGACCGTACGCCCTCGAAGTCGTTGATGAACGCGCTAATCATCGTCGCGGCCGCGCCCGCGATTGCAAGCGAAAATCCCACCGAGAGGTGAAGCATCGCCTGCCGGGATGTCTGGACGTACGCCCGCATGGCCATCCCGACCATTGTCAGTCCGGCCACGACGAACACCAGCGTCGATATGGCATAGAGAAGTTCTATCATCAGCACTGTACAGGGCTACAGCGAACCCGTTATTAAATCCACGCTCGAAAATATCTTTCGTGATAACGCCGAGAAGAGGCGTTCTACCGCTCAGATAGGGTCCGCCACGCCTCGTCGAGTTTGTTGGTCACTTCCGACCGCTCTTCGATGTGGACAGTCAGTTCGTCGTCGAAATCGACCCGGACCTCGTCCACGTTCCGCCGATACACCTTGATACGTCGGCGGTCGTCAGAGAGGATGTTGTCGTGTAGTTCCAGGAGGTCGTGTTCGGTCAGTTCGTCGATGCGTCGGTAACACGTCGCGATGGGGATTCCGAGTTCGTCGCTGAGTTCCTGTGCGGAGACCGGTTCGTCCGTCGCGTCGAGGATTTCGGCACTGTATTTATTGCCAAGCGTCTGAAGAATCTCCCCTGAATCCATCGTTATCAAATCATAAATTCAGTCGATAATAAAGCTATCGCCTGTGATATCGACTGAAAGGAGACAAACACGCACTACAGGACGCTCGTACGAAAACAGCGGCCTGTGCCGCTGTATCCGTCGTTCTACCGAGTAATAATGGCTTTATTGTATCGCTAAATTGGTGATTCTTCCTCGCTCATCATCGAGAAGGCGCTGGCGTTCTGGTGGACATCGATACCGCCGCGGTCGATCTCCATCGGATAGATGTCCGTCTCGATGTTCTGCTTTCGCATCTTGGCGACCCAGACGTATCTGTTCACACCGGTATCAGTCGGCGTCTGGATAAGGTAGATGTTGCCGTCGGTCAGATAGTTCTCCAGTCCGATCTCGGTGTCCGGGAAGACGGCCCCCTGTTCGTTGGTCATCAGCGTCGTGAGACCGCTGTCGCTGAGGATATCGGTGAACTTCAGGAGATACGTCCGCTTCTCCTTCTCGTTTTCGAAGAACAGTTCGAACATGGCAAGCGAGTCAAGCACCAGTCGGTCGTAGTCACCGTCTTCGAGTTCCTCCAGCAGAATATCCAGCGAGGAGGTGAAGTCGTTCTCGCGCAGGAGCACCTGCTTGTCGTACACCTTGATGTCGCCGTTTTCGACGTGGTCCTGCCAGTTGTCGAAGCCGAGAGATTCGGCGGCCTCCCGGAGGTCTGACTCGTCCTCCTCGAAAGAGAGGTAGATGCCCTTCTCGTCGTATTTTTCGACGCCGTTGTAGATGTACTGGAGACAGAGGATCGATTTCCCGGCCCCGGGGTTGCCGCTCACCAGTGTCGTCGAGTTCTTCACAATGCCACCGTTCAGAATGTCGTCGAGGCCCTCGATCCCCGTTTTGGTTTGCTCAATCATAGTTTCGGAAGGAACTGAAAGTTGATTGGATACTTCTCTGTCGGGAATGTTAAAAAGTCTTGCTGGTGTGTCGCTAAACAAACCGGAATCAGTCACCAGCGTGGACGATGGCGGGGTCCACCCAGATAACAAAACTGTCATCTCGCTTGATCACGCCCCGGATTGAGCCGGCGTCGTTCGCGGGGGACCGGTCGACCTGCTCCGGCGTGATCTGGACTACCTGATACACCTCGTCGACGAGCCAGCCGGCCGCACCCTGTTCCTCGACGATCTCCGGGTCGAAGACGATGATGCGCTTCTCTTCGCCCTCGTCCTCGATACCGAAAACGACCTTGGGGTCGACGATTGATGTCGTGCGCCCGCGCAGGTCCATGACGCCACGGACGTGCGGCGGGGCGTTCGGGACGGACGTGAGTTCGCCGATATCGACGATCTCAGTCACGTAGTCGATACTCACGCAGTACGTTTCCGAGCCGAGCTGGAACTCGAGTACTTGGCCGGTGGTGGCTGACTGTGCTGCCATTGCAGTTCTTATCCAAACTGTCGCGGACAGGGGCGCATAAAGGTGCCTGCTGGGCTATCAACTTTGATTACGTGGGCGGAGTATTTATTTCGGGGCCGGACGGGATTTGGAAGTAGGTATGAGGATGTCTCGTTCGCCGATGTCTCCTGTCCGACGGGAGCGTTGGTGATATGGCAGATGGTGTCCGCGCCGTGGTCGCAGACGACTCTCACTTCATGCGGAGTGTCATCTCTGATATCCTCAGCGATGGCGGTATCGATGTCGTCGCGCAGGCGCGTGATGGCGAGGAGGCGGTGTCGGCCGTTATCGAACACAAACCGGACGTCGTGACGATGGACGTCGAGATGCCGGTAATGAACGGCATCGAGGCGACGGAGCGCATCATGTCGGAGTCTCCGACACCGGTGTTGATGCTGTCGGCACACACCGACGAGAACGCCGATGTGACGTTCGAGGCGCTCGATAAGGGTGCGGTCGACTTCTTCACCAAGCCCGGTGGCGAGGTATCGATGGAGATGTCACGCCTGAAAGACCAGCTGGTCGAGATGGTCAGCTCCGTCGCGGCGGTCGATGTCGGCGCGACACACAGCCACGGCGGGACAAGCAGCGACAGCGGCGCGAGCTCACCAACAGCCGGCGGTTCAGCCACTGACCGGAGGGCAACCGGAGGCTCGTCGAGTCAGACGACCTACGTTGCGAACCCGACGCTCGTCATCGGCTCTTCGACCGGCGGCCCGAAGATGGTGGAACAGGTAATGGAAAACCTCCCCATCGAGGCTGACCTCCGGGTGCTCATCATCCAGCACATGCCGGAGGGGTTCACCGGCCGGTTCGCCGAGCGGATCAACACGCGAAGCGATTACGAGGTCCGGGAGGCCACAGACGGGGCGCGCATCGGCGGCGGCGAGGGACTCGTCGCTGCCGGCGACCGGCACATGGAGGTCAAGAACTACCGGAACGGCCGACTGCGGACGAAGCTGACACAGGACGAACCGGTCAACAGCGTCCGGCCGGCCGTCGACGTGACGATGCGAACGGCCGCGGAGACAATCGACGACCCGCTCGTCGGACTCATCCTCACTGGGATGGGCGAAGACGGCGCAGACGGGATTCGGCGGATCAAGCAAGCCGGTGGCAAGACCATCGCACAGGACGAGGCCACGTCCGCGGTGTACGGCATGCCAAAGCGCGCCGCCGAGACGGGCTGTGTGGACACTGTCTTGCCTATCGACGACATTGCGGACGGCATTATCGACACGATTACCACTGAGGTGACCTGACAATGGACGACCAGTATTTAGACGCATTCATCCGTGAAAGTGAAGAAGCGATTACCGAACTCAACAACTCGCTGCTCGAACTCGAATCCGACCCCTCCAACACGGAGGCGATGGATTCGATCTTCCGGACAGCCCACACGCTGAAGGGTAACTTCGGAGCGATGGGCTTCGACAACGCAGCGAACCTCGCGCACGCGATGGAGGACTTGCTCGACGAGATGCGCCAGGGCAAGATGGAGGTCACGCCGGACCTGATGGACCTCGTCTTCGCCGGCGTCGACAAGATTGAGGTCATCGTCGGGGAGATCGAAGAGCACGGCGAATCGGGGACGGAGACCGACGAGATGGTCGAGGAACTCCGAGCCGTTCTCGAAGAGGGGGCCGCCGCCGCGGGCGACACCGAAACGGCAGACAACGGTGGCTCCTCGGACAGCGATGAGTCGCTCTCCGCGGATGCCAGCGTCAGCGATGCCGACATCGACGCCGACGCTGTCAACGAGCGAGTCCTGCAGGCCGAAATCAGCGTCGGGGAGTCTGACATGCTCGGCGTCGACTCGATGCTTGCCGTCGAGTCCATCGAGGGGCGGTTCGACATTCTCGATTCGAGTCCGAGCCGTGCCGATATCGAGGACGGCGAGTTCGAGGACACGTTCGTCCTGTATCTCGACGGCCCCGACGCGGCGACCGTCGACGCCGAACTGGGAACGACTGGGAAGGTCGACAGCTTCGACGTGACCGACGTGACCGACGAACTGGTAAGCGACGCAGAGGCTGTCGACGATAGCGGCACGGACGCTGATTCCGGTTCGGACCCCGACCCGGGTGCCGAAGAGGAACACAGCGTCGACGAGATCAAGTCCGTGCGCGTCGACGTGGACCAGCTCGACGACCTCCACGGGCTCGTCGAGCAACTGGTCACGAGCCGAATCAAGCTCCGGCGTGGTGTCGAGAAAGACGACCTCGACTCCACTGGCGAGACGCTGAACGAACTGGACAAGATCACGGCGAACCTCCAGAACACGGTGATGGATATGCGGCTCATCCCGCTGAAGAAGGTCGTCGGGAAGTTCCCGCGGCTCGTCCGCGACCTCGCGCGCGAACTCGACAAGGACATCGAGTTCAATATCGAGGGCGAGGACATCGAACTCGACCGGACCATCCTCACCGAGATCTCGGACCCGCTGATGCACATCCTCCGGAACGCCGTCGACCACGGCATCGAGTCGCCCGAGGAGCGAGAACAGGCAGGCAAGGACCCGACGGGCCACATCACGCTCCGGGCCTCCCGCGAGCGCGACCACGTCATCATCGAAGTCGAAGACGACGGGGCCGGGCTCGACGTGAGTGGAATCAGGGAGAAGGCCGTCGAAAAGGGCGTCCGCTCGCCCGAGGAACTGGACGCGATGGACGACTCCGCGGTGTACGACCTCGTGTTCCACCCCGGCTTCTCGACGGCCGACGAAGTGACTGACACCAGCGGGCGCGGCGTCGGCATGGACGTCGTCCACGACACGGTCTCCCAGCTCGACGGGTCGGTCAGCGTCGACTCCGAACCGGGCGAGGGAACGACGGTCTCGCTGCGCCTGCCGGTGACGATGGCTATCGTCAAAGTGCTGTTCGTCAAGGTCGGCGGCGAGGAGTACGGCGTCCCGATCAAGAACGTCGACGAGATTACCGGAACAGAGGAGGCGAAGCAGGTCAACGGCCAGGAAGTCATCAAGCACAACGACGAGATCTACCCGGTCATCCACCTCGACGACACCTTCGACATCGAGGGCGAGACGGCAAACGGCGACGGGATGCTCGTCCGCATCCGCGAGTCCGAACGCCAGGTCGCGCTCCACTGTGACTCGGTCAACAGCCAGGAGGAGGTCGTCGTCAAGCCCCTGGAGGGTATCCTCTCGGGAACACCCGGCCTCTCGGGCACGGCCGTTCTCGGCGACGGGAACATCGTCCACATCCTCGACGTGGTGACGCTATGAACAAAGGTAGCGAGCGCACCTTCAACGACCTCGTGGAGTTCATCGGCGAGGAGATGGACTTCGAGTCGGGCTTTTACAACGACTCGTATCTCGACCGCCGCATCACCGCGCGGATGCGCCGGACCGACACCGAGGACTACCAGTCCTACCAGCGACTGCTAGAGCGCGACGACGGCGAGCGCGAGGAACTGCTCGATTCGCTGTCGATCAACGTCACCAGTTTCTTCCGGAACCCGGACGCCTGGGAGCGATTGCGGCCGGTCCTCCGGGACCTCACGGAGAACAACCGTCGCGTCAGGCTCTGGTCGGCCCCGAGTGCCGACGGCCGCGAGCCGTATTCGGCGGCGATGCTGGCACTCGACGACCCCGAGATCGACGCCCGGCGGGTCGAGATCACGGCGACGGACATCAACGCCGACATCCTCGAAGAAGCCCGAATGGGTACCTACGCGACCTCCCAGACGACCGACATCGCAGACGAGCTGGAGCCGCTGGACGATTACACGAAGTACATCGAGCAGGACGGCAACACGTTTGAGGTCCGGGACCGGGTCAAAGAGATGGTCACGTTCGAGCAACACGACCTCATCCGGGGCGACCCCAAGCGCGATTTCGATCTGGTGTTCTGCCGGAACCTCCTCATCTACATCGACTCGGAGTTCAAGGTCCCCATCTTCGAGACGATCCGCGGGTCGCTCCGCGAGGGCGGATATCTCATGATCGGCATGACCGAGACGCTGCCCGCGGAGTGTCGGGACTCCTTCGAAGCGGTCGACAAACGACACCGCATCTACCGGCGTGTGTAGCGACCAATGAGCCTCTACGAACTGGAACGGGACGGCAAGGCACAGGAACTCATCCGCCTCCTCAGGGAAAGCGACAACGAGCGGGTCAAGACCCGCGCCGCGGAGCTACTGGGGAACTTCGACGACCACGACGACCGGCGCGACGTGGTCAACGCGCTCGTGGACGCGGCCCAGAGCGACAGCGACGCGATCACCGGCGCGGCTATCGACTCGCTGGACGAACTCGGCGACGACGCCATCACGCAACTCATCGGGGGAATGGCCGGCGTCGACCTCGAAGACGACGCCGCAGACTGGGTGAAGGCGAAGGCGTACATGCAGGTGCTTGACGCCGATGTGCCCGAACTCAGGATGGCGGCCGCGAACGGCCTCGGAAACTTAGACCAGGCCGACGCGGTCCCGAAGCTCGCAGAGCGCTTCGAGGACCCGGACCCACGAGTGCGGGCGCGAGCGGCCCGGTCAGCCGGGAAGATCGGCGACTCGCGGGCGACGAACCCGCTCGAAAACGTCCTGTCGGACCCCAAAGCTGCCGTCAGGCGCGAGGCAGCGGACGCGCTGGGGAACATCGGGAACCGGCAGGCGCTCCAGGCGCTGTTGCCGCTGTACGAGGACGACGACGAACGGGTCCGGCGCATCGCCGTCGGCGCGTTCGGGAACTTCGGCAACGACCGGCCGGTGGACTATCTCATCGAAGCCCTCTCAGACGAGTCGGCTGCCGTTCGGCGGACGGCAGTCTACTCGCTCATCGAACTCCTGTCGAACGTCCCGACCGACCAGAGCCACGAGATCCGCGACACCGTCGTCGAGAAGCTCTCGAACACGGACGACCGGAGCGTCGTCGTGCCGCTGGTCGAAATTCTCGAAGAGAGCACGCAGTCGGCCCAGCGGCGCAACACCGCCTGGATGCTCGGCCGAGTCACCAGTCAGGAGGAGCGGGACCGCGTCATCGAATCGCTGGTCGACGCGCTCAGCGACGACGACCAGATGCTCCGACAGTTCGCCGCGACCAGCCTCGCCGAACTCGGCGACGACGACAACATGGTCGAGCGGCGACTACTCAAAATTGTCCAGGACGACGGCGTCGACCCCAACGTTCGTGGCCAGGCCATCTTCACCCTCGGGAAAGTCGGCGGCGAGCGGTCCCGGAAGACGCTGGATAAGCTCATTGACGAAACCGAACACGACGTGGTCAGGAAGAAGGCGTTCTCGGCTATCTCGAAGCTCGGTGGCCGCGGATGAGTCAGCCGAGTGGATTAAGACGCGGCGGGGCGTACACCAGAGCGATAGCTGGCTAACCGATGAGCGACGGAGAACACGCACTGGTCGATACGAAGGGGAAGTTCGTCCAGGTCGTCTCGGACGGGCGCAAGCGAAACGACATCGAGTGGCTACCCGGTCGGATACTCCTCTCGAACAAGCGTCTCGTCCTCGCAACCAACGACGGCAAGCGGACCATCCCGCTGTCGAAGGTCAGCAGCGTCACGGCCAGCCAGATGAACCAGCCCCTCGCGCAAGTTGACAGCTACATCAAGGTGCAGGCCGGCCGGAACGTGACGCTCATCTCGGCGAAAAAGGCCGAGGAATTTCAGGAGAACCTCTACAGCACGCTGCTCGACCAGACCGTCGTCCTCGTCAACCACCCCGCAGTCAAGGGTGGCGTTGTTCAGGACGGCGGCTGGGAGAAGGGGCGACTCAAACTCGACGGCGACTGCATCAATCTGGCCATCGCCAGCGGTACGTTCGTCGAACTTGACATCGACGACGTGGGGACCGTCGAGGCCAAGGAGAAGACGATTCGGGGCGACGAGCGACCGTTGCTGGAGGTCGAACACACCATCGAAGGGACCAGCGTCGAGACTCACATTTCGGGGACGCCACGTCACGTCTCGCTCATCGAGGGACTCGTCCGGCAAGGTGAGCAGCGCAACATCGCCGACGACGTGGACCTCTCGGATAAGGAGACGCAGGTGCTGATGGCGCTGTACTCCGGCATCTCGCCGTTCAAGATTCCGGACTTCGTCGATATGGAAATAGAGGAAGTCGAAGCCGTGTACGACCGGTTGATGGAAGCCGATATCCTCGAACCGGTCCGGACACGCCGGGAGGTCCAGCTTGAGGCCCGCGGCCGCTCAATCGCGAGCGATGCGATGGCTGACCAGTAACCGTGACGCTGAGACGGTGCGACCGGGACGGACGGTTCGACGCGTTTTTGAAGCGCGGTTGATTGAGAACAGGTATGGCAGAATTCACGGTCGCCGTCTCCGATCCGGAGGACGGCCACACCTACCAGATCGACGTCGACGGACAGGACGCAAACCGCTTCATCGGCCGCGAGCTCGGCGACGAGGTCGACGGCGGCGCTGTCGGCCTCGATGGCTACACGCTCGAACTGACCGGCGGGTCGGACACCTCGGGCCGACCGATGCGACCCGACGTTCGCGGCGTCATGACGAAAGAAATCATGTCCGACGGCGGCGTCGGCTTCAAACCGACCACCGACGGCGAGCGCAAGCGCATCACCGTCCGCGGCCGCGAGGTCAGCGACGACACGCGCCAGATCAACGCGAAGATCACGGCCCGCGGCAGCGACGACGTGGCCGAACTCCTCGGCGACGACGACGAGTAAGTCAGTGCCGGACCGCGTTCCCAGTGACCACGAAACCGTCGAGACGCATCGCGTTCCCGTCGAGTCGGTCGGCCGAACCGACCGACCCCGGGTCGTGCTCCCGGACGAACTCGATTTCGACGACGGCGACACCGTCCGCCTCGCGCTGGACGGCGACCGGTACCACGCCGTCGTCGAGACGAATCTCGACGGCGAGCCGGTGCTCTCACACGTCGCCGACAACCGCCGACTGGCCCGCGAACGGGACGGGACGAACCGCCTCGCGGAGTGGGTCGCCGACGGCGAAGTCTCGCTCGGCGGGTCAGCACATCTCGACGTGGTAACCGACGGAACCGAGTACGGCCTCCGAACGCCGGGCAAGCGCGTCGTCTATACGGCGACCGGCGGGCCGGACGCCTCGCTGTCAGATATTGCTCGAAACCTCGACAACTGACGCCGTTAGCCCCCGTTCTCCCGAATGAAGCCGATTTTTGCTGCTGATACTCGCGCGAAACGCTCAATATCAGTGCTGCTGTACATCGGGTAACGGACGAATGTCGGAATCAGTGATCGCGGATTTCGTCGGCAAATTCAACTCCGAAGTGGCCGGTCGGGGCGACCCTATCAGGGGTCGGATCGTCCTCTCGCAAAAGCGGCTGGTACTGGCCGCAAGCGAGGACGACAAGCTGACGATCCCGCTGGACTCGATTTTCGACATTGCCATCGGGCAGGTCCCGCCCGACCTGGGCGATTTCTTCGACTCGACGGTGACGATCGCCTTCGAACACAGGGGGAAGCGGCTCGTCGCAGCCATCGAGGCTGGCGACGAGAAGATCGAGAAGTTCGGGACGGTGCTGTTCAAGGCCGTCATCAACGGCACCGAAACGACGGTCAAAGAGCGCGCCCGCGTCGGTGGCCGCGTCACCGACGAGTCGTTCAAGACTGCGAAGCTCTTTCTCACACCCGGTAACGTCGAGTTCCGACGCAAGGACGGATCGTTCAACGTCGATCTCAAAACGGTGTCAGACTTCGACCGGAACACGCGGGAGATCAACGGCACGGGCCGGCCGGTGCTGACAGTCCGGCACATGAAAGACGGGACAGCCATGACGACGCTGGCCGCGATGGCTTCGAGTCGAAAGATGTCGATCCTCGGGCGCTATCTCCGCCGCGAGTACGCCGAGCTCATGGAGGAGCTCAAAAACGTCGAGCTCACCAAGGACAAGAAGGAGGTGCTGGTCGCCATGTACTCGACCGGCGACATGGACGGGATGCCGCTGGCGAGCATTCTCGGCAAGGACTCCTCACAGGTGTCGATGATTCTCCAGGACCTCGCCGAGGACGGCCTCGTTCAGGACGCGTCCGACGGGCCGACGCTCACGCCGACGGGCAAGGTCGTCGCCAGCCGCCACCTCGAAGACGTCAACGCCTGATACGGATTGTTGTGGATTATTTCCGGATAGTGCCGATCACGGGGTCGACACATACCGGTAAATCGCTACAACAATCCGTATGAGGCGGATTGTCTACCCGTTTACTCCTCGGCCGCGACAATCGTACTGACTCTGGCATTCTCTTTGAGCTGTAGCCCCGCGCCGCCGACCGATAGCGGCACGCGCGGGAGCGCGTCGACGTGCAGTGTCGAGTGCGTCGCGCCGCGTTCGAGCAGTTCCGTCCGCGGCTGGAGCGTCACCGTCGCCGCGCCGGTCAGCGATTCGTTGTACTCGACGAGATACTGGCCGGCCCGCAGCGTCCACCACTCGTAGTCGTCGTCCGGATTCCGCTTCTCGCTCGAATGGGGTGTGACGCCGGCCGCGTCGAGTTCGCCGCCGCCGAAGTCGATCCGCCCCGGCTCGACGACCTCGTACACTTCGCCGACGGTGAGGTCGAACCCCGGGCTGTCGGTCTGGGTCGGTTCGTGGACGATATCCGTGACGTACTCGCCGAAGTCGGTCATGGACGACGATACCAGACGAATGAGCCTAAAAGTGAGGCTGGAAGGGGCGGCGACACAGCGCGTCTCGTTCCCGAGCGGAACGCGGCACTTTTGCCCGGCGAGTGACTCTCCCCCTGCATGACCAAACACACGGAGTTTCTGGCGGGCGAGCGGCCTGAAGACGTGCTCTTCTTCCTGCACGAGGACGCCGTCTCGAACCCCGGCGCGCTGGCCGAGTACGCCGACGAAGTCGAGGACGGCCACGTCCTCGTCCTGCCGGGCGACGACGGCCGCAGCGCGTTCCAGTCGGCGACGGGCATCGACCCGATGGGACTGGCTCAGCAGGCGATGGGTACGGAGGGCGACATCGACGACGACCTGACCGACGCGGTCTGTCCGATCGCCGAGGAGGAGCCGGAGAGCGACCACACGACCCGATTCGTCTTCGCCTTCGCCGAGGAACAGAACGAGGACGTAGGCGGGCTCTACGCCGAGGGAGACGTGGTCCACGCCTACGCAGTCTGTGCCTGTGGAGAACGGTACAGCGACAAGTGGGTCGTCGGGGAGTAGTCCCCGGGCCTACAGCAGGAACGGTTCGGCAAGTCTGACAAGCAGTGCCTTCGGCAGGCCCGTCACGGGGCCGCCATCGTGTGAGTACGACACCCCGACCTCATTGCGGGTGACGCCGTGCCGGAGGTGCTGGATGCCGTCAATCATGAACCAGCAGCCGAGAAGCGCCCCGGGGACGACGACCCACGTTAGGCCGGCGGCCGCGACCGTGTACGCCACGAAGCCGAACACGAGGAGCCCGAACACCATGTGGTCGGCGTAGTCGCCGACAGTGGCCTGGGCGGCGTCGGCGACGAGCCAGACACAGAAGGCGAGCGCCGCCGCGACCGCGGCGTACCGTACCGAGCCGTCGAGGACGTACAGCGTCACGCCGACGGCAACGGCGCTTCCGAGTCGCCGTCGCACAGCTGTTTCGCGCGCGATTCGCGTGTGGAGGGTCTCGGACATCACCCGGCAGTGACGACGGAGAGATAAATCAACGTTGTGTCAGGGGGCGAAATACCGTTCAGTTCGTTCACGGGCCCGCCTATCGGTCGGTATCGACGCCTTCCGCTTCTTCCTCAGGCAGCCGTCGGAAGGCGTCCACGATAGCCTGTTTCGCCACGGCCCCTTGCGTCGTCCAGTGGTGGGCGTAGTCCATCATGTCGTCGTAGATGTCGGGCTTGCAGCCCGCCGCCTTCGGGTGGCCGCCGCCGTTGACCTGCTGGGCGACCTCGTGGGCGCGCTCGAAGTTATCCGTCCCACGAATCGAGGCGGAGCCGGCGGGCTTGACGATGACGGCGGCGTCAGCGCCCTGCTCGCGGAGCGCCTCGGCGACCTCGTTCTGTGAGCAGCGGCCGTAGGTGACGCCGACCGTCCACTCGCCGACCTCGCGGAGTTCGGCCCGCTCGACGGCCTTCTCGATGAGCGCCTCCTTCTCGACGCGCTTCTCGTCGAGGAACTCGTGGAACTCCGGCGAGAGGTCGGGGCCGTGGTCGCGAACCGCCTCGATGTACTCCTCGGGTTCGCTCCAGTACGAGAGGTCCGCGAGGTCGTCGCTTCGGGGGTCGTCGCGGATCCAGAGGTCGTGGTCGCGGGTGACGGCGGCGAGGTCGGCCCACTGCTCGTCGAAGTCGTAGTCGAGTTCCGACAGCGCCACGTCAGCGGTACACACTTCCTCACTATCTCCGACGGTGCGCTCGACGCCGGCCGCGTCCACGTCGGCGGCGAGGTCGTCGGGCCACTGGTGGTGGTCGAACCAGACGACGCGTTCGACGCGCTCGATCAGCGAATCGAGGGGCGCGATGTCGGATTCGCGGTCGGGACAGAGGTCACAGATGAAGACGGTCGCGTCGGGGTCGGCGTACTCGGCGGTCCATTCGAGCGCTTCGGTGAGTTCGTGTGGGCCGGCAGGCAGCAGTGCGCCTTCTCCGTGGGCCTCGCGGATCAGTGCGGTACAGGCCAGTCCGTCTGCGTCCGGGTCGGCGATAACAATGACACCGGCGTCGTCCAGCGTCTCGGCGGCTTCCGCTTCGGCTTGCTCTTCCTCGTAGGAATCCGGGATAAAGAACCCCTCGCCGGGGAGTACGGATTTGCGGCCGATAGAGAGACGGTCGTCGTCGATGAGCCAATCGTCCATGCCCCAGCAAGCGGGCGGGGCGTCAAGAAGCCGTCGGGTTCCGTTACACGTCCTCGCGCTCGGGGTTTGGCTCGCCTTCGAGCTGGCGGACCGTCAGCACCGGCATGGGGGCCTCCCGGATGAGTTCCTCGGCGACGCTTCCCAGCAGGAATCCATGTTCGCCGTGGCGGCCCCGAGTCCCGCTGACGATGACATCGGCGTCGTGTTCCGCCGCGTACTTGCAGATTTCGTCGGCCGGGTCACCCTCCCGGACGGCAGTGACGAGCTCCTCGTCTGCCTCGGCGTCGGCGGCCTCCAGAATGAACGAGAGGGCGCGGCCGCCAGTGGTCGCCAGCGCGCGCTCCAGCGCCTCGCGAACCTCTTCGGGAGTCGTCTCAACCTCGCCGGTGTCGACGACGTACAGCCCGTGGACAGTTGCGTCGAAGCGCGCTGCCAGGTCCAGCGCCGCTTCGACGGCCCGCTCTGCGCTGCCGGAGCCGTCCGTGGCGATGACCACCGTATCGAACATACACCACGCATCGAAGCCGCGACTAAATACACTGTTGGTCACGGCGAGGGACGCTCCGGATGACGCCACGGGGTCGGCACGAACCTCGGTGGATTTTTGCCGGCCGGGGCCGCACTGGCGAGTGATGGACATCGACCTCGTACTCGCGCCGGTCGACGGCAGCGACCAGTCGGAACGAGCGGCCGAGTACGCGATCGCCGTCGCGGAGCGGTACGACGCCGATCTCCACCTGCTGTTCGTCATCGACGAACGGCTCCACCAGGATATCGACAGCGGCGACGTGAGCGCAACCGCGATCGCCGAGGAGCATCGAGCGTTCACCGAGAGCATCCGGGAACGGTTCCGCGACGTCCACGACGGCACGTTCGAAACGTCGTCCGCGACCGCGTTCTCCGAGACACGACTGATGCAGACACCGGGCAGCGTCGTCCTCGATGTGGCGGAGGACGTCGACGCGGATTTCATCGTCGTCCCGCGCGAGGAGAGAAGCGAGGGCGAAGAGGCCGTCGGGCGCGCGGCGATCTACGTCATCGAGTACGCCAGCCAGCCAGTGCTCACCGTTTAGAGACGGATCGCCATCTCTATCTCGAAGCTCTCGGCGCTACTGATCTCGAAGCCGACCTTCTCGTACAGCGATATCGCCGGGTCGTTCCACCGCTCGACGGTGAGCCAGACGTGGTCGATGCCCTCGGCCTGACCGTGACCCAGCAGCGTCTCGACCAGCGCCGTCCCGATACCAGCGCCCTGGTAGGCCTGTAGCACGAAGATAGCGAGTTCGTGCTCGTCCTCGTTGTCCGGGACCAGCGTCGCGTGGCCGGCGACAGTGTCGTCGTGTTTGGCGACGACGTTGACACAGTCGCCGTCGAGGATCGTTTCGAGCCACTCACGGATCGCTTCCTCTTTGACCGGTGGGATGCCCTGCGCACGGTCGGCAGGGTCGAAGTCGAGATACATCTCGACGAGGCTCTCCGTATCGGCGTCGTCGGCGGGAATGACGTCGATGGGACGGTCCTTGCGGTCGGTGATCGTCCGTGGCGGCTGTGGGAACTCTTCGGCGGGTTCGTCTGGGTACGTTCGAGTCATCGGATGAGAGTCACTGGCGTCTGTGCGTTCAGCAGGACGAACTCGACGATGGGGCCGAGCTGTATCTTCCCGAGCGGCGAGCGGCCGCCACCGCCGAGGACGATCCTATCGAACTCCTCGCTCTCGGCGATGTTCACCAGCTCGCTGCCCGGCGAGGTGCCTTCGACGTGGCGGATCGGCGGCTCGAGCCCGCTTTCGTCGATATACTCCTGTATCCGCTGCTGGACCGTTTCGAGGTCGGCGTCGATGTCGCCGTTTTCGAAGACAGCGACGGTCAGCTCGTCGCCTGTTTCCGATACGCGTTCGAGTGTCTCGGTCAGTGCCTGGTAGGACAGTTCGCTGCCCCCGACACCGAGCAGTATTTTCATAGTCGGGCCATGCATGGGAGCGGTAAAAAAGCCACCCGGCTGAACTGTCGGGGAAAGACCATGACAGCGGGGCGGCGGCGATACCCTTTTTCACCGCGGGCACGCATGCTCGGCTATGACTGAGGGCGCACCGCCGGACGAGACGGATGTCGAGGCGGCAGACGACGGTTCGGCCGGCCACCAGCCGGACGACCCGGCGGCCGCGGATGACGGGGCCGACGACGGCGAGACCACGGAAAGCGGCCCCGCCGACTCGGCCACCGAGGGGACAGCACCGGCCGAGCCAACCAGCGGGACAGCGGTTTCTGAAGCCAGTGACGTCCCGTCCGACGTACAAAAGTACGACCGCTTCAAGAAAATCGAGGGCGGGACCTACGACCGCGCGAACGATTTCCTCCGGGACCGGACGTACATCACCGCCCGCGAGTGGGCCATCGCCCGCCTCTGTGCTGACTTCCGGACCGAAACTGGCGTCGAGATGACGAAAATCGGGGAGAACCTCCCAGAACTCGTCCCGTTCATGACGGACACGTACACGCCACAGGCGGTCAATCAGGCCCGCGCTGCCTTCGAGGACAAAGTCCGGAAGGCCGGCGCGACGTTCCTCTACGGCGCGATGTGTGACTTCTTCACCGCTGAGGACCTCGACGACGTGATGTACGAGGCCACCGAGGTCGCGAAGTTCCTCCTCGAAGTCGAGGGTGTCGACCTCGCCGTCGAGGACGAGATGGAGGCCGAAGACCGGATTTCCTCGGTGATGCGGGAGGTCCGCGAGCAGTCCGCGGCGCTGCGACACGACGAGGTGTGTTGTCCAGAGTGTGGGAATGAATTCCAAGTCGACGAGTAGACACGGCTGAAATGGACGGTATCGACCCCGATACACAGCCATCGATGTCGGTCCACGAAGCGACACAGAAAGTGCTGCGGACCGACCTCGCCATTGGCATCGGCGGGGCGGTGCTTGGCTACGCGGAGGCGGGGACAGCACTGGTCGACGTACTGGCGGTGGTTGTCGGGTTCGGACTCCTGACGGGGATCACGGTGGCTGTCGTCGAACACGACGCGGTCCCGGGCGTCTACCCGGAGGTCGCCGCACTGGCGGCGTTCATCGTGCTGTCCGGGGCTGTCGCCGGCCTCGTGACGCTTTCCGAGGCGTCGGTGACGCTCGTACTCGCGGCCGTTCTCTCGGGCTTCGGTGTCGGTGTCATCGCCAACCGGGCACTCTACGGTCTCGTCTTCGACGTGCCGGCGTACCGGCTGACCCGAGTCCGAGAGACCTCGTAGCTAAGCGGTCTGTGACCCGTCCGGAACCAGGTTTCACTCGGGGAAGAACGGTTCGGGGTCCTCGTGGGAGACGGTGACCACCTCGTCGTCGGTGAGCGGTCGGATGTGTGAGTAGAGTCCGTGGTCGGCGGCGACCTGCGAGAGGTCCGCCCGGTCGGTCTTGTCGTAGTACAGCGGCACGAGCACGGCGAGGTCGTCGCCACATTCCAGCGCGACGAGCAGGAACACCATCCCGTCGTCGGTCGCCCGGAACACCTCGCTGCGCTCGACGGTGCGGTCTTCGAGCGCGTCGGCGACCCGCCGGAACTCGTCGCCGGGAACCACAACATCGAAGCCGAGCCGCCGGGTCTCCGGCTCGTATTCGCCAGTCTGTTCAGCCATCGTTCGCGGCTCGCCGGTCAGTACCGCCACGTCTCCGGGGTGGAGTTCGATAGCCTCGCGCCCGTCGTCGCGGTACTGTGTCGCCGTGGCCGCCATGTCCTCGATGACCTGCTCCCAGTGACCGACGACACGGTCGAAGGGGTTAGACTCGGGGTCGACAGGGTCGTTCATACGTCGAGTGTGGCGGCGGCCGGGATAAATTGTTGGTGGGCCAGTGGCACAACAGTTTTACTGGTATTTTGAGAAGAAGGCGACAGATGCGCGACCTCTTAACATTATCTGACCTCCGAACCCAGTTCGAGACGGACCGCGGCACCGTCAAAGCCGTCGACGGCATCGACCTCACTGTCAGGGAGGGCGAAACCGTCGGTCTGGTTGGCGAGTCGGGATCAGGGAAATCCGTCACAGCGTTATCGGCAATGGACATCGTCGACGAGCCCGGACACATCGCCGGCGGGGAGATCCGGTTCGGCGCGCTTGAGACAGTCACACGGCTGTCTCGGCAGTATCCGAAGGCAGTACGGACGGCCGACAGCGACAGCGGTTTCATCACCATCGACGCGGCGACGGTCGACCGGAACCGTGTCCCCGACTCGGTTTCGACGACGGCTGACGACAGGACGCTCGCCGAGCAGTTCATTCGGAAAGCTCCGAAAAAGGCCCTTCCGGAGGGCGGCGAGGCGCCCGTCACGATCACCGACGGCTACGTCGACCTGACGGCAGCCCCGGAGCGGGTGATGCGGGACATCCGCGGCGGCGATATGGGGATGATCTTCCAGGACCCGATGACATCGCTGAACCCCGCGATAACGGTCGGCGAGCAGGTCGCGGAGAGCCTGCGCCTCCACCGCTACGGGAGCAAGCGGAACGACTCGTGGTTCAACGCCGTCCGGGAGATTACGCCCTCGCTCAGCCGGGGCAGCGAGATGGACGAGGAGATCCGGTCGGACGTTATCTCGCTGCTGGAAGAGGTCGGAATCCCGGAGCCGGCCGACCGCGTCGACGAGTACCCCCACGAGTTCTCCGGCGGGATGCGCCAGCGCGTCCTCATCGCCATCGCGCTGGCGTGCCGCCCGAAGCTGCTCGTCGCCGACGAGCCGACGACGGCGCTCGACGTGACTATCCAGGCACAGATTCTGGACCTCATCGACGACCTCCAGGCGGACCTCGGGATGTCGGTCCTGTTCATCACGCACGACCTCGGCGTCGTTGCAGAGACCTGCGACCGCGTCGCCGTGATGTACGCCGGCGAAATCGTCGAGGAGGGGCCGGTCGAGGAGATATTCCAGAACCCGTCACATCCCTACACGTACACGCTGCTGGAATCGATACCGGGCGAGGGAACGGAGCGGCTGACTCCAATCGAAGGAAACGTTCCCAGCCTCATCGACATGCCCGAAGGGTGCCACTTCGCTGACCGCTGTCCGTGGGCCGAGCCCGAGTGTCGCGAGGGCGAGATTCCGTATCTCCAGCACGGGCCGGACGACGTCACCCACCGCTCGAAATGTATCCTCGAATCGTTCGATACAGACGAATACGGTACTGGCGACGCCGGTGTCGCCGCGACGGAGACGACGCGAACGGACAGACAGCTCATGGAGGTCGACGGGCTGAAAAAACACTTCTCGCGGGCCGACGACCTGCTTGACAAGTACATCGGGCGCGAGCCGGAGTCGGTCAAGGCCGTCGACGGCGTCTCGATGGATATCTACGAGGGCGAGACGCTGGGGCTCGTCGGCGAGTCCGGCTGTGGGAAGTCGACGACTGGCCGGACCATCCTCAGACTGCTAGAACCGACAGACGGGACCGTGGTCTTCGCCGGCCAAGACCTCGCGGACCTCGACAAGGATGGCCTGCGGGAAGTCCGTCGGGACCTGCAGATGATCTTCCAGGACCCGATGTCCAGCCTCGACCCGCGGATGACAGTCGGCCAGACGATCATGGAGCCGCTGAAGATCCACGACCTGCCGGAAGACACCGGTGACGGCTCACGCCGGGAACAGCGGGTCGACCGCGTGGCCGACCTCATGGAGGCGGTGGGGCTCGATCCGGACCAGTACGACCGCTACCCGCACGAACTGTCAGGCGGACAGCGCCAGCGGGTCGGCATCGCTCGCGCGCTCGCCGTCGACCCCGATTTCATCGTCTGTGACGAACCCGTTTCGGCGCTGGACGTGAGCGTCCAGGCACAGATAATCAACCTTCTGGAGGACCTCCAGCATGAGTTCGGCCTAACGTATCTGTTTATCGCCCACGACCTGAGCGTGGTTCGCCACATCTGTGACCGGGTCGCGGTGATGTATCTCGGTGAGGTGGTCGAAGTCGCCGACACGCCGGACCTGTTCGCGGACCCGAAACATCCCTACACGCGGGCACTCATGTCGGCGATCCCGGAACCGGACCCGACCGTGGAGGCCGACCGGATACTGCTGAAAGGCGACGTTCCGTCGCCGATCGACCCGCCGTCGGGCTGTCACTTCCGGACACGCTGTCCCGAAGTCATCCCGCCCGACATCGACATCGAACAGGAGACGTACCGCGAGGTAATGGACTACCGGCAACGGGTCGAGGACGAGGCCATCGCCATCGATGCAGTTCGGAAGCAGGCCCGAAAAACCGACAGTGCCACAGCGGCGACGGACGGTGGCGCGGACCTTACCGAGCCGCCGAGCGGCAGGGGGGAGGTACCGATGGCAGCGTTCAAACAGACGATGGTCGACCGGTTCTTCGAAACGAGCCTGACCGGAGAGAACCGCCGCGTCGTCGAAACGTCGATTGAACATCTCGCGGACGAGGACTGGGACGCCGCCGCGTCGGCGCTACGGGATCGATTCGAAAGCGTCTGTGAGACACAGCATCCCGAACTGCAACCGGACTCCCACCCAGCAGCGTGTCACCTCTACGAACAGGAGGAGGAAAGCAGTAACTGAATAATATTACTTAGCTGCACATAACTATCAACATATATATAGCAGAATCATTGATCTATCCGGTACAATTATAATATATCTGTTTGAACAAAGTTCCATGTCATCCGGTGATTCTCTGGACAGACGGAGCTTCCTTACCGCGGCCGGCAGTGCCGCGGCAGCCGCAACGCTCGCAGGTTGTTCCGGCGACGGCGGCGATGGTGGCGGAACCGAAGGTGGAGACGGTGGCGACGGCACTGGTAGCGACGGCGGGGACGGCGGAAGCGACCAGACGCTCGTGTACGCCCGCGGTGACCACCCGGAAAACTACGACCCACAGCAGTCGACCAGCGGCGAGGTGGCGAAGGTCACCAATCAGGTGTTTGACACCCTCATCCAGTTCGCGGCCGGGAGCGGCGGCCAACTCGAAGACGCGCTCGCGACCGACTACACTCTCGAGGGAACTACCGCGACGCTGACGCTTCGCGAAGGTGTAACCTTCCACAACGGCGAAGAGTTCACCGCGTCAGATTTCAAGGCAACCTGGCAGCGGTTCACCCAGAGCGACTACGAGTACTACCTCGGCGACGATACCCGGTCGGGGTACGGTCCGTTCACGCTCGGCGACTGGATCGAAAGCGTCGACGCGAGCCAGGACTACGAGCTGACAATCGAGCTTACACAGCAGTTCGCGCCGTTCCTTCGGAACCTCGCGATGTTCGCCTCGGCAGTCCTCTCGAAAGCCCAGATCGAATCGATGGGCGACAATCAGGCCGACCTCGGAAGCGAACCCGCGGGCACCGGGGCCTTCCAGTTCGATACGCTCGACAACCCGAACGAGCGCATCCGACTGCGGGCCAACAACGACTACTGGGGCGACGGCCCGAACGTCGGAACGGTCATCTTCAAGACCATCACCGAAAACAGCACGCGAGTGCAGGACGTCATCAACGGGGCCTCACACATCACGGACAACCTCGACTCCTCCGGCTTCCAGCGCGCCGAGGAAAGCGGGACGGCGACGCTGTTGCGGAAGGACGGCATCAACCACGGCTACATGGCGATGAACATGGCGCGGTTCGAGCCGTTCCGGGACCGGCAGGTCCGCCAGGCCATCGCCCACGCCGTCAACACCGAGGCCATCGTCAACCAGATCTACCAGGGCTTTGCGACCCAGGCCTCCCAGCCGCTCCCACCGGACGTGCTCGGGCACAACGACGACCTCGATCCGTATCCGACGGACAAGGAGAAGGCCCAGTCGATGCTCGAAGAGGCGGGCTACGGCGACGGCTTCGAGTTCGAACTCGCGACGTTCTCGAACCCTCGCGGATACAACCCCAGCCCGGTCAACACGGCGAACCAGGTGAAGTCTGACCTGGAGGAAATCGGTCTGACGGTCAACATCAACCAGTTCTCCAACTTCGGGCCGTATCTGGACTACACGTCGGCCGGGAAACACGACGCGTGTTTCCTCGGCTGGTACACCGACAACGCCGACCCGGACAACTTCCTGTACGTCCTGCTGGACCCACAGGTCGAGATGGACGCCGTCCCCGACGGGCAGGACTGGGTCAGTTTCGACGCCGACGGGTACAACACCCTCAACGTGTCCGGCTGGGCCAACGCCGACTACATGGAACTGGTCCGGGAAGCCCAGAAGACCTACGCGGAGAGCGACCGCGAGACGATGTACGAAGAGGCCAGCCAGATAGCCTACGACGAGTCCCCGTGGGTGTTCATCGACTACGCCGAGACGCTCCGGGCGGTCAACGAGGCTGTCGTCGAAGACACCTACACGATCAGCTCCGTAGGTGGCCCGTATCTTAACACAGTCGAACTGCAGTAGCGCTTCAAGGGAACTTCCGAATGAACTGGACACAGTTTCTTTTCAGGCTGGCTGAGCCGGTGGTACCGCCACGGTTCGTCATCAAGCGACTGCTGTTGCTCATCCCGGTGCTGTTCGGCGTCGCGTCGGTCGTCTTTGCGATCCTCCACCTGGCTCCGGGCGACCCGGCTATCATTATCGCCGGCCAGCGAGCGTCGGCCGAACAGCTCGAACAGATACGTGTTGAACTGGGACTTCGGCGGCCGCTCTGGGAGCAGTACCTGACCTTCCTGTGGGACGCAGCACGGTTCGACTTCGGACAGTCCTACAGCATTAGCCGCGGGAACAGCGTCCGCTCGGTCATCTCCGACCGACTCCCGATCACGCTCGAACTCGCGATTTACGGCCAGGCGGCAGGCATCCTGCTCGGACTGCCACTGGGCATCATCTCCGCGGTCAAGCAGGATTCGCTGACGGACCACGTCACCCGAATCGGAGCACTGACGGGTATTTCCGTCCCGATATTCTGGTCCGGTCCGCTGCTCATCCTGCTGTTCTCGACGTACCTTGACGTGTTCCCGACCAGCGGGCGTATCGCCTCAACGCTATTTCTGCCCGACACCTGGACGCTGCTCGGCCGTGAGCTGCCCCTTACCGGGATGATAACAGTCGATACAATACTGCTCGGGAACACCGAGGCCTTCCTCTCGGCGGCGCATCACCTGTTCCTGCCGGCGGTGGTCATCGGCGTCTACTCGACGGCACTGATCTCGCGGATGATGCGCTCCTCGATGCTCGAAGTCATCCGGCAGGACTACATCCGGACCGCGCGGGCGAAGGGTCAGGGCGCGAAAATCACGCTGATGAAACACGGCTTCCGGAACGCGCTGATTCCGGTCGTCACCGTCATCGGTATCCAGTTCGGGACGCTGCTGGGCGGGGCAGTCCTGACCGAGACCGTGTTCGGTATCAACGGGATGGGGCTGACTATCGTCACCGCCATCGGCGTCTCGGACTACCCGGTCGTACAGGGAACGGTGCTCACCTTCGCCCTGCTGTTTACGCTCGTGAACCTCTTCGTCGACGTCACATACAGCTATCTCGACCCACGGATTCAACAATGAGTACGGACACCGAGACACGGGGCACGCTGGGACGCCTGCGGGCGTCCCCGTTCCTCGCCGACCTGCTGACGAACCGCCTCGCCGTCGTCGGGCTGACGATCATCCTCGGCATGGCCGCTGTCGCCATCTACGCCCGCGTGACCTACGACCTCGGCGCGCTTGCCAGCTCACAGCTCGGTACTGAGATCGCTGACCGCGCACCGCCCGGCTGGCTCGGTCCCGCGCCCGCGAATCAACAACTGTTCGGGACGGACGCGGCGGCCCGTGACATCTACAAGCGGAGCCTGTACGGCGCGTGGCTGGCCCTGAAGTTCGGGACGATTACCGTCGGTACATCGACTACCGTCGGTGTCGGCCTGGGTATTATTGCGGCGTACTACGGCGACGTGACCGACAACGTCATCATGCGAACGATGGACGTCCTACTGGCGTTCCCGCCGCTGTTGCTCGCACTTGCGCTGGTCGCCATCTTCCCGCGAGACCTTGGGCTCTGGCGGGCCGTGGTGGCGCTCGTGCTGGTGTACACGCCGCGGTTCGCTCGGGTCGTCCGCGGAGCCGCGCTCAAAGTGCTCGAAGACGAGTACGTCGACGCGACAGTTGCGCTCGGCGCGACCGACCCGCGGGTGCTCGTCCGGCACATCCTGCCGAACACGCTCGCGCCGATCACCGTCCAGTCGACGCTGAACTTCGGGCTCGCCATCATCGACCTCGCGGCGCTGTCTTTCCTCGGATTCGGCGCACAGGCCGGGACGCCATCGTGGGGCCTGATGCTCTCCCGAGGCGTCGAGAACGGCCTCCTGACTGGTGAGTGGTGGCTCTCCTTCTTCCCGGGGCTGTTCCTCGCTATCACCGTCCTCGGGTTCAATCTGCTCGGTGACGGGATGCGTGACGCGCTCGACCCGCGGATGCGCGACGCGATCGACTGATGGCCCAGAGCGGTGACCCACCCCGACTCCGGCAGTACGTTGCGGCCCGGGCACGACTGGTGGGGAGCGGCCTGGTCGTTGGGCTGGTACTTGGCGGCCTCGGAACGGCGGGCTGGACGCTCTACACCGGTGATGCACGGTCGAGTGAAGCGACGGTGTTCGCCATCGGTGCGCTCGTGTTCGGCTTCGGCCTGCTGGGCTGGTCGGGGTCGATACTCGCCGGCCGCGGCATCGAAGCCATGCAGGAACACATGGACACGCGAAGCAACTGGACCGAACGCGACTCCCGGCGGGCGATGGCCCGACTCTGTGGCGGTGGCGGCGGAATAATGGTCGGGACCTCAGTCGTCGCGGCGTTACTCTAGCCGCTCGCTGTCCGCGCCGCGGACGTTCTCGCCCTGATGGTCGTAGAACACGTCTTCCTGCGGCGTTGCATCGTCAGCCAACGCGTCGCCGCGCTCGTAGACGACCGTCCCCCGGACCATCGTCCATTCAGGGAACACCGCATCGTGGCCCTCGAACGGCGTCCAGTCGCATTTCGAGTGGAGCGCCGCACCGCTGATCTCACTCGTCTCGATCGTGTCGACGAGCACGAGGTCGGCGTCCTTGCCGGCTTCGATGGCACCCTTCTGTGGGATGTCGAACACGTCGGCCGGGTTGCGTGCAGTGAGGTCCCGAACGCGCTCGTAGGTGAGCCCGCTGTCCGGGTCCCGGGCTTCGGCTAGTAGGAGCGGGAGGACAGTCTCGACGCCGGGAACACCCGACGGCGCGTCCCAGATGCTGGCGTCTTTCTCCTCGCGGGTGTGTGGCGCGTGGTCCGTCGCGATCATGTCGACGGTGCCGTCGACGACACGCTCGTAGAGCTTCTGGCGGCGCTTCTCGCGGCGCAGTGGCGGATTCATTCGCCCGAACGTCCCCAGTTCCGAGAGGTCGCGCCGAGAGAGCAGCAAGTGATGGGGCGTCACTTCGGTCGTCATTCCGGCCTCGCTGGCGATGTCGACGCCCTCCGGCGTGGAGGTGTGAGCGATGTGAATGGTCGCGTCGTGTTCTTTCGCGACTGTACAGGCCCGCTCGACGGCCTCCGCTTCTGCCTTTGCGGTCCGGAACGCACTCCATGCGTCGGCGTCGTCGCGAGCCTTGGCATCGTCGTTGAAGTAGTCGGCGTCCTCGGCGTGGACCGTGACCGGCACGTCGGTGTCAGCAGCGGCCTCCAGCGCGTCGGCGAACAGGTCGGCCTCGATACCCATGTCGCCGGTCGAATCCGCGAGGAACACCTCGCCGAGTGCGAACAGGCGACGGCGCAGGAGGACGTTCGGAATCCAGTCGGCCGTGACGCCGCCGTTGATACCCCAGTCGACGACGGAGTCGGCGGCGAACTCGGCTTTCTGGTCGAACGCCTCACCGTCGACGGTCGGCGGGTCGGTGTTTGGCTGGTCGACGACCGTCGTGACGCCGCCGGCCGCCGCCGACCGTGATCCCGTCTCCCACGTTTCCTTGTGCGGGTAGCCGGGCTGGCGAAAGTGGACATGAGCGTCAATCATTCCCGGGAACAGACGCTTGCCAGTCGCTTCGATGACGTGCTGGTCGGATGCGTCGAGGTCGCGGCCGACTTCGACGATGGACTCGCCACGCACCCGGACATCGCGTTGATGGCCGTCCGGCAGCGTCGCGTTACGGATGAGCATACGCCCAGTCGGCCGGGCGCACCCCTAAGTCTCTCGGATAGCGCTCACCGACACGTCGGGGCCGTCAGCCAGCGACCGCTCCAGCGCCACGATAACCTGTTCGGGGTCGTCGGTTCCCCCAGCGTTGGCGACGCTCCCGACGCTCTGGGGGTCGAACGGGACATCGATTGCCTCGTAGATGGGAGCCAGCACCTCGGCGATAGCCTCGTGGTCCCGAACGACGACGATGCCGCCGACGACAGCGACGGACTGGCGGACGCGCTGTGCGAGCCCCGCGATTTTGCCATCGGCCTGCAGCGAGTGGCTCCCCGGACAGAAAGAGGCGTCCGGTTCGCCCGTCCGAGCGGTGACGCCGCAGTCGTCGAGCGCGCGCTTCACAGCGGCTTTGGCCCACTCGTAGCGGTCATCGATAGACCCTCGCGGGTCATCGGTCGGGACGGCGATGGAAAACGAGACAGTCGACCCGGTGTAGGCGACGGCGCGACCCCCCACGGCGCGCTCGGTGACGGTGTAGCCCCGGTCGCGAGCGGCCCGGCGCGCTCGGTCGTAGCCGTCGCTGTTCGTGTCACGGCGGCCGAATGCGACCTGTCTGTGCGGTCGCCAGGCTCGCAGGGCTGGCTCGCGGTCCTCGGCGACCGTCTCGGCCATCTCGCGGGTCCGCTCGAAGTCGGTTTCCGGGTCGGCGGTGCGACCCCGTAGCAGACGCATAGCGGACCGTATGGCTCCTCGGGCTTAAAACGGTCCGCCGGTCAAGCAGATACCCCTCAGCGGTGGATAGCGAACAGGCGACACATGGCCGTCGCGGCGGGACGTGTCGCGCTCCCGCTGTCCCCGCCGCGGTCGTCGTCAGCGCACACGAACCGGTGGCCTCGGCATGGGTCTTGAACTCTCGGGCGACAGAGCCATACCGACACACGCCTAATCGCCGCCGATGGTCGTCACGATACCGCGAGGCGTACTCTTTCAGTATTACCGCTTTTCCCTGTACAACTCGCCGTTCGACGCCCACGACAAGGGGTGTGCCATCGACCTCTACCCAGACGGCGAGCGCGCGCCGTCGCCGGTCGCCGGCGAAGTGCTGGACACGAAGACGGTGCAGGCCCCGCCGAAGGCCTACGCCGCCGAACACGACCATCTCATCCTGGTCGACACCGGCGACACTGTGGCACGGCTGCTGCATGTCGACCCCGCCGTCGAACCCGGCGAGACGGTGGCCGTCGGCGACGACCTCGGAGCGCTGGTCCGAGCGGGCTTTTTCGCGCCGTGGGTCCCGAACCACATCCACCTCGGCTTCCGTGATCCCGACGCGAACCCCTACCGGGCGTCGGGGTCGCTGCCGGTCGACGTGGCTGTCGACGTGACGCCGCTTTCCTGGGACGGGACCGGCACCGTCGTCGCCGGCGGCGAAACGTGGGTCCGACTTGACGAACCTGCTCATCCGGCACCTGGTGAATCCTTCGTCGGCATCGCCAACGACGCCGACGGCGGCGATTCCGGAGTCCTCGACGGCGGGCTCCCACACTACTTCGGAGGCGGGCTGCTGGGCCGTGACGGAACCGACGCCGCAGCCCTTGCAGGCCAGCACGTCGGGACAGCGGACGGCCGCACGGTCACATGGGACGACCTGACCGTCCTGGCAAACGGCGAACCGATAACCGGCATCGCGCTGTTCTGTGGCCGCGAACGCTTCGGCGCGAAGCTCGTCGGTGAGACCATCGACCTCGCCGTCGGTGACGAGGTGCAGGTGACTATCGAGCAGGCCACGACCGGTGACGAGGCGTCTCTGTAACTACGATTTGTCGTACCGCTCGGGATGTGCGCGGAAGTCCAGGTCGTACTCGGGACCTTCCTTGACCTCGGCCATGTCGCCGCGAATGGGTCAGCCCCCATCTCAGGCGAAGGCGAGTTCGCCCCGGTCGGTCAGTTCGCCGAACAGCCAGTCGGCGTGATCTAGTGCGTACTCGCGGTGGTCGTCCTCGATGTAGCCGACGGCGTCCTCGACGAGGATCGGGCGGTAGTCCCGCAGGCCGGCGCTAGAGGCGGTGTGGAGCACGCAGACGTTCGCGAGCGTGCCACAGATAGCCAGGTCCGTGACGCCGTGGGCGTCGAGCCATCCCTCTAGTTCCGTCTGGTAGAAGGCGTCGTAGGTGTGCTTGACCACGGTCAGGTCCTCGTCCTGCGGGTCGAGGTCCTCGACGAGTTCGGTCTCCCAGGAACCTTCGACGACGTGTTCGCCCCATCGGTCGAACTCGTCGTAGTAGTGGGTGTCCTCGAACTGGTCGGGCGGATGCACGTCGCGAGTGAACACGACTTTCGCGCCGGCCTCACGGGCGCGGTCGACGAGTTCGGCACAGGGTTCGATGGCTGCTTCGCTGTCCGGTGCATAGAGGCTTCCATCGGGGTGACAGAAGCCGTTCTGCATATCGACGACGACCAGAGCGGTCTGTGCTGGGTCGAGTTCCATGCGGGACCTTGGGAGGGCGCGACTACGAAAGTTACTCCCACGGTGAATTTCGGACGGCGGGAACAAACACGAGCAGTCTTTCTGACCGACGAACGTTCCCGCGATTAGCGTGTGACTTTTCACTGTGGTAACCCAGCGTAAAGGTAGATGCGCCGCCCTTTCGCCCTCGTCGTTCTCTGTGCCGTTGTGCTGTTACTGGCGGGCTGTCAGGCACCCAGTGCGTCGCCCGAGACGGAAACTGGTGGCGACGACCTGACGCCAAGTGAGCCCGCGACCGACTACGGGAGCAACGACTCCGCCCCGCCAGCGCCTGCGACGGACCGGCTGGGCTACGAGAATGGCTACTGGTACAACGAATCGCTGTCGATAACAACCGGGGACGGGCTGAACGAGACGGAGCGGGAAGCCGTCGTCGCCCGGACGATGGCCCGCGTCGAGCGGATTCGCGGGCTGGAGTTCGAGGAGACAGTGCCGGTCTCCGTCGTCTCGCGAGCCGAGTATCGAAACAACACGGGCGGCGGCGAAACCGGCGATTCGCTGCGTCGGTTCGACAACGCGAAGTTCGAGGCGCTGTTTTTCATCGGCGAGGACCGCGACTCCATCGCCGTCCAGAACAGCAACCGCGGGGAGAGCGTGCTTGGCTACTACAGCAGCCAGCGCGGTGAAATCGTCATCGTCAGTGATTCCGAGACGCCGACGATAAGCCGGGGGACGCTGGCCCACGAACTCGTCCACGCCCTGCAGGACCAGCACTTCGGCCTCGAAAGTGACGCGCGGACGCGGGATCAGGTGCAGGGTCGAAACGGAATGGTCGAAGGCGACGCCGTCGCCGTCACCCAGACCTACACCGACCGCTGTGGCGAGGAATGGCGCTGTATCGACAGGCCCGCCCAGAGCGGCGGTGGCGGCGGCGACCGTCACTTCGGCATCAACTTCATGCAGTATTTCCCCTACAGCGACGGTCCCGGCTTGATTGGAGCCCTCCGAGAACGCGGCGGCTGGAGTGCTGTCAACGACGCCTACGACGACTATCCCGACGGGGCCGCCGAAGTGACCTACCCCGAGCGCTACCCCGAATGGGAACCCGAGTCCGTCTCGCTGGCGGACCGGTCCAGCGACGACTGGGAGCGGGTCAGACCCTCGACCGACCGGGACCGGCCCGACTACGCCGTCGTCGGTCCCTCTGCCATCGCCGGGTCGATGGCGTACACCATCGCCGATGACTACAACGAGTCGAGCGTCGTCCGGACGCGTGACGTCATCAACTACGAGGACGGATCGCTGGACAGCGACGACCCGTACAACTACGACCTGCCCGCCACCGACGGCTGGCAGGGCGGCCGGATGCACATCTACGACAACGGCGACGAGACGGCCTACGTCTGGAAGACGACCTGGGACAGCGAGGCCGACGCCCGCGAGTTCGCTGACGCTTGGGAAGCGGTCATCGCCCACTGGGGCGGTACCAGAACCGCGGAGGGCCACTGGGTCATCGAGGAAGATAGCCCCTACACCGACGCTGTCGCCGTCAGAGTCGATGGGGAGACGGTCACCGTCGTGAACGCGCCGACAGCCGACGAACTCGACGAGGTCCACGATGCGTAAGGAACTGCTCATTGCGCTGGCGGTCGTCTTGGCGGGCTGTACGGTCCCATCCTTCGGCGGCAGCGACCACCCTGCAACACCGACCGGTGACGATGCCATCGGCTACGAGAGCGGCTACTGGTACGACGACTCGGTGTCGGTGACGACCGACGACGGCCTGAACGAGACGGAGCGAGAGGCTGTCGTCGCCCGGACGATGGCCCGCGTCGAGCAGGTCCGTGACTTGGAATTCAAAGAGCCAGTCCCGGTTTCGGTCATCTCCCGGGCCGAGTACCAGAACCGGTCCGGGGGCAACGAGGGCGGCGGCAGCAGTCGTCCACAGGACCCCTGGAACGACCAGGTGTGGGAAGCGCTCTTGCTCATCGGCGAGGACTCCGGTAGCAGCGACGAAATCGACGACACGCTCTCGACGACGGTCCAGGGATACTACTCACCGAGCGAGGACGAAATCGTCATCGTCAGCCCAACGGAGACGCCACAGATCGACCGGCGCACGCTCTCACACGAACTCGTTCACGCCCTGCAGGACCAGCACTTCGGGCTGAACGGCTCCGCGGAGACGCAGGACACGCAACTGTCACGGCAGGGCGTCACCGAGGGCGAGGCCAACTACGTCCGCATCCTCTACGAGCGCCGCTGTGGTGACGGCTGGGGCTGTATCGCGCTCCCGGACCGGACCAGTGACGACGGCGGAAGCAGCGACGGAGACGACGCCAGCCAGCAGCCGAGCTACAACGAGGGGCTGTTCACCGTCCTCTACCAGCCGTACGTCACCGGGCCGCGGTTCATCGACCAGGTGCGCGCTGACGGCGGCTGGGACGCCGTCGACGCGCTCCACGACGACTTCCCCGACAGCACCGAGCAGGTCCTCCACCCGGAGAAATACCCCGATGAGAAGCCCGTGAACGTCAGCGTCGCGGACCGCTCGAACGAGGAGTGGAGCCGCTTCGACCACGACCCGGTCGGCGACACGGTCGGGGAGACCTCGATCTACGCGATGATGTACCACAACGGCCAGACGGAGGGCGACCGCTACAGCTACGAGAGCGAGATATCGGCGGGCTGGGGCGGTGACCTCGTCGTTCCCTACCGCAACGGCTCCGGCGGCTACGGCTACGTCTGGGAGACCCGCTGGGATGCCGAGGAGGACGCCAGCGAGTTCGCACAGGCATATCGAGCGGCGCTGACCGAGGAACACGACGCCAGCCAGCCCCGGAGTAACGTCTACGTCGTCCCAGCGGACGACCAGTTCAACGACGCCTTCCGCGTCGTCCGGTCCGGCAAGACCGTCCGTATCGTCAACGGGCCGACGGTGAGCGACCTCGACGAGATTCACCAGCCAGCGGAGTCCTGAGGGCCAGTCGCCGACCGGACCGCTTTTTTCGCCACACTGAAAACACCGTGTTATGACCGAGGAGTTCGACGTCGTCTCGCCAGAGGCGATTCGCGAGGGGCGGGCGACCGACGCCTACTTCGACCGGACAATGGAGACGCTGGAACACGCCGGAAAGAACCCGGACGTGGTCGCCGAAGTGACGGCGAACCAGTTCGCGACGGGGCAGTGGAAGCTGCTGGCGGGGCTGAAAGACGCCGCCGAGTTGCTTGAAGGACGGAGCGTCGACGTTGACGCGCTCCCCGAAGGACAACTGTTCGACGGCGGCCCGGTAATGCGAATCGAGGGGCCGTACCGGGAGTTCTGTCGCCTGGAGACGGCGCTCCTTGGTTTTCTCTCGCATCCGACAGGCATCGCGACGCGGGCGCTAGAGGCCCGCTACGCCGCACCGGAGTCGACGGTGCTCTCCTTTGGCTCGCGTCACGTCCACCCGTCGATA
This sequence comes from Haloarcula hispanica ATCC 33960, assembly GCF_000223905.1. Classification (NCBI taxonomy): domain Archaea; kingdom Methanobacteriati; phylum Methanobacteriota; class Halobacteria; order Halobacteriales; family Haloarculaceae; genus Haloarcula; species Haloarcula hispanica. The sequence goes on from NC_015948.1 coordinate 2,618,988, forward strand.
GCGGCGATGATCGAGCGCTCGGCGCTGCTGGGCGGTCTCGACGGTATCTCGAACGTCGCTGCGGGCGAGGTCATCGACCGGGACGCTGGTGGGACGATGCCCCACGCGCTCATGATCTGTTTCGGCCGCGGTAATCAGGAACAGGCGTGGCAGGCGTTCGACGCCGCCGTCCCCGAGGAGACGCCCCGCATCGCGCTGACAGACACCTACAGCGACGAGGTCGACGAGGCGCTCCGCGCAGCGGAAGCCGTCGACGACCTCGCGGGCGTCCGACTGGATACGACTGGATCCCGCCGCGGGGACTTCCGCCACATCGTCCGGGAGGTTCGCTGGACGCTGGACGCCCACGGCCACGAGGACGTGGACCTGTTCCTCTCCGGCGGACTTACCCCGACGACGCTCCGGGAGCTACGGGACGTGGCCGACGGCTTCGGCGTCGGGGGCTACGTCGCCAACGCCGACCCGCTGGACTTCGCGCTGGATATCGTGGAACTAGACGGCGAGCCGGCGGCCAAGCGGGGGAAGCTTACCGGCACAAAATCGGTGTACCGTACCGCCGACGGCGGCCACCACATCGGCCTGGCCGACCGCGACGCGCCGGAGGACGCCGAATCGCTACTGGAACCACTGATTCGTGACGGAGACATCGTCAGGGAGTTCGACCTCGACGGGGCCATCGACCGCGCGGCGGCGGACGCCGAACGGGTCGACTACGAAGGCGCGACCGCAGCCGAGTAACGGGCGTTAAGTCGGCGGCCCGCGAACAAAGGGTATGGTCGATCGCATCATGAAGGTCAACGCGTACACGACCTTCGACCTGCTCGACGGTGAGGTAGAGGGCCACGGCTTCGAGGAGGAGGCCCTGGCCGTGCTGAACGTGACCGCGCCGCGGAAGAACCCGGACCACGTCGAACTCCAGTTAGAGATGGACAACACCGATCTCGACGCAGTGAAGCCACACGCGGACTCAGTGACGCTGTCGGCGGCCCAGGCACGCGAACTCGCCGCCGAACTGGAGGAGTACGCCGGGAAGGTCGAAGACGCGCAATCGGAGTAGTCTGTTCGTCTCAGCGATAATCATGCACCGCTACGGGTCGGTAATTCTATGGTGTGAAGACACATACCACGAAATATGTCAACCGAGACGCCCGGTAATCCAGCCGCACGGGAGCTGGGCTACTGCCCGTGCTGTGGCTACCAGACACTCCCCGAGGGGCGGCCCGGGTCGTACGAGATGTGTCCGGTGTGTCACTGGCTCGACGACCCAATCCAGTTCGGCGACGCGGAGTTCGTCAGCGATACGAACCATGTGTCGCTGACGGAAGCGCGCGAGAACTTCAGCGAACACGGGGCGTGTTCCCCCGACGAGGCCGGGGACTGCGAGGAGCCGACCGGCCTCGACCGCGACCCGAACTGGCCTTACGAGGAATAGCAGATACGAAACAGGACTCAAGCTGCGAGCGCGATATCTAGGTACAGCATGACGATGACGCCCGCCATCAGTCCGAGCGTCGCGACGCGCTCGTAGCCGCGCTGGTGGGTCTCGGGGATTATCTCGTCGGAAATCACGAACAGCATCGCGCCCGCCGCAAACCCCATCGCGTAGGGCAGGAGCGGTTCGACGGTCACGACGGCGACAGCGCCGAGCACCGCGAGCGGGATTTCCACGACGCCGGAACGAATCCCGGTGAAGACGGCATAGAGCCGACGGTCCAGACCGGCGTTGATCGCTGCGACGGAGACGGCCAGCCCCTCGGGGATGTTCTGGATGCCGATGGCGAGCATCAGCGAGAGCGCGCCCCCGATCCGGAGCGGGTCGCCGGCGGCCGCGCCGAAGCCGACGCCGACGGCCAGCCCTTCCGGGATGTTGTGCAGCGTGATCGCGAGGATAAACAGGATGACGCCCGTCAGTTTGGATTCGTCAATCGAGAGGTCCTGGCTGGGGTTGGCGGCGTCCGACCGCCGGCTCCCGGTCAGGAGGTAGTGGGCGTGCGGGACGAGGCCGTCCGCGCGGTCGAGGAACAGCGCCCCCAGTGCGACGCCGACGAGTGTCGGAATCGGGTTCCCGCCCGAGTACTCCTCGATGCCGGGGATGATGAGGCTCGTGAACGCGGCGGCCAGCATCACGCCGGCGGCGAACCCGAGCGCCGTGTCCAGCGCCCGCTCCGAGGGGTCACGCCAGACCAGCACGAGCGACGCGCCGAAGAGGTTCATCGTCGCGATGATGGTCCCACCTACGAGGCCGTTTATGAGCGGGTCGGTGCCGACGAGGTCGACAAACAGGTCGACGAACCCGGATTGCATTGTCGAGTAGTGGACGTCGCCCCCTCTTGGATGTACCGGCAGTCGAGAGGGGGCGTCTCAGGTTCTGGCGTCGTCTCCGTACAGAATCGGAAAACCCCGGCTCGCCCAGGTTGTCCAGCCGGCTTCAGGTAGCGCCTTCTAGCTGGTAGGGACCATATTCGAGCGAGTAAACGCTGTGTTAGAACGGTTCCGGGGACCCAACGAGCCGCTGCATCTCCATCGCACTGGAGAAGTCCTCGCGGGAGACCACACGGGTCCCCTCGGGGCCGTCGACGAAGGCGGCGGTGGCTCTGGCGGTGTCGAGTTCGACGAGCACGTCGAAAGCGGCAGTTTCCGAGGCAAAGCGCGGCAGGTCGGTCTCCATCAGGTCGGCGACGGTGTCGGCCTCACGTTCGGCCTTCGAGAGTTCCCTGAAATCGCCGACGGTGACGACGCCGACCACGTCGCCGCCGCGCGTGACAGCGAACTCCGTCCGCCGGTCGGCGAACATCCGGTCGACGAGGTCCTCGATACTGGCGCTGGCCTCGATAGTCGCGTCGAGCGGGCTGGCCACGTCGTCGACGGTCAGCCCTTCCAGCAGGGCGGCCAGGGCAACCGTGCGGGATTCACTCGACGCAGCGCCGTAGACGAACAGCGCGAGTAGCAGCAACATCGGGCTAAACGACATGACGCCGACGACGGCGAACAGCACGGCGAACCCGGTCCCGATCCGAGCGGCGATGCGAGTCGCCGTCGCGTAGGGTCGCTTTCGCGCGAGCAGCGCCCGGAGGACGCGGCCGCCGTCCATCGGGAACGCCGGCAGCATATTGAACACGGCGAGGAAGAGATTGGTGACGGCCAGCCAGCCAACGACAAACAGCGTCACCTGCGCGCTCGCTGGCAGGGCAAACAGCGCGGCGTAGCAGGCGAGCCCGGTCAGAATACTCACGGCCGGACCGGCCAGCGCGATGACGAGTTCCCGGTTCCACTCCTTGGGCATGGATTCGAGGCTGGCAAGGCCGCCGAGAATCCAGAGCGTGATCGACTCTACCCGGAGCCCGTAGCGCATCGCCGCCCAGGCGTGGCCCAGTTCGTGCAGTGCGACGCTGGCGAACAGACCCACCGCCGCGGCGGTGCCGATGAGCCACGGCGTCTGGCCCGCGGTCAGCACCGTGAGGTCGAGCGTCACGCCGGAGAGAGCGCTCACGATGCCGGCGTACACCGATATCTGTGCCCCGCTGCCGATAATCCAGGCCAGCACCGGCAGGAAAATCAGCAGCGAGACGTTGACCCGTATCGGGATCCCCCAGACCGTCGTGATGTGGAAGTTTCGCACGGGAAGTCCAACGAACAGTGGCCGGGTATAGCTTCTGACTGGGGACGGCGCCGACGAGTAGCGGCCTTATTCAGGGTGTAGCGTGTACGGACACCTAATGACAGTTCGACACGACGGGCTGACCGTCGACTGGCTGGGGTACGCGACGCTCCGGTTCGCCGGCGACGACACGGTGGTGTACGTCGATCCGGGCCGGTACGGCGTGCTCACCGGCGAGTGGGAGCCCCACACGGACGGTATCGGCCACCCGCCAAGCAGCGACTACCGCGCCGAGGACGGCGACGTGGTGTGTGTGACCCACGTCCACCACTACGACCCAGACGGCATCGAGCGCGTCGCGAGCGAGAACGCGACCATCGTCGCCTACGAGGGTATCGACGAGCGCGTGGGCGACCGGGACCTCCCGCCGCTGTCCTCGCTCCCCTACGACGTGGTCGAGGTCGGGATGAAATCGCAAACGACGGTCAAGGACGTACCTATCTGGTCGACGCCGGCGTACAACGAACCGGACGGCCCGCATACGCTCCCCGACGGGACGCCCTACCACCCGGAGGGCTTCGGCTGTGGCTTCATGATCGCCGTCGAGGGGACCAGAGCGTTCTATCCCGGCGATTCAGACGTCCTGCCGGGCCACCGGACACTTGAGGTATCGCTGCTGTGTCCGCCTATCGGCCCGCGGGCGACCATGGACCGCCACGAGGCCGCCTCGCTGGCCGCGACCATCGACCCGGACCTCGTGATGCCGGTCCACTACAACACCTTTTCCAACCTCGAAGCCGACTCCCGCGAGTTCGCTGCCGACGTAGCCGAAGCCGGCGTCCCGGTCGTGTTAGACGAGCAGTGAGCGGGCGAAAGATCGGCGTTAGCCACCGTCGGCCCACCCGCTCCGCTCCCGGTGGGCCTCGGCGATCTCCTCGATGTCGTCCGTCCCCAGAACGCCGCGTTCGGTGACGACCGTCACTGCCGATGCCGGCGTCAGGTCGAAGGTGGGGTTGGACACAGCGATGTCGGCGTCACCGTCGTACACCTCCTCTGGCTCCCGCTCTTCTCGGCCCCACGCAGCGTGCGGTGCGATTTTGTCCGTGGCACACACGGCGTAGCAGTCCACGGCCGCGGCGGCCGCCGACAGAGCTGCTGGGCAGGTTCCAACTTTGTTGACCACGCGGCCATCCGGAAGAACTCGGTCGGCCCCGACGACGAGCGTGTCGGCATTCCACACATCCAGTTCGTGACCGAACGCTGCGTCAGTAGTCAGCGTCACCGCGGCGCTGTCGGCGAACGTCTCCGCGACGCCGACGCCTTCACCGCCGGGCAGTGACTCGGCGACGAGCACGGCCGCTGGGGCAGCGGCGTCGACCACTGCACGGACTGTCCCGGAGCGAGACAGCGTCGCGAGGCGGTCACCGACGTGCTCGGCGGCGACGGCGGCGGCGACGCGGTCGGCGGTCACCGCGTGATTCAGCGTTTCGGTCGCCGCCCGCTCGACAGCCGCTGGCGATTCATCGGTCACGGCAGCCATCGCTCGGTTGAGACGGTTCGCGACGACGACCATCGAGGAGCGCGCTTCGCGGATTTCAGCGGCGAGGGCAGCGAGCATGTCCCAGCCGTCACCGTCCCGCTCGGCCGTCTCCAGGTCGTCAGACCGTCCGGCATCGGCCAGGGCGGCCTCGTCGCGCAGCACCTCCAGTGCCCGGAGCGACAGCCACGCCGAGCCGTGGGTCCGGTCCTCGCGTACTGTCGCCACTCGCGGGCGAACGCGGTCCCAGGAGGTCCACAGCCGCGGGACCGTCTCGCGGACCAGTATGTCGGGCGGGTGGACCCACGCAGTCTCGGTCGTCTCCTCGTTAGTCGCGACTGTGCGGGCCGCACAGTCGAACAGGAACGGATGAACGACCCATCGAACGCCCCGGTCGTCGTCAGCGACCCGAAACGAGTCGCCCTGCCGGACGAGCGTCACCGCGTCGGCCAGCCCGGTCTCCTCGTCGATTTCGGCCCGCGCGGCCGTCTCCGGATCCCGATCTCGCCCGGCGTCGTCGGCGACGTGTCCCGCGACCCCGCTCCACTGGCCCTGATACGAGCCGACTGCATCGCTCCGGCGCAACAGCAACACCTCGCCATCGCTGCGCAGGAAGCACGTCACGACAGGGCGTGTCTCCATACGGCCGTGAACGGCTGGCCGGGGCAATAAAGTCCGGGCCAGTGAGAGCCACAGTCGAGGCGGGATGCGTTGAGAGAACTACAGCGCGTCGAGCAAGCGGTCGACATCGTCAGCCGTGTTGAACGCATGGACCGACGCCCGAAGCGCCTCGGGGTGGGAGAGTGACCTGATAATGACACCCTCGGCCGCGAGTCGCTCGACGGTCGCCTCGGGGTCGTCGGCAGTGAACGTCACGAGTCCCGACTCGTAGTCGCGGGGGCTCAGCAGCCGGTCGCCGAGGCCGTCCTTGAGCCGGTCGGTCAGCCGTTCGACGCGGGCCTGAATCGTATCGAATCCGACGGCCTCGACCGTCTCGATGGCGTTCGCGAGCGCGACGTACGGGACCGGTGAGGTAGTGCCGACCTCGAACCGGCGCGCGCCCGGGTAGTACTCGTATCCGTCCCCAGTGGGATTCTCGACGCTCCGGTAGCCGATGCGAGTCTGGCGCAGTCGGTCGTAGGCGTCGGGGTCGACGTAGAGGAACCCGCCGCCCCAGATACCAAGCAACCACTTGTGCCCCGCTGCGGCCACGAAATCCGCGCCCCACTCGGTCACGTCGACGGGGTGTTGCCCGACGGACTGGACGGCGTCGACGAGCACCTGTGCGCCGGCGTCGTGGACCACGTCGACGACATCCCCGACCGGAAGTCTGGTCCCGTGTGTCCAGGTGAGCGAACTCAGCGCCACCAGTCTGGCGTCGGCCACGGCGTCTTTTACGTCAGCCATGTCGAGCCGACCACCCTCGGTTTCCAGTACGCGGACCTCGATATCGTGGGTGTCGGCCAGCCGGTCCCACGGGAGCGTTCCGGCGGGGTGTTCGAGGTCGGTCCGGACCACTACGTCGCCGGGCTGCCAGTCGATAGCCCCTGCAACCATGTTGACCCCATCGGCGGTACTGCGAGTGAACGCGACGTTGGCGGCCTCGGTTCCGATGTGGCCGGCGACGACTTCGCGGGCCGCCGCGATAGCGTCCCACGCAACCGTGTAAGGGCCGTCGCCGGCAGGTGCATCGAAGGCGTGGCGTTCGAGAAACGCCGTCGCAGCGTCGACTACGGGGCGCGGCGTCGGCCCGCTTGCCCCCGTGTTGAAGTACGTACACCGTTCGAGTGCCGGAATCGACGCTCGGAGCTCGGCTGGGTCCATGTCCGTTTCGATGGCCCCCGACGCCTTCAGCCCTGTGTGAGCCAGTAGGCAGTTTCGCAGTCGGGGTTCCGGAACAGTAGTACGATTCTGATTCTGCGACTACCCGTAGCTACCGTATATTCTACTTTGTTGTGTTTCACAAACTCTGTCGATTGTTTCGACGTTTTCGAATCGTTGAGTCTATCCCGACAGTCAGGGAAGACGTAGAGTGGTAACTCAGTCTTGCTGGCACTCACAACCGCCCTGCTCGAAGAACTCCGCGACGGCGTACTGGCTGCCACACGACTGGCACAGCACCTGCGCGTCCAGAAACACCTCGAAGTCCTCGATGTCAATGCGGCCCGTATCGCGTAGTTTCTCGATGCGCTGGTCGGTGACCGACAGCGTTCGGGTCAGTAGCCGCTGAATGCTCTCGAGGTCCTTTTCGATCTTCTCGTCGTCGGACAGTCCCTGGTACTCCGCGCCGCGCCACTCCTTCAGATACGACCGGATAGCCTGGTAGGTGATGAAATCGGTTTCGAGACCATCGACGTCGACGCCGTTGCGTTCGAGTCGATTGACGGTGTCGGTCCTGACACCTGTGCTGATGTCGTCACCGGTGAGGTTCTCGTAGGTCGATTCCACGTCGCTTTCGAGGGCACTCAGGCCCGCATCGACCAACTCGCGTTCGAGGAGGCGCTTGTTGAAAAACTCCGCGAGGTCACGGAGGCTCATGCGCTCTTCACCGTCGCCCGTCCAGCGGGCCTCCATCTCCGCACCGAGTCCATCGAGTTCGTACTCGTCGATGAGCCGAGCGACTTTGCTCGACGGCCGGCCGTCTGTCGTATTCGCCATCTGTTGTTCCCACGTACGGTAACCGGAACTAAAAGACTACGGGGTTAGATCGAGGTGATGCGGTTGAAGTCGTCGTCCAGCGCCTGCGCGTCCTCCGGCAAGAGGGCGACGACGAGATGCTCGGCGTAGTCGGCGAAGTACTCGACGAGTTCGGCGATCCGCGCCGAATCGATGGCCTCCAGCGAGTCGAGCAGCATGAACGGAACGCTCTCGTGGAGGTCGTGCACCAGATAGCCCGCGAGAGCGAAGATGAGCCCGGTCACTTCGCGCTCGCTCTCGCTAAGGTGCTCGATGGTGTCCTCGTAAGCCGCGCCGTTCTCGGTGGTCCGGACGATGTGGAGTTCGAACACCGTTCGGTCGACCTTCTGGCGCCCCTCGCGGACGGTCTGCTCGACGCGTTCGATCCAGATGCGTTCGAGGTTCTCGTACTCCAGAATGCCGAGGATAGCGTCCATGTGCTCGTTGAACTCGTCGACAGCGTTAGCCTCGATCTGGTCGATTTTCGTCCGCTTGTCGGTGAGTTCCTCAACGAGGGCGTCGCGTTCCTCGCGGAGGTCGTCGGCCCGCTTGACCATCTCCTCGATCTCTTCGATTTCGGCTGATACGTCGTCGAGGTCGGATTCCAGGCTGTCGATCTCGAACTCGAGCTGGTTTGCCTCCCGGTGTAGTGAGAGGATCTCGTCAAAGTCCTCGGATTCGAGGTTGTCGACCTCGTCTTCCAGCGACTCGACGTCGTCAGTCAGTTCCTCGCGTCGCTCCTTCAGCGAAGTGATCTGCTCCTCGCGGCGTTCGATCTCCGTTTCGGTCTCCTGTATCTTCCGCTCGACGTTCTCGCGACGGCGCTGCTTCTTTTCCGCCTCGCGCTGGTCGGTCTTGAGATCGTCGAGTTCCGACTTGATGTCGTTGAGGTCCTCGACCTTCCCCCGGCGGAGGTCCTGCAGGCGGTCGACGGTGTCTTCTATCTGCTCGCGGTCGACCGTCGAGCCACACGTCCAGCAGACGACGGATTCCTCGTCTTCGCCTTCGAGGAGTTGCTCCGTCACCGCGCCGTCGGAGCCTTCGGGCGCGTCTTCGAGTGACTGAATGACGTCGTAGTCTTCCTCTTCGAGCCGTTCCTCGTTGTACTGGATGAGGCTCTGAAGGTCGGAGATCTCGCTGTTCAGCCGCTGGCGCTGGTCGCGCAGGCTTGCGATCTCGTCTTCGAGGTGCTGCTGGTCGCCCATCGGCGTCTCCGGCAGTTCGTCCAGTTCGTCTTCGAGGTCGGACCGTTCGCGTTTCAGCGAGGAGATGCTCTCCTCCTGTGCCTCGATGTCCCGCCGGACAGATTCGAGGTCCGACCGCGTCGAGCGGAGTTCGTCGAGTTTCTCTTCGAGGACGTCCTGTTCCTGACGGCTCTCCTCGATGTCCCGGCTGCTGTTGTCGATCTCCTCCTCGCGCTCGGCCAGTTCCTCGCGTTTCTCCTCGATCTGCTCGCGGAGTTCGGTCCGGCGCTGCTCGAGGTCCGGAAGGTCGCGCTGGTGGGATTCAACCGTGGCGAGTTCGTCGTTGATGTCGCCTTTCTCCGCTTCCAGCTGTTCGACTTCCGAACGGATCGCGTCGATGTCGACCGGGCGCATGATGATCTCGCGGAGGTCGTCGCCGCGAGCCACGGACCGGCGCGCCTCGTTAGTTTCGAGGAGGAACGCGAACAGGTCGGCGACCTCGGGGTCGTCGAGGTAGCCGTCGCCGTCGAACTGGACAGCATCCCCCGCCCGCGTGAGCGTCCGTTCGTACACCTCATCCCCATACGTGAGGGCAACGCTCCCCTCGTCGGCGTCGCCTTTCAGCGTGGCCTGCGTACTCCCCATTGCCGCCATAATAGACTGCAGAAACGACGTCCGGTTTGTGGCGTTCTTTCCCGTCAGCACCGTCACACCCGGTGGAATATCGACTGATGTCTCGTCGATCCCACCGATATTGGTGACATCAAAATGGGCGACACTAGATCCTTGCTTTGATTCTGGCATTGGTCTGCTGTAGTCGGAGCGGATATAAAAATAATTTCATTGCCGAAAACCAAATTACACACTTGGCGCCCCGAGTGCGGGCGGACACGCCAGACTCGACGGCGATGAGACACGGCAGACAGCGCACAGACTGACAGTCGATTCCGGAATAACACCTGTACCAATATTATTCCGATACAGAAGGATTGACGGGAGGGAGAGGAGGTTTTTCTCTCTTATACTACTGTTTTATTGTGGATAGCAATCTTAACCGCTTGTGAGTCTCTTCAGATGCCAACCTATAAGTCGGCGTGATCGGAAGCAGGTCGTATGACCCGTTACGAAACGCTGCTCGAGGTCGAACTGGACGAGTGGGACAGTGGGTACGGTGTCTTGCAGATCGTCGATCCGGATGACAGCGACACCGCCGAGTTACGGTTCTGCTACTTCAACGAAAACGGCAAGTTCACGAACCGGCCGCTAACGCTACGACCCGACGAAGAGACACTAGACCGGACGACGCGGATGGTGGAGAACCTCGGCTACGTCGCCCGAACGTTCGACCCGGCAGAGATCCGTGAACTCGTCGACGCGCTCGGCGAAGAACGGGTTATCGAACTCGCACAGCTCGTCGACACGCTCGGTGAAGCGCGGCTAGCGGAGATACTTGGGGAGTGAAGATGGCAGACACCCACCCACTGGTGACGGTCGAAACTATCGTCCTTGTGGGTCTGGGGGGCTTCGCCGGCTCGAACCTCCGGTACTTCGTCGGCCTCTTTGTTCCGGGGTTACAGGGGACACTGCTGGTCAACGTCTGCGGCAGTTTCGCGCTCGGCGTGCTCGTGTACGAAGGGCTGCAGGTCGGTGCGCTGGCCAGCGAGACGAAACTGGCCGCGTCGACCGGCTTCATCTCGTCGTTTACCACCTACAGCACGTTCGCAGTGGAGACGGTGTTAACGCCCGAGTGGGCTGTCGCGAACATCGTCGGCAGCTACGCTCTGGGGTTTGCCGGTGTCCTCGTCGGCCGTGAGGCCGTCCGGCTGTTCGCCGGAGGTGGCCGCTGATGGTCGCTATCGAGCCGGCGCATCTGGTCGGGACCGGCGGCGCTATCGGCGCGCTCTGTCGTCACTACCTGGCGGGGGCTGTCCAGCGAGAGACGTTCCCGCTCGGGACGCTCACGGTGAACGTCATCGGGAGCTTCGTCCTCGGACTGCTGACGTTTGCTGGCGTCACCGGCGATGCAGCGCTGCTGGTCGGTGTCGGCGCGTGTGGCTCGTTCACGACGTTTTCCTCGTTTTCGGTCGGGACGGTGCGGCTATGGGAGGACGGCTACGTGGCGCTGGCCGTACTCAACGCCGTCGCCAACCTCGCCTGTGCGCTGGCCGGGATCGGATTGGCCTGGGGCGTCGTACAGATCGTGTGATTCGTGCCGGACCATCAGATTTCAGAACCCCCTGTACGAGCTTCGTGCTCCCTGTCTGCTTTGAGATCGCTGGCTCGCGGCGTCTCGCCGCCGTGGGGCGTCCGCCGCTCGCGGACCGTTACATGATGAACGGATTCAGTATCGTCGTCGACGACGAGCGCGTCGCCGGTCGTCTCTGGCAGTCGAGCCGTGAAATCGCCGTCGAGATACGTCGGCTGGGCCGCCTGTAGCGCGTCGATGTCTGCCGTACTCGTCAGTCGGTGGGCGACGAGCAGGTCCGTCTGTGAGACGGTCGTCGGTGGCACAGCGCTAGGTCGCTGTGTCGCGAGCACACAACTCACGCCGGGCTGGCGGCCCCGGGTGACGAACCGACGGAGCGGACGCCGGGCGACGCCGTCGGTGAACGCGTGGGCTTCGTCGACCAGCAGCCAGGGCAGTCGGTCCGTCCGGTCAGTCACCCGGGCATCGTACAGCGCGGTCGCGACAGCGGCGAGGACCGCACCGGCCGGTCGGGAAGCGAATCCCGACATATCGAGCACGGTCAGGCCGTCGCTGCACAGCGTCTCCACCTCGATACCCGAAGGCTCGAAGACGCCCCAGGACGCGGCGAGCGCGAGATGGTTCGTCGCCGCGCGGGCGGTGCTCGCCGCCACATCGGCATCGGCCACCCACGAACGCATCCCGCCAAGCGTCGCACGCTCGCTCGCCGCTCGCCACACGAGCGCGCCCGCGCCCCGTTCGGGGTCGAGGCCGAGCACCGTACACCACTGGCGCGGGTCGAGCGCGTCCGCGCGAACGCTGGGGTCGACCACCGTGGCAGACACGTCCGCGGCGCTAAGTGGCGTGAACGCCCCCATCGGGTCGACGACGACCGGCGCGACCCCCTCGGCAGCCAGCAGGCCCTCGGCGAGGACGCCGAGCGTGTATGTCTTCCCCGACCCGCGTTTGCCGACGACGAGACCGACGTGTGGCCGGTCGATATCGAGGTCGACCGCAGCGCCGCGGCTCCCGTCGCGGGCCCGATAGTGACCCAGCCGCGCCGTCGCCCCCGTCGCCCCCTCACGTCCGATAACGACCATGCCGGCGGTTGCTTCGCTCTGATATTTGAACGTTTGTCCGGGGATTCAAGTACGAACCCGGGGCCACCCCAGCACATGTCAGATTCGTTGTGGCACGACGAACGTGCTATCGAGGGACTGCCGATCCGCCTGGTCATCGCGCTGGTGGTCGGCGTCGCCTGCCTCTCCGTGATGATGAGCACCATCTCCGGAATCGAGACGCTGCAGGTGACAGAGGTCGACGTTGAGCCACACCCCGAAGTAGCTAATCCGGGGACACAGGACGTAGTTGTCACTGTCGTCGACTCGAAGGGGTCGCCCGTCTCCGGCGCGACGGTGGTCGCGAAAAGCGGGACAGCAACGCTCTCGTCGGTCAAGACTGGCGAGACAGGGAGTGCAGGGAACGCGACCCTCTCACTGTCGCCGTCGCTCGGACCGAATCAACAGGACGGCACGGTCACGTTCGAGGTGAAACCACCAGCGGGGAGCAACTACGAGGACGCCCGCTCGAACACCGACCTGCTCGTCGTCGAGTCGCCCTAGCCGTCCCAGTCGATCCACTCCTGCTCCCAGCCGGCGCGGGACTGGGCCGCCCGCCGGGCGCGCTCGCGGTCTTCACGATGGGTCCGGTTGCGCTCGACGGTGTCGGCCTGCTCGCCCTCGACGAGCATCGGCTGGAACGCGACGGTGCCGTGTTGCGTGACCGAGCCGTCGGCCTCCACGACAGCGAGGGACTGTTCACCGGTGCCAAGCGGCATCACCAGTCGACCGTCATCGGTCAGTTGCTGGAGGAGCGCCCGCGGCGGGTCGATTGCGGCGGCTTCCAGAAGAATACGGTCGTACGGTGCGTATTCGGGCAGCCCGGCAGCGCCGTCGCGGCGGTCCACGAGGACGGCGTCGTAGCCTGCTTCTGCCAGGTTCTGCCGGGCTTCGATGACGAGCCGCCGCGTGATATCTATCGCGTGAACGTTGGCCGCACCGACGTGTTCCGCAAGCACCGCGGCCGTGTAGCCGACACCGGCACCGACCACGAGCACGTCGTCGTCTTCTTCGGGTGACAGGGTTTCGAGCACTCGACCGGCGGTACTGGGCGAGAGCACGCGCGTGCCGAGGCGCTCGAACGGGCGGTCGGAGTAGGCCTGTTGCTCGCCGACGAAGGCCTCCCGGGGGACGGCACGCATCGCTGCCGACAGCCACGCGCTCCGGACAACACCCTTGCTCTCGTGTTGCAGGCTGTCGACCATGTCGTCCCGCAGTACCGCTGGGTCCATACCAGTATATTCGACCAGAGCTATATCAATGGCGCGACAACGGCGGCGTCTGTCGAAAGACCCTACTGGAGCGGGACGAATCGAACGCCGCCGTGGTCCTCGCTATCGAGCGTGCCGTCGGCCTGTTTCTCCGCGCGGATGAGACGCTGTCGCCCGTCACCGATTGGAGCCAGCAAGAGACCACCGGTGCGGGTCTGGTCGACGAGCGGGGCGGGGAACTCCGGCGCGGCACATGTGAGATACGTCCGATCGTAGGGGGCGTGGTCGGGCCACCCCTCCTTGCCGTCGTCGGCGCGAACGGAAACGTCGCCGTAGCCGGTCGCTTCCAGCGTTTCCCGTGCTTCGTCGGCCAGCGATGCGTGGTACTCCACGCTGTAGACGTTCTCGGGGCCGACCAGTTCGGCGGTCACCGCGGCGTGGTACCCACACCCCGTACCGACCTCTAACACCTGATCCCCCGGGGACAGGTCCAGTAACTCGGACATGATTGCAACCATGTGCGGCGCAGAAACCGTCTGACCTGACCCGATCGGGAGCGGGCGGTCGGCGTAGGCGTCGTGTCGCTTGTCGTCCGGAACGAACCGGTGGCGGGGAACCGACGCTATCGCCGCGAGAACGGCCTCGTCGGAGACACGCTCGCGAAGGCGGTCGGCCAGCCGCGACCGTTTTCGGCCCCAGTCGGCCATCCTACCACGCCGACCACGCCGTGGTCGACTCGTCCCTGACGTACAGTCGGTTGATGTCTTTCGCGATACCCATGTCGCCGTCGTGGTCCATGTTCTCGTGGTCGTAGCCGTGTGCGTCGTCGCGGACGTGAATCCCCTCGACGGTGAATTCCTCCTCGCCGAACTCCTCGGTCTCGCCGACGACGAACTCGTAGTCGCCGGGGACGTGGAGCTTGAAGCTCTCGGTCTCGTCGTGAGTGCCGTCCTTTGGATGCATCGTGACGTTGACCGAGACGTTCCCGACCGCCCGCGACCAGATAGTCTCGACGTCCTCGGCGGCCGCCTCGTCCTCGCGGCCGTCCGCGGTCTCCAGACTGGTGATCCGCGCCGTCACAACTGCTTCTTCTGTCTCCAGCAGGAACTCCTCGCCGACGGACAGTTCTTCCTCTGCTGGGACGTCGACCTCGGCGGTAAAGGAGTCCCCGTCCTGTGAGACAACGACGCTTCGCTTCAGCGTCTCTTCCTCCGGCAATTGTTCCTTGTGGACGTGGTCGCAGTCCGTACAGCGAACCGTCACATGGCCGCCCGGCTTCAGCACCTCGTGAACCGTTTCCAGGTCCGGCGAACAGGCCGGACACGGGAGGGCGATGCGGTCGCCCGGTGTAGCGTCTGTCATATGCAGTCGTTGACTACGCTCCCGTAAATGGTCGTCGCCACGGCGCTGCTCGTGGTTCTCACTCGCACAGTCACGCCGACCTTCTTGAGCGGCGGGACGAAACAACGGGTATGGCGCGCCGACAGAGCCGTACTGACATCGCAAGCGGTGCCATCATCGCCCTGACAGCCCTGGCCGGCGTGGCGGTCTGGTCGCGCCTCCCCGCAGAGGTCGCGATTCACTTCTCCGCGTCGGGCACGCCCGATAACTACGTCTCGAAGCCGGTCGGTGTCGTTCTCATGCCGGCGCTGATGCTCGCAACACTCATTGTGCTGAAATTGGCGTTCCGTTACGACCCGCCGGACGTGCCGCGGGTGGCAGCCACCATCACCGTCGCAACGATGGCGTTCATGAGTGGGATACACGGGCTCGTGCTCGCGTGGAACCTCGGCTATTCGGTCCCGTTCGACATCGTCCTCGTCGGGTCGCTCGTCTGGACGGTTGTCATGGTCGCGTACGCGTTGAAAGCAGAATACGTAGACTGATAGCGGCGGTTGGCTGTCAGTCAGCGTCCGCTATTCACGGGTCTTTGTGGGAGTCCGTTCTCGCCGCTCACTCGACGCGAGGAAGTTCCACTTCCTCGCCGTCCGCATACACGGTCGGTTCCGTCAAAATCCCGTCCAGATGGATCGGCGCGTGCACGTCGCCGCCCATCGCGTGGTCGTCGCCGATAGCGATGTGGACCGTCCCGCCGGCCTTCTCGTCTAGGAGGACGGAGCCGACGAGTTCGGTCACGGCGACGTTCGTGCCGATGCCGAGCTCGGCGAGGTTGTAGGCGTCCCGGCCGACCTCCTCGGCAGCCTCCTCGACCTGTGCGCGGATATCGGGGTCGTCGATATCCGTGACGTAGCCGTCTTCGACCTCAAAGGTGAGACGCTTGCCGTCGAGTTTGCCGTGGGGGCGCATCGTCCCGTCGACGACGAACGTGCCGTCGGCAGTCTCCGGAGCGAGGAACACCTCGCCGGCAGGGAGGTTCGACATCTCGCCAGCCTCGTGGACGATACCGGTGTCCATGTGCCACTCGCGCGCACCGATGCCGAACGTGATATCGGTCCCCTGGGGCGACGTGACTCGGATTTCATCGGCGTCCTCGACCTGCGCCAGCACGTCCTTGCAGTGCTGTTCGATGCGGTGGTAGTCGGCGTCTAATCCCATCAGAAACACGCCCTCGCTGATACCGGGCAAGGTTGCAACGCGAGCGCCGGCCTCATTGGCGTCGGTCCGGGCTTCTGTGTGGCTCAGGCTCTTGGTCGTCGGCGCGAGCACGACATCGGCAGTTTCCATCGCGCCAGCGACCGGCGCAGGCGGTTCCGAACCGTGTTGTTCGCCCGGCGGGTAGCGTACGAAAACGGCGTTATCGGTAATCTCCGCGGCGACGCGATACAGCGCCTCGCCGATTGATTTCCGCTGGTCGTCAGTAACGACGGCGCATGACTCGTCGGGCTGGAGGTTCAGGCACTGTTTGACAGCGGTCTCGGCGGGCGCGCGAAGCGACGAGTTGTCCATACAACTGATTGCGTACTCCGACTGAATAACTCTTGATGGACTGTCGGCGCAGGGCGTCGAAACGCGCTACGTCTCAGTGTTTTCAGAGGAATGTGGTCAAAGCTCACAATCGCCAGAGGTACAACTATGTGAGTTAATTTCTCCATATATTAATCACAAAGAATATACTCTCCCCGGAGATATGGACGTGTATGCTCCACGTGGGCATCAACGGCTTCGGCACCATCGGGAAACGCGTCGCTGACGCGGTGCGTGTCCAGCCAGATATGACAGTTGCGGGCGTCGCAAAGCGCTCGCCGAACTTCGAGGCAACTATCGCAGACGACCGCGGCTACGACCTCTACGCCGCGGACGGCCGCGAACCGTTCGATGAAGCCGATCTCGCGACGGCCGGTACGGTCCATGACCTCATTGAAACGAGCGACGTGGTCGTCGACACCACGCCAAGTGGCGTCGGCGCGGCCAACGCGCCGCTGTACGCCGAGCACGATACGCCAGCCATCTTCCAGGGTGGGGAGGACGCCGATGTGGCAGACGTGAGCTTCAACGCTCGCGCCAACTACGAGAACGCAGTCGGGGCTGACACGGCCCGCGTCGTCTCCTGCAATACGACTGGACTTTCACGCCTTCTCGCGCCGCTCAAGGAATCATACGGCGTCGAGAAATCGCGCGTGACACTGGTCCGGCGCGGTGCCGACCCGGGCCAGACCGGTCGTGGCCCCATCAACGACACACTCCCCGACCCCGTCGAAATCCCCTCCCACCACGGTCCTGACGTCCAGACGATTTTTCCCGACCTCGACATCGACACGATGGGGATGAAGGTCCCGACAACGCAGATGCACACCCACAGCGTCAACGTCACGCTGGAAAGCGAACCAACGACAGAGGAAGTCACGTCGCTACTGACCGACGAATCGCGACTGTTCCTCATCCCGAAGACGCTGGGTATCGACGGTGCAGGGAAACTCAAAGAGTACACTCGTGATGCCGGTCGCCCGCGCGGTGACGTGTGGGAGAACTGTATCTGGGCCGAATCAATCACAGTCCAGGGGCGGGATCTCTACCTGTTTCAGGCGATTCACCAGGAAGCCGATGTCGTGCCGGAGAACATCGACGCCGTTCGCGCGCTCTCGGAGCGGACCGCAAGCGCCGAGAAGAGCATCCGACGGACCGACGAAGCCCTCGGTGTCGGGCGCGGCCTCGTCGAACACGACGGCAGTCCACAGCGCGTCGACAGTCACGCCGACGACTGATTCTCACCCCAGTTCGTGGAACTCGACTTCGCCGGTGTCCGTCGACAGCGTCGCAACCGAGAACGGCTCGGAGGCCGGCGGAATCGAGATGCCGCCGGGGTTGATTCGTTCCGTGCCCCCGCGCTCCTCGTGACCGCGTTCGTGCGTGTGGCCGTGGAAAACGTAGTCGTAGCTCCCACAGTCGACCAGCGCGTCGACGATCTCCCCGCTGGTCCCGTGATACACCGCGAGGGTGTGCCCATCGATGGTCAGCTCGCCCATCTCGCCGAAGTACGTGCCGAATTCCTCGACGGTAGACTGGACTGCCCACTCGCCGTCGTTGTTGCCACGAACGGCGTAAAACGACCAGTCGCCGTCGAACGGCGTCACCGAGAAGGGGGCGACGAAGTCGCCGCAGTGGACGACCGTCTCACAGTCCGCCTCCGAGAACGTCTCCACTGCGGCTTCGACCTGCGCGGCGTTGTCGTGCGTGTCCGAGACGATGCCGATCTGCATACCGACGACGTTCAGCCGGGAGCGACTTGAACGTGTGGCCCACGATACAGGTGGGACCGCCGTCACCACACAGGCGCGACGCTTTTGTTTAGTCACCGCCTACGACGACCGATGGCACGGGGACTCATCGGGACAATCGAGCTGATGGTCGCGGTCGTACTCGCCGCGCGGGTCACCCTTCTCGGCGTCGACAACCTCGCCCGCGGCCAGACGGCGATCGGTGCGGTCTTTCTCGGGTTAGCCGCCGCCTTACTGATTATCGAGTGGGTCGCTCCCTCTCCGACAGACATCCCCGGTGCACTCGCCGGGCGGGCGCGGAGTGCGCTCCCCGGCGGGAAGCCACCGGACAGTAGCGACGACGACTAACTCTCGTCGCGCCAGCGGTCCGAGGTGACTCTGTCCACCGCCGCCATGTGGTCGTGTTCCTCGACCGTTTCGGCCCGCGATTCC
Organism: Haloarcula hispanica ATCC 33960; assembly: GCF_000223905.1. NCBI lineage: Archaea > Methanobacteriati > Methanobacteriota > Halobacteria > Halobacteriales > Haloarculaceae > Haloarcula > Haloarcula hispanica. Next base: position 2,637,605 of record NC_015948.1, read on the forward strand.
TCGGCCTTCTGGACGGGCTTTCCTCGAACACGCGCTCGAACGCCACGTCGAGCGCGACGAGACGAGGTACTACCTGGAAGGTGGAATCATCGACGAGGAAGGAAATCGGCGGCTTCAGTCGGCCGCGATGGTCTCGCTGGCGTCGTCGAGCAGTTGCTCGATGGAGCGGTCGCTTGGCTCGTTTTCCAGCAAGACGTCGATAGGGAGCGTCGGCGCGCCGTCGACGAGGTTCTCGAGCAGGACGAGTCGCTCGCGAGCCCGGGACATCCCGACGTAGAACACGCGCCGTTCGTTGTCGGTCAGCGTCGGGACGGGACTGGTATGTTTCGTGAACTCGTCCATTCCGGGTACCTCGATACCCTGCTGGTCGACAGTCGCGGCCATCTGCTCGACGACTTTCTCGGTGAGGTCGGTCGCGACGAACACATGATCGGCCTCGCGACCTTTGGCGGAGTGGATCGTCCCCACGCGGACCCGGTCGGCGTCCATCCCGGTGTAATCGCCGGTGAAGTACGCGTCGACGGTCCGCTCCTGGAAGTTGGTCACCTTCCGGAGCATGTCGCCCGCCGAGGCCGCGTCGGGGAGGAAGGGAACGTGGTCGTGGACGACGTCAGGGTCGATCTCGATATCGGCGATGTCTTCGTCCTCGTGGGACTCGTCGATCTCTTCGAGCGCGTCGAAGAGGTCGTCACGTTCGCCCGTGCCGAAGGCGGAGTCGACGAGCATATCGGCGAGCCGGCGCGCTTCGAGCACCGTGAGCGGTTCGTCGGCTTCGACGGCTTCGAGCCCGTTGACGTACTGGGTGAGCCGATCGGTCCACATCCGCTGGTCGGTGAGACAGGAGAAGGGGATCCCGTTGTCGATGAACTCGTCGATGAACTGGAACATCTGGTAGCGGGCCCGGAACAGCACCATCACCGTCTCATCGGACTGCTCGATGGTCCGCGTGACGTTCCGGGAGAGGTCGAACATCGAAGGGTTCTGGACCGCCTCGACGCGGCCGCCCTCCTTGCGCGGATTGAGGTCTTTCTCCTGACGTTTCTCGATGTGGCGGACCTCGCGGTTGACGACGTTCAGGATGCGCGAGGGGAGCCGGTAGGAGTTGGGCAGCACCTCGTCCTGGGTGACGACCTCTTCGAGCAGGAGGTCCGGGTCCGCGCCCTGCCAGGCGTAGACGACCTGGTCGTCGTCGCCAGCGATGAGCACCCGTTCCATGTGGGGTTTCCACTCGTCGTAGACGTCGTACTGCAGCGTCGTGATATCCTGAAACTCGTCGATGATGAGGTAGTCGACGTTGGGGAGCAGCGAGCGCTGGGCGACCCGTTCGAGCATGTCGGCGAAGCCCGTCAAGTCGTTTTCGCCCTTGTAGGTGCGCCAGCCGCGGATGGCGGCGGGCACGTCCACACGGTCGTCGTCGGTCGGCCACGTCGGCGTGTACTTGTTGCCGGTCTGGGCGTTGTCGTCGATCTCCGGCGGGAGTCGGACTTCCTCGTCGTCCCACTTGAAGGGCACGTCGTACCAGTCGGCCACGTCGCGGCGGGTCCGCTGGAGCCACTGGCTCGTCGCGATGATCTTGTTCCCGAGGGTGGTCGAGCGGGCCGAGCGACGGCGCGAGCCCTCGTACTCGTCCTCGTAGTCGATGCCGAACTCCTCGCAGAAGGCCTCCTTGTCGTCCTCGCCGACGACGTCGCCGCGGGAGAGGTTCAGCAGTTCGTACGCCTTCGCGTGCATCGTACAGACGTTCCCGCGAAGAGCGCGAGGGGACAGGCCGAGTCGGTCCGCGAGTCGCTCACGGATCTCGGCGGCCGCCGCACGCGTGTACGAGACAACCAGTACGTCACGGAAATCGACGTCGTCGTCTTCCAGCAGTTCGTCGACGCGGTCGAGCAGCGCCGTCGTCTTCCCGCTACCGGGCCCACCGAACAGGCGGACAACCTCGGTGGTCGAATCAGTCATTGAACATGTAGTGGGACCGCGGCCAAATAAACAACGTGCTTTACGGGGACGACAACTAACAGGCGCACCCGAACGGATTTCTCATCGGTACAGCGACACGTACAGCATCGCGAACCCGATGATGAACGGAATCGTCTCCGCCATCTGGAAGAACACGCGAACGATGGCACCGGTCTCGCCGGCGCTCAGTTGCGTGATGACACTGGATATAGCGACACCCATACTGATGAACGCAAAGCCAACGAACGCATACTGTAGTCGTTCTGACGGGCGTTTCCGGTAGGCCTGGAAGCTAATCAGGGTGATCCCGAGCGTCAGCCCGAACACCACCATCCGCATCAGGATGAGCACGCCGCGTGCGATAGCCACGCCGGTCGTCATGCAGTCACGCCTCCGCTGGAGAGTGAATTCATTCCGGGTTCAGCTCGTCCCAGAGCTGACTGAACCGGTCCGGGAGGTTCTCCTCCCGATAGATGCGCACTTTGTACTCCTCGTCTTCGAGCGAAATGACCGTCGACTCGAAGTTGGACTCGTACACCTTGTAGTGGTTTCCGTCCTCGGCGACGAGCGTTCGGTCGGTGACGAGGTCGTACTCGTCGAGCAGTTCGATACGTCGATACACCGTCGGCAGCGAGAGGTCGCACTCCTCCGCGAGTTCCTTCGCCGACTGCGGTTCACGACTGATTGCGGCGAGTACACGGCGCGCGTGCTGGTCACCGATTGTATCGAGAATCTCCTCGATGCTCTGTTCCTCAGCCACTACACCAAGATTCGCGTCATATTATATAAGCGTTTTCGAGCACTGTGGTGGTTTCACGTTCAGAAAACACTGCCCCGTTTATATGATGATAGCCCCTGTAGTGCTCACTGCGGATTGCGTTCAGGTGAGACGATGTCCGGAGACAACCTCCGTCGCGTGACGACGGGCAAGATGCAGGGCCAGAACGCCGATGAGCGAGTGACCCCTCTCGGCGAGACAGAGCGCCCGGAATCGCATGACCCACCCAGTCGTGACGCCATCACGGAGTCGTTGGACCCGGTCATTGACGACGTCGTCGACGGCGAGACCGCGGTCGATGACGGCCTGGTCACACAGAGTTTGGAAGAGATCCTACTGGCGATGATCGCAGTCGCCGATGGTGGCACCCACGGGACCGGACTGATGGAGGAACTGGAAGCCCAGTTCGGTGCCGAACTGAGTCCGGGGACAGTGTACCCCCGGCTACACGAGTTAGAAGCGGATGGCACGCTCCAGATGCACGAACTCGTCCAGACGAAACAGTACGGAATCGCGGACGATGCGGCTGCGAAAGAGCAGATCGCAACGTCCGCGTCCCAACATCTCGCGCTCGGGCTGTTCCTCCACGCGTCGCTCGATGCGCTGTAACCACCACAAACCGGTCAGTCCGCCGACACACCACCCCCCAACCGTCGGCTGGCCACACAAAGACTCCCCACTTCCTTTCTGCGCAACGTGATACAGTCCCGACTGCCTGAGCCGTTGCTGTCCCGACACGAGACGTAGCGAGGCACATCCTGGCAGAGAGCGAACTGTCGGTTTGCGGGTCAGTACCGCCGCTATCGGATGCAGTGTGGAAAGCCGAGAAAGTGGAGTATCCTTACCGTACCGGTGTCCAGCCACACACCGAGCACTGTGCCGCTGTCGACTCGTGAAGGCCGCCGCAATCAGGGCACTGCTTCTTGTTATAGCTCTCTTCCCAACCACTCTGGTCCACGTCGTGGCCACGCTGGGAGAGGAACTCGTCGAACATATCGTCACTACTCGGTGCGGACGCCATACATGCTATGGTATATCACATCAGTATATAGGTTTAATGGTATTGTGAAACATTGGCATAAGTAACGACGCACCACGCGCAACGAGACGGTCAGTCACAGCGAGCCGTGCCACTCAGGAGCCGTACAACCAGAAGACAACATCAGATGAGCAGTCGTTCAGACGGTGTGCTGGCCCGGTTGTCTCCGATACCACCCGTTAGCTGTCGGTCGCAACCGGGTGGGTGTAATCAACAGTGATGCGGGCGCTTGCGATGAGCGCGTTCGCGATGGCCTCTGACGCCTGTTCCTGCTCTGTCCCACCCTCGATGGAAAGCATTTCGTCGAGAGCGAACACCTGAAACCGGTGTTCGTACGGCTGGCCGGCCGGCGGACACGGCGGTTCGTACCCCGGCTCGTTGGGGGGCTGTGTTCCCTGTCGAGCGCCGCCGAGCGCGTCGAGGGTCGGCTCGCGAGGGAGGCCGGCCGGAATCCGGTCCGTCTCTGGCGGGACGTTCCACAGCGTCCAGAACACCGGCTGGCTAAACACGCCGCCGTCGTACTCGGCTGTGACAGCGAGCGCTGCCGTCGGCTCCGGGACGCGCTCGATGACGAACGGTGGCGAAACGCCGTCGCCGTCACAGGTGAACCGGGCCGGAAGCTCGTCCCCGGAACTGAACGCGGGGCTCGACACTTCGAAAGCCGGTGTCGTGTCGTCCGACTGCCCGGTACAGCCCGCGCTCCCGACCAGTGCTGACGCCCCGAGCGTCTGGAGGAGGTGGCGACGGCGCATACCAGAGTGGGAGGGACAGGTCGTAATCTGCCTTGTGATACCCCGCCACGTACCACACCAAATCCGGTGAAGGGACACCACTGGTCCCTATCAGGGCGAACATGTTCCCGCCCGTCGCCAGCGACTGAGAACGTCTTACCCCCTTCTTATTTTGGGATACTGGAGTTCCAACCACATGGAACTCAAACGCAAAACGATCGCGAAGGTGATCGCCGCCGCGTTCGTCTTCAACCTCGTCGTCATGGGGGCTGGCGCGTGGATCGCGTATCAGGAAGCGCCACCCATCCCGGAGCAGGTTGTCGGACCCGACGGCGAGACGCTCGTCACGGGTGAGGACATCCGCGACGGGAAGAAGGCGTTCCAGAAGAACGGGCTGATGAACCACGGGTCGATTCTCGGGAACGGCGCGTACTACGGCGCGGACTACACCGCCGACTCGCTGGAGTTGAAAACCCAGCACATGCGGACGTACTACGCCGAGGAGCGCTACGGGACCGAGTACGACTCGCTGTCGACGGCCGAACAGGCTGCCGTCGATGACGACGTGAAACAGGACCTCAGTGGGGAGTACGAGGGCGGGAACATCGAGTACTCCGCCGCAGAGCTGTACGCCCACGAGCAGGTCCGTCAGGAGTACGTCGAGCGGTACCACGAGGGCAGCCACGAACGGGGCGTCCCTGAGGGGATGATCGACTCCGAAGCCGACGCCCGACAGTTCGCCGACTTCGCCATGTGGACGGCGTGGTTCTCCCACACCGACCGACCTGGCGGCGAACACTCCTACACGAACGACTGGCCCTACGAGCCGGCCGCCGGTAACGACGCGACCGGCGCGGCGATGACCTGGAGCGTCATCGCAATGGTCCTGCTCGTCGCCGCCGCCGGTGGCGGCATCTGGCTGTACCAGTCCGTCAGCCTCCCGGAACCGTCCGCCGGCGACCTCTCGGTTCCCGAGCCGGGCGACGTGAGCATCTTCCCCAGCCAGCGGGCCGCCCTGCGGTTCATCCCGGTCGCCGCCGGGCTGTTCCTCGCGCAGGTGTTACTCGGTGGATTACTCGCCCACTTCTACATCGAACGGGCAGGGTTCTTCGGCATCGAGGAAATCTTCGGTGTCCATATCCTCCAGATTCTGCCGTTTGCGATGGCGAAGACCTGGCACATCGACCTGGGCATTCTCTGGATCGCCGCGACGTGGCTCGGTGCCGGGCTGTTCCTGCCGCCGCTGTTGACCGGCCACGAGCCCAAACGCCAGTCGACGTACATCAACGTGCTGCTCGGAGCCATCGTCGTCGTCACCGTCGGCGGCCTCGGCGGCATCTGGCTCGGGTCGCACGGCTACTTCGGCGACCTCTGGTGGCTGTTCGGCAACGAAGGGCTAGAGTACCTCGAAGTCGGGAAGGTCTGGCAGGTCGGACTGCTCGTCGGCTTCGGCCTGTGGGCCGTCCTCTCGATTCGGGGCCTGAAACCGCTGCTAGACCGAGAGCCGGTGTTCGGCCTCGCCCACATGATTCTGTACGCCGGCGGCTCGATTGCACTGCTGTTTACCGCCGGGTTCTTCTTCACCCCGGAGACCAACATCGCCGTCACGGAGTTCTGGCGCTGGTGGGTCGTCCACATGTGGGTCGAAGGGGCCTTCGAGTTCTTCATCGTCGCCATCATCGGGCTGACGCTGGTGTCGATGAACCTGCTCAGCCGCCGCAGCGCCGAGAAGGCAGTCATGCTTCAGGCCTTGCTGGTGATGAGTACGGGCGTCATCGGCGTCTCCCACCACTACTGGTGGGTCGGCATGCCCGACATGTGGGTCCCCATCGGGAGCGTGTTCTCGACGCTAGAGCTGCTCCCGCTGGTGTTCATCCTCTACGAGGCGCTGGGTCAGTACCGGGCCATGTCGGAAACTGGCGGGTTCCCCTACAAGCTCCCGTTCATGTTCATCATCGCCAGCGGGGTCTGGAACTTCGTCGGTGCCGGCGTGCTCGGGTTCTTCATCAACCTCCCGCTCATCAACTACTACGAGCACGGCACCTACCTCACGGTCGGCCACGCCCACGCCGCGATGTTCGGGGCGTTCGGCTTCCTCGCGCTGGGGATGGTCACCTACATGCTCCAGCTCGCCATCAAGCCCGGCCGCTGGGACGGCTCCTGGCTCCGGGCGGCGTTCTGGTGCTGGAACGTCGGCCTCGCACTGATGGTGTTCGTCTCCGTCCTGCCCGTGGGCTTCCTCCAGCTGGAGGCGGCGTTCACCGGGAGCTACGCCGCGGCCCGGAGCGTGGCGTTCTACAACCAGCCGCTCGTCCAGACGCTGTTCTGGGCGCGGCTCCCCGGTGACACGCTCATCATCCTCGGGACGGCCATCTACGCGGCCGACCTGATCCGCAAGCGGTTCGTCCTCCGGCGGTCCGAGGACGACCCCACGGTCGAGGACATGGCCGTCGCGGAGGGCGTCATGAGCGACGACTGAGTTACCGCCGGGTTTCGGCTGTGGTCATCACGGCCGGAACACGGCTCGCCGACAGCAACGAGAAGAGAGTGACCCGTCGGATCTAGACGGGGAACTGCGTCGCCGTCCCGGCGACGATGACCCACGTCACGAGGACGGCGTTGATCGTCGCGCCGACCCAGACCCGACCCGTCTTCCTGAAGAAGTAGGTGCTGACGAAAGCCACGATGCTGAGCAGGGCGACGAACTGCAGCGCCAGGATTGTCAGCAGCGGGTGGCCAAGCGGCAGGGGCTGGCCAGTCAGCAGTGGGATGTACTGAACCGCCAGCAGCACGACGAACCCACCGACGACGATGAGCCAGTTCGTCGCCATCGCGCGGCGGAGCGACCGGGACTCGCCCTCGGGACGGAGCTGACCGTGCAGGAGCGCACCGAGGACGACGAAGAAGGCAAACAGCGGCAAGAGATACGAGAAGCTGATCCGGAACTGCGCCGGGGACAGGAGTTTGATGGCGAACACCCAGATGCGGAAGTCCGTCTGGAACAGGAACGCCACGACAGCTTCCAGCAGATACAGCACACCGACGGTAACGACACCGGCCAGGACCGAGACGCCGACTGTCCGCGCGCCGTCGCCCGTATCGAGGCCGTAGCTCGCCAGCGACACCGAGGGGTCGTCCGCGTTAGTCGTGTAGTGCCACACCGCGAACAGCACCGCGGTGATGACCGCGTTCCCCAGCGCCCAGACGATCACGCCGTTGTTGATCTGCTGTGGGAACAGCCAACTGAGGCCGATAATCGCCGGTGCAACGTCTTGCAACGGGAAGTACGTCACAATCGGAATCGCGGCGGCGAGCAGCGACGCCCCGTAGCGTTTCGCGCCGGTCATCCCCTTCCCGTCGGGGTACTCCCGTCGGAGCCTGTCGGTCGGTGCCCGGTCGATGAGCAGGCCGCCGACCGGGAACAGCGACAGCACGCCGCCGATGAGGGCAACAAAGGTCCCGAGCGATTTCCAGTACCAGACCTGGTTGCTCGGGTCCATCTCGTCTTCGCCTTCGAGCGTTAGCTGGAGCCACTCGATGGACGCGCCGATGGCTGCGGTCGAGAAGTGGTCGCCGGGGTGAGTGGTTGCCGGGGTGTACAGTTGCCGTGCGGTCCCGTCCTCGACACTGCCGTAGGTACGCCCCTCCTCGACGGCGCTGTCCGTGCCGAACACCGTCTGGAGTTTGTCGCTCTGCTCAACGTCGGACGCACTCGCCGTCCCCCACATCAACGGGGCGAACTCGTCGTACTCGCTGAACACGACGGCGAGGTTCCGTGGGAACGAGTCAGTACCTTCGGGGGCACGGTTCGACCCAGTCGATGACCCCTCGATGACCATCGACTCGTACCCGTCCGGATGGGCCGCGGCCGCCGTGATGACAGTCCAGCCACCCATCGAGTGGCCTTCGAGCCCGATGTTTTCGTTATCGACGTAGTCCAGCGACCGGAGATATTCGAGGCTGTCGGGGCCACCGTAGCCGTTTTTGAACGCTGGCGGGTCCGAGTAGCCGTGGCCGGTCTGGTCGATAGCGAGAACCACGAAACCTCGCCTTGCGTACTCGATAGCGAACGGCGACTGCGTCTCCTTCGAGTTGATGTAGCCGTGGACGGCTAACACCCCCGGCTGTGGGGAAGCGCTGCTCGCCTCCTCAGGGATGTACAGCGTCCCGCTCATCATCGTCCCGTTGGTCCCGGAGAACTTCACGTCGCGAACCTCGACGGAACCGGCGTCTGTTTGTACTGTCCATGCGAGCCCGCTCCCGCTGAATATCAGGAGTAGCGACACTGCAGCGACGAACCACAGTCGTCTATCATCGTTCATGATAATACCACGGACGCAGGTGAGACACTCAGTGAATTAAACTTACTGTAAACTCCAAGCCAACGGTAAAGAATTGGGAACGGCGCTGGAAACGGTGTTCTAACCCGTTGAAATGGGTGGCAGGTTCCACCCGCGTACTGGGCAGTGCTCCGATTCCCACTTCATTACCAATTATTCGGCGTTATCAATAAACCGGTTTATCGGGCATCTACGGTCACAAATAGCCACTTCAGTTTCAATTACTCGCCCCATGGACGAGGTTACGCGCCGCCGAGTTCGTTGGTCCAGAGGTGTTCGATGTCAGCTTCGAGATCAGCCGTATCGAGCGCTTCGACGCCCGACAGGTGCTCGCGGGCGTCCGTGAGATGCTGCTGGACCGCGGCCACGTCGTCAACCGACTTCGCGGCACAGAGCGACACCCGTGCTCGGTTGATTTCCAGCCGCTCCCCGAGCGCCTGCGTCACCGGGATGTCGTGCTCGTCGCCGAGCTGTGCCATGCGGTCTAGCACGCTCGTCGGGACTTCCAGCTGGGCCGCGAGCTCCCGGGACGGCAGATCGACCGTGATATCGATCGTCTCACACTCGCTCTCACCCCACGGCGCGATAACGTACTCCTGCCCCTCTGTGGACATATAACGTGGGACAGTCCGGACACTCATATTTACTCACAGGCTAACAGGAAGAATGAGGCGTATACCGGTCGGTTCGTCGGTGTTAGTCGTCGGCTTCGGCGGCCGCTGGCCGGGGAATCGTCACCTCCGTGAGCCCCGCTTCGATTTCCTCGCGTCTGCCCTCGAACTTCCCGGGCAGCACCAGCCGGCCACCGAGGTCGTCAAGCGGTTCGTCGCTGTCGTACCCGGGGCCGCTCGTGGCGAGTTCAAACAGCACGCCGCCGAACTCCCGGAAGTAGACCGACCGGAACCAGTGGCGGTCGATCTGTGATGTGGGGCGCAGTCCCGCACCGCGAACGGCCTCACGCATCGACTGCTGGTCCTCGTCGGTTGGCGTCTGGAAGGCGACGTGGTGGACCGTGCCGTGGCCCTGCCGGCCGCCCTCGATAGTCGGCAACACGTCGACGTACTTCCCGACAGACCCCGTCGCGGCGTAGCGGGTCCGCTCGTCGCCGGGCGTATCGCCCTGTGCCTGCTCGGTGCCGACTTCCTCGAAGCCCATCTTCTGGAGCAGGTCCTCCGTCGGTTCGGGGTCAGCGAGCCAGAGCGTCACCGAGTGGAAGCCACGGATGGCGGCGTCTTCGGGAACGAACTCCGTCCACGGCTCGGTCGGGTCGTCGTCGGGAATCCCGACTTCGACCAGTTCGACCGGGAGCCCGTCCGGGTCGCGAAACGGGAGGACGGTCTCGCCGAACCGCTCGACACGGTCGTCGTAGTCGACGCCGTACTCGTCGAAGCGGTCCTCCCAGTAGTCGAGGCTTCCCTCGGGAACGCGGAACGCGGTGCGTGAGACCTGTCCAGAGCCGACCTTCCCCTGTGCGTGGTCCTCCCACGGGAAGAACGTCATGCTCGTCCCGGGGTTCCCCGCGGCGTCGGCGAAGAAGAAGTGGTACGTACTGGGGTCGTCCTGGTTGATCGAGCGCTTGACGAGCCTGAGCCCGAGCGTTTCGACCCAGAAGTCCATGTTCTGCTGGGGATCGCTCGCGATGCATGTGACGTGATGGATGCCCGGTGTAGGGGTGGCTTCGGTCATTGGGAGCAATACGTGCCGGAACTACTTGAGTGACTGCTGACGTGAGTGTTACCGGGGTACAGTCGGTGGAAGCTGTTGGCACTGGCGAGTCATGCGACGGACAGCAGTTATATATGACACTGGTGGGACATTCGCGTATGGCAGACGCGGACCGGACAGCGATTCTCGGCGGGACCTTCACACCGATTCACAACGGCCACCGGGCGCTCCTACACAAGGCGTTCCAGACCGCAAGCCACGACGGACGTGGCGATGGCCACGTCATCGTCGGTCTGACGAGTTCCAAGCTGGCTACAGAGACGCGTAGCGACCCGGGACACGCGGAGCAGTTGGGTGCGTACGACGACCGCCATGCCGCGCTCGATGCCGAGTTGGCCCAGTTAGGCGAGTCATACACCGCCACTTACGAGATTCTCCAATTAGAGGACACGCAAGGACCAGCCGCGACGCGGGCCGACGTGGATGCGCTCGTCGCCTCGCCGGAGGCGAAGGCACAGCGCCGCGCCTACGAACTCAATCAGCAGCGGCGGGACGCGGGGCTCCACCCGCTGGAGATCCACACGCCGCCGTTTGTCGTCGCCGAAGACGGCACGCGGATCAGCAGCACCCGGATTCGGAACGGCGAAATCGACGTACACGGCCGCCTGCTCGACGCGTCAGAGTGAGGGTGGTGTGAAAAGCGCCAGTTTCTCTGCGCGTCAGACCGTCACTCCATGGTATCCGGACCGTCCGCGTCCAGCCGTTCGGCGGCCCCCGCGACGGTCAGTGGCACGTCGTCCGTCCGGCCCTCGAACAGTCTGACGACTTGTGGCGGGCGCAGGTCACAGTCCCGCAACAGGTCAGTATCAGTCAGGATACGGCGGGTGGGCCCCCTCGCGGCAATCGTGCCGGTATCGTCGAGCAACAGGACCCGGCCCGCGACGTGCGGGACGAGTTCGGTGTCCGGCGTCGAGACGACGAGCGTGACGCCCGCGGCCGCGAGTTCGTCCAGCAGGTCGAGAATCGTCTCCCGGTTCGCGGCGTCGACGTTGCTCACCGGTTCATCGAGCAACAGTACGTCCGGTTCGACGGTGAGCGCGCTGGCGAGAGCAGCCCGGCGCTGTTCACCGCCGCTGAGCCGGAACGGCGGCTTCGACAGGAGGCCGTCGAGGTCGAGCCGGGCCGCGACTCGCTCGACGCGGCGGTCAACCTCCGCGCGCTCGCAGTCGAGTTGCGCCGGCCCGTAGGCGAGGTCTTCGCGAACGGTCGGGTTGAACAGGTAGTCCGCAGGGTTCTGCGTGAGGACGCTCAGACGGCTGCGGACGGTGTCGGCGTCGGTCGTCTCCCCGAAGTACCGGACCCGCCCGCCATCGGGGTCGACCAGCCCGCCCAGCAGTTCCAGCAGCGTCGACTTGCCAGCCCCGTTCGGGCCGAGCAGCGCTACGCGGTCGCCGCGCTCGATGGACACATCGACGCCGTCGACGGCCAGCGTTTCATCGGGGTATGCGTACCGGAGGTCAGTCGCCTCGATAGCAGTCACGCGACCACCACCACGACGGCGAGCGCGACGACCAGTCCGAAGGCGAGGTCGGCCCGCCCGAGCGGTTCCCGGGGCTGTGCCGGCGTCGAGCCAGTCCCGCCACGAGCGCGAGCGGCCCGCTGGACCCGCTCGCCGCGTTCCAGACTGCGGACGAGAAACGAGCCCACGAAGTTCCCCGAGTCGCGCCAGTTCCGGCGGAGGCTCGGCTCGGCGATGGTTCGACTCCGGCGAGCCCGGACCATGCGTTCGAGTTCGGCGAAAAAGAGGAGCAGATAGCGGTACGTGATTCCGAGCAGCGAGACGGCAATCGACGGGACCCGGAGCCGGCGAAACGCCGCCAAGAGGTCGGCGAAGCGGGTGGTCAACAGCAGGACAGACAGGAAGCCGACACACGCGGTTACGCGGACGGCGAACGTAAGCACGTAGTCGACGCCAGCGGCCGAGAGCGGGAGCGAGCCAAGCGAGGGACCACCCATCAGGATGGCCTGTGGCGCGACGACGACGAACGCGAACGCCGGCGGGCCGGTCAGCCGCCCCAGGAAAGTACGGATAGGTATCCGAGAAATGGCCGCAAGCACCGAAGCGAGGAGCGCGAGCGCGCTGACGACTGCCAGCGTCCGCTGTGTCACGGTAAGGGCGACGAGCGTCGCGACGCCGACGAGCTTGACCGTCGGCGTGACGGCCTGGAGAAACCCGTCCCGGTCCGGCAGGTCCTCAGCGAGCAGGAACCACTGGGCGCTGGCCGCGATGGCCGCAACGGTCCGGTCGAGCAGGTCTCTGCCGGACATCAGCTACTGCCGCTGGTCGGTATCCGCCCCGAGCAGGCGACCGATGCCGGCACCGAGGAGGAGCGTCAGCGCCGTCCCGACGACGGCCGACACGAACGTTCCGGTTGCACCACCGAGACCGGGGACGCCGTAGTCCGGGAACAGCGCGGTACCGACGGCGGTGGCGTGTTCCGTCGCATCGGTCGCCTCGGCGGCGTTTTCGAGCGGTTCGGCGTAGCCGACCTGACCGGCCGCCCATCCGAACACCGGCGCGAGCAATGTCAGGACCAGCAGCGCGGCGAGGGCACGAGGTAGCCAGTCGGGAAGATCCCGGGCCATCACGCACTCACCTCCGGGGCGGCGTTCGGTCGCAGGTCGGGGCGAGCGCGGGCCAGATAGCGGTAGACCAAGGCGGTGATGGCCCCCTCAATCAGGCCCAACGCGAGGTGCCCGACGCCCATTATCGACAGCGTCGTCAGCAACTGGTACTGGAACGCAGAGGAAAGGCCCAGCTGAAGGGCGGCGGTCAGCGCGCCGGCCGTGATTCCTAACCACCCCGCGACGAAGGCCGCGCGGAATTCACCGTAAGGGACGAGCAGGCGATAGATGGCATAGCCGACGTACACCTCGACGACAGCCATGTTGAACACGTTCGCGCCAAGCACCACGAGCCCGCCGTCACCGAAGACGAGCGCCTGAATCGTGACGACAGTCGCGACACAGAGCGCGCCCAGGTGCGGACCGAGGAGAATCGCCGCGAACGCGCCCCCGACGAAGTGGGCGCTGGTGCCCCCGGGAATTGGCCAGTCAAGCATCTGTGCGGCGAAGATACTCGCTGCGACGACACCGAGCAGCGGCGCGCGCGCATCGGAAATCTCACCGTTGACACGCTTGGCAGCGACGCTCAGAACGACGACCGCAAGCGCACCGAACAGCAACGCAAGCGGTAGATCGATATATCCGTCGGGAATGTGCATGCTACCCGGGTCTGGCCCCGGCGCAGTAATAATACTTTTTCATCGGGCAGTATTACTGCCGACGAGTGAGTATTACCGAAGCCCGGATATCCATATGCGAGCCCCTCTCTATCGACACACATGAGTGAGGACCTCGACCGGATCAGCCTGACACTCCCCTCGTCGATGGTCGACCGACTCGACGGTATCGTCGACGACTGGGAGTACGCGAGCCGGTCGGAAGCCATTCGTGACTCGCTACGTGACTTCTTTGCGACCTACGAGTGGGAGTCCGGTGACGAAAAACACCACCACGGGACCATCGTCATCGTCCACGACCACCACGTCTCGGGCATCGCAGACGAGCTTCAGACGGTCCAACACGAGATGGCCGACATCATCACCTCCGTCCAGCACATTCATCTCTCCCACGACACCTGCATGGAGACCCTGGTCGTCGAGGGCGCGGGCGGCAATATCACGGAGCTAGCCAACCGTCTCCGGGCGATTGGTGGTGTCCAACAGGTCAAGGTCGTCGTCGTGGACGAGTGAGTTGTGGGCGTGTGAGTCGCCTTCCCCTCGAAAATATGAGACTCCGACCGCATTGCAGACCGTTCTGCCAGTGGTGGACATGGGCCCTGCCGGATTTGAACCAGCGCTCAATCGGTTATGAGCCGATCGCTTTAACCAGACTAAGCTAAGGGCCCTCAGAATGGTGTTGATGAGTCCGCATCTTTAGCCTGTCGGGTTGGAGTGGAGGGGTTTCGGAGATGCAAGCGAGACAGGACAGAGCGATCTATGCATCGTTTGTGTGGACATTGTTCAGCGGCCGAACGCCGACGTTACAGCGACTGACTCGCAGCACTCGTCGATTTGCGAGTGAAAGAACGACGCCACCGCCAGGGCTCGAACCTGGGACAACCTGGGTAACAACCAGGTGCTCTACCAACTGAGCTACGGCGGCGCGAACGCATCCAATCATTGCCAGAGTTGGTAATTAGGGCTTTCGTTTCCAGTCGGCATCGACACGCTTTCACGCACTTGTGCGCAAGCGGCGGTATGAGCGATGAGTTCGACGCCGTCGTCGAGGAGATGCGAGCACGGGCCTCGCCAACCGACGACGAGCGAGCGCAGTTACAGCGGGTCGCCGACGCGGTGATGGCCGACGCCGAAGCAGCCATCGCGGACCTGCCGGTCGCTGCGGAGGTAGTGCAAGTCGGATCGACGGCCCGCGGAACGTGGACCGCCGGCGACCGAGACGTGGACGTGTTCGTCTGTTTTCCACCGTCACTCGACCGCGAAGCGCTGGAGGAATACGGGCTGACGGTCGGGCACGAAGTCCTCCCCGATGGGCGCGAGGAGTACGCCGAACACCCCTACGTCGTCGGCGAGCGCGAGGGGTACGCCGTGGATCTGGTGCCCTGCTACGCGGTCGAGGACGCCACCGAGATCCAGTCCGCGGTCGACCGGACGCCGTTTCACACCAGATATCTGCAGGAGCGACTGGACGACGACGGCGCGGGCGAGGTGCGGGTGGCAAAGCAGTTCCTGAAGGGCATCGGTGTCTACGGGAGCGACCTCCGAACATGCGGGTTCTCGGGCTATCTGACGGAGCTGCTGGTACTCGAGTACGGCGGCTTCCGGGCGTTCGTCGAGGCAGTCGCGGACTGGTACCCGCCGGTTCGGCTGGACCCCGAGGACCACGGGAGCGAGACGTTCGACGACCCGCTGGTCGTCATCGACCCGACGGACCCGGAGCGCAACGTCGCGGCGGTGCTGTCCGCCACGAACGTCGCCAGGCTCCAGCACTACGCCCGGGACCTGCTCGCCGAACCACGGGCCTCGCTGTTCACCGAGGACGACCCTGAGCCGTTCGCAGCACCAGACATCGAAGCCGCTGTGTCACAGCGGGAAACGACGCCGATGGCGCTCCGCTTCGTCGCCCCGGACGTGGTCGACGACCAGCTCTGGCCCCAGCTCCGGAAATCCCTCGATGGGCTCTGCAGCGAACTCGACCGACTGGGGTTCGAGGTCCTGCGGTCGGCCGCGTTCGTCGAGGACGGCAGCGGAGACGACGGGGGCCGAGCCGTCGACAGTGCGAGAGCTACCGCCGGCGGCGACAGCGGATCACCAGCACAGCGGGACGCCGTCCTGCTGCTCGAATTTGCCGTCGCCGAGCGGCCGGCCGTCGAGCGCCACGAAGGGCCGCCGGTCCACGTCCGCGAGCACGCGAGCGGGTTCTTCGAGAAGTACGACGACGACCCCGAGGTGGCCGGCCCCTTCATCGACGGCGACCGCTACGTCGTCGAGCGGCCACGCGCGATCACCACAGCTGCCGGGTTCCTGTCGAGCGATGCTGTCTTCGACGTGGGGCTGGGGCCACGGATCGAGTCGGCACTGGAGGACGGCTACGAGGTACTGGTCGGCACAGAGATTACAGCGCTTGCCGACGGTTTCGGCGTCGATCTGGCGGACTACTTCGAGCCGAAGCCCTGATCGGCGAGGTCATCGAGAACGTCGCGAGCGTCGTCGCTGACGTCGTCGTCCGGTTCCATCGGCTGGTAGCCGTCAAAGACTTCGTGAACGGTCGTAACCGAGTCTGAGAGGGTATCAAGTCCGTACCCGCCCTCGAGGATGATTCCAAGCGCCGCGTCATAGGCGTCTGTGAGCGAGCGCATGCGGTCCGTCATTGCGCCGTACCCTTCCGTCGAGACGCGCATCCGTGAAATCGGGTCGTGTTCGTGCGCGTCGAAGCCGGCGCTGATGAGCAACAGGTCGGGGTCGTAGTCCTCGATGGCCGGCGCGATGCACTCGTCGATCGCGGCGAGGTAGTCGGCGGTGTCAGCGCCGGGCTTGTACTTGACGTTGAGGTTCGTGCCGTCGGCGTTCCCCGTGCCGGTCTCCTCAATGTCGCCAGTGCCGGGGTAGAGGCCGTCCTCGTGTATCGAGGCGTAGAACACGTCGGAACGGTCGTAGAAGATGTCCTGTGTACCGTTCCCGTGGTGGACGTCCCAGTCGAAGATGGCGACGCGCTCGGCATCGGCTTCGAGGGCCGCCTGTGCCGCGACGGCCGCGTTGTTGATGAAACAGAAGCCCATGGCGTCGTCGCCCACAGCGTGATGGCCGGGCGGTCGGCCCAGAGAGAACGGTGTGTCGCGGCCGGCGTTGCCGTCAAGCGCGGCTTCCGCCGCCCAGACAGCGAGGCCTGCCGACGCGAGCGCGGCGTCCCACGTCTCCTCGACCGCGACGGTGTCGGCGTCCCAGTTCCCACCGCCGTCGTCACAGAACTCGCGGAACTCCTCGATGTAGTCGGTGTCGTGGACCTCGCGCACGAGGTCGATGTCGGCGTCGTCGGCGGTGACGTACTCGACACCGTGGTTCTCCTTGAGCGCGCGCCGTATCGCTCGAAGTCTGTCGGGACTCTCCGGATGTCGCGGCCCGGTGTCGTGGTCCAGACAGACCTCGCGGTAGCCGAAGTTCATTCAGTAGTACTGTTCGAGTTCGAAGTACGTTTCGACGTCAGCTGCCTTGATCGTCCGACGGTCAGCGTGACGAGCCAACGTGGCGGCCGCGGCGGCCGTGTCGTCGGCGTACGTTTCGAGGAGCGACGCGAGGGCGACGCGGGCGTCCATTGCGACGCGGTAGTCGTCGTCGATGTCGAGCCGTGCGATGCGGTCGACCGGCGCGACGGGGAGTTCGAGGCCGTCCTTCTCCGGGACCTGCTCGATGCCGAAATCGGCCGGCATCAGCGTCTTTCGGCCGTCCGTGGTGGCCTCGGTAGCTGCTGTGACGGCAAGCGAAGCGCCGTGGTCCTGTATTCGACGAGCCAGTTCCTCCGCAGCGTCGGCACTCACCCGGAGCCCGTCCGCGTTCCGCCGAATGACCGCATCCACCGGTGCGAACGGTAGCTCGACACTCATACCCAAACCCGGGAGTGTTGCGGTCTTAAGAGTTTCCGTAGCGTCGCTCGGCGACTCAGAACACGTCCTCAGCGTGAAGCCGGTCGTCGTGGAGTTCGCCACGGACCGTTATCTCCTGCCCTAACTGCACGCGCTCGCCGGTTTCGACGCTCATCGTCTGCTCGCCGTCGTCCAGCACCACGGGGTCGCCGGTCTGGACGACGGTGCCGGTGAACTCCACCTGCTGGCCGGCGCTCTGTGCGCCACCGTCCGGCGACGTGTCGCCGGTACCAGCACTGACTGCGGCCGCCCCGTCGCCGCTGTTGTCGGTATCAGCGTCGTCCGCACCGTCACCGAAGGAGGACAGGCCGGCGTGTTCGGCGTCGGTCGTCTCGGCGCTGGCTCCCCCACCTGCGCCACCAGTCGCCAGATCCGCGCCGTCGTCGAGCACGACGACCGTAGAGTTCCAGCTCGCCGAGGCCTCCTTGTCGTCCTGCCAGCCGTCCTGGATTTCGACATCCGCCGCGAGCACTTCGTCGCCCGGCGCGATGTCCTTGTCCGCCTTGTCGCCCCACAGCGCCACGCGGATGTCGCCCGTCGCGTCCTGGATGCGGACATTTCGGACCTGTCCCTCGCTGCCGTCGTCGCGGTCGAACGTCCGCTTGGGGTCGGCCGAGCGCACGACGCCAGCAATATCGGCTGTCTCTTCGAGTTCGACCTCCGCGATTGGGTCAGCGTCGGGCTCAAAGGCCACGTCGTCATCCACTTCGTCGACGGCCCCTTGGTCGCCGACGTGGAGTTCCAGCGAGCCGTCCCGCTCCCGGACGTAGCCATCGATTATCTCCACGGCCGCCCCCGCATCGAGTTCCTCGGCGCGGTCGGCTCGGTCGTCCCACAGCGTCACCCGGATACGCCCCGTCTCATCGCCGAGCGTGAGGTTCGAGACACGGCCCTCGCTGCCGTCATCCCGGTCGAACGTCCGGATGGTGTCGGTATCAAGCACGAGCCCGCGCAGCGTCACGTCGGACTGGCCCATCGTCAGCGCGTCGATGGACGAGCCAGCGCCCGGCTCCACGTCGATTGTGGCGTCGTCGTCCGGCTCCGCCTTGTCGACGGACACCTCCAGCCCATTGTAGCCGTCCTTCGGCCGACCCTTCACCCGGAGTACGTCGCCGACCTCCAGTTGCCCCTCGTCGATATCGACGGCCTGCCCGTCCCAGAAAGCGAGCCTGAGGCTGCCGCTCTCGTCGGCCGCCTCGACGTTGATGACCCGGCCGTCCTCGTCCTCGTCGTCGCGTTCGAAGGTCTTCAGGTCGCCGATGGCCATCACCTTGGCGAGGAACTTCACCTCGTCCATCCCGGGTTCGATATCGGCGATGGCGTTGACCTCGTTCTCGTTGAGCTCGTGGGCCAACAGCATCGCGGCCGTCTCCTCGTCGGCGAGCCCGCCCATCTGCTCGACCTTCTCCTCGACGGCCTCGCGGAACTCCTCCTCGGGGACGTCCGTCTCTAGGTCCTCGTAAATGTCCTCTATCGCACCCATCTATCTATGGGACGCTGGGCTGGGGCGCGCTTAAGCGTTGTCGTTGGGCGAGCGAGCGGCCGTTGTCGGTCGATTTCGGTGGTCTCCCGTCCATTACTCGATGGTGGTCATGCGATGGGGTATAAACCCTCGTCCGCTGGCCCGACAGCGGGCACTGTTATGCCACCACGTTGAGAGAGTCGTGGGCAGCCGTTAGCGTGTCGCTGTTGTTACGGGGCTCTGGCCGTCGCCGGTGTCGTGAGACACAGACACCGTGCCGGGGAGCCCGTTCTCAAACGTCGCCGTCGCCCGGTAGTCGATCTCCATAATGGCTTGCGTACACACATCGCCAGCGTCCGGTTTATCCTTCGTCCCAACACTGATGCGAAGTTCATCGGCACTCGAATCGTACGTGACGTCTGTTAGGTCGGCCGTTTTGCACCCATCAGATCCCCAGATAGTGCCTTCGACGACGACTTGATCGCCGTCGAAAGCCACCGTTGCCGAACTTGTCTGTGACCCGGACTGTCGCTGGGTGACGCTGAATGTTGTCTCGTTCACACTCGGGGTTTCACTCGCGCCCTCTGTGGATGTTTCCCCGCTACCGGGCGCCCCACCAAAGCAGCCAGCGAGCGCTATCGAGCAACCGAGACCACCGTATCGTAGGAGTTGTCGCCGCTTCATATTCACCCGAATGTAGGCCAGTTGAAAGATGCTCCCGGTCGCTCAAATCAGCGTTGTAGCGAAGTGTGCCTACTCGTCGCGTGACGGCACGCGAACCGTCACCCTTTTTAGGTGCACCACCCTCTCTGGAAATGAGTCCGGATAGGGTAGTGGACTATCCTCTTGGCTTGCGGAGCCAGGGACCGGAGTTCAAATCTCCGTCCGGACGTTCATTCCATTCACGACCGGACGTGCTCCACGCTCGCGTGGAACTCCGTCCGGACGTTTCTACCGACGCAAACCGCCGAGCGACGGTAATAGGGTCTCGCTGTCGAAACTTTGCACAGATGGCGATGTGGTTTTCCGACCGCGAATACAACCCACCGTGTGCGCGACCATCTCCGTGCCGGCATCGCAGTGTACAACGAAGGTCGCTACCACACCGCACACGACGCGTGGGAGGCGTACTGGCTGGACCTCGACGAAGGTGACGACGAGCGGTTTCTGCACGGTCTCATCCAGTTTACCGCAGTCGTCCACCACGCTAGCGAGGAGAACTGGTCGGGCGCGCAGGGACTGGCCGAGAGCGCGGTGGAGTACCTCGACGGCTTGCCGGACCCGTATCACGGCGTGGCGCTAGACGAGGTCCGGTCGTTCCTCGTGGCGACAGCGGCGGACCCACACCATGCAGCGGACCCGCCGACGCTGACACACAACGGCGAAGCGATTGGCTACGGCGCACTTGGTTTCGACGCCACGGCCGTCGCCGCCGGGGTGCTGGCGGAGGCTGGCCGGTACAACGAGGCGGTCATCGCCGACGCTGTTGACCGCGCGCGAGATGAACTCGACGGCGACGGCGGCTCGCAGTTCGTCGGAATGGTGTTCTCGTTCGTGCGCGAGCGCGACCAGCGCCCCGTCGTCTACCAGCGGCTCCGGGACCACGTCGAACTGGAACAGCAGAAAGACGACGACGTGCGGGGGCTGTTCGAGTAGCTCGGGCCGCTTGACTGGCTGGTTACCCATTTAATCAACACAACGGATTTTCCGGAAATCCGCACCGACTATGCCCGTGGCGGCCCAACCGACAGACGACCGAATGAGCGACTCGATTGAACGTCCGAGTCCCACAGACGCGGAGAGAGAGGCTGCCCCGGAGAGTGCTGTTCTCGACCGAATCAGGGGCTGTGTCGAGGACGTGAGTCTGGCGTTCGACCGGTGGGACGACGCTCACGTACGGGGGCCGGGGCTGTACGTCGTCATCGAGCGCGACCCGACGACGGCGTTTTCCGACCCGATGGGGTCGAACCGGTGGCCGGTCGAGGACTGCCCGAGCGTGTTCGACCAGTCCGGGGCGCTGTTCGAGGCGGCCCAGTCGGTTGCGGTTGCGTGTGACGGCGCAGTTGTCGTCCGCAGTGACGGCACAGTCAGACCATCGATGGTTCGGCTCACGCAGTTGACTGAAGCGGAGGCGGAAGCTGTCGACCAGCTCCCGTATGCTGACTGGATGGGGACACGACACATGAGCGCGCTGGAGACGTCCACTCGGGACGCCGTGTTTGCAGTGGTGACGCTGAGCGAGGAGAACGGGCGTGTCACTGTCTTTCGGGACGGGACCTACGAGGACCGGCAGCGCGGCGTGCTCGGTGAAGAGTAGTAGTCGCGGCGTGCCGGCTACGGCTCCGGTTCGGCGACGCGTTCTTCGCCGTCGAAGTGCGCGGAGTTGTCCTGTGGGTCGTAGCCGAGTGCCTCTTTCGCGCGCTCGATGGAGTAGTACTTGCGGTCGTTATCGGAGATCCCGTAGACGATTTCGTACTCGTAGTCGGCCTGGAGCGCGCAGTCGTGGATGTGAGCACAGTCTCGGTAGGAGAGCCACATCGCCTGCCCGCGCTCGTAGTCTATCGGCGGGTGGCCCCGCGTGAGGTTGCCGATACGGATGTTGCAGACGGAGAGCCCGTACTGGTCGTGGTAGTAGCGGCCCAGCACCTCGCCGGTGGCTTTCGAGACGCCGTAGAGGTTGCCGGGGCGGGGAAGTTCCGTCCCGTCGAGGCGGTACTGGTCGTCCGGGCGGTACATCTCGGGCGTGCGCTCGTCCGTTTCGAAGGAGCCGACGGCGTGGTTCGAGGACGCGAAGACGAACTTCTCGACGCCCTCGTCGACAGCGGCCTCGTACATCTTCTGGGTGCCGTCGATGTTGTTTTCGAGGACGGAGTCCCAGGGGGCTTCGGGCCGGGGGTCGCCGGCCAGGTGGATGACGGCGCTGACGCCGTCCATCGCCGCGGCCACGTCGCCCTCGCTGGACACGTCCCCGACGAGGTACTCGTGGTCGGGCTCCTCGGCGGGTGGGCTGTGGAACATGAGTTTCCACTCGTAGGCGTCCTCGAGGCCTTCGAGGATGGCCGCCCCGACAGCGCCGCCAGCGCCGGTGAGCAGAACCGGGTCGTCCATTCGTATGAGACGATACGTCGCACGCAATAGGTAGCTTGCGGTTCGCTTTTGTGTCGCCCAGCCGGACCGAGCATATGGAACCCACAGCTCCGCAGGAGGCGTGTTTCGAAGCGGGCGTCAAGTTCGGGTCGTTGTATCACCAGTTCGCCGGCACCCCGATCAGCCCGGCCAGCGCCGACTCGCTCGCGGCGGCGATGGAGGAAGCCATCGAGAACCAGCCGTTCTGTGAGGCGGTCACCGTCAGCGTCCGAACAGAGGCGCTGGAAGACGCTATCGCCGAGGGCGGGGCGGACTACACCGAACTTACTGGGCGGTTCATCGACGTCGAGATGCGCATCGAATACGAGGGCGTCACGGTCGAGACAAGCATGGCGATGGAGGACGGCTACCCGCTGATGCAGGTCGACGCAGTGCAGGAGTGAATGACCAGACGGGAGCCTGAATCACTGACACAGGCCCGAAAATTTTACCAGAGCGGGCTGTGAGACTTCCGATATGGCCCTCCACGCAGTCGACGATATCGACGACGCAATCGACGCGACGAAGTCGTTCCTGTTCCCGTTCGAGAAGGGAACGTGGCTCCGAATGGCGTTCGTCGTGTTCTTCATCGGTGGCGGTGGTGTCGGACTGAACAACGTCCAGTCGTTCAGCAACTTCGGTGATTTCGGCGGGAACGGCGGTCCCAGCGGCCCGGGAAGCGAGTTTCAACTGGCCGCGCCGCTTGAAACTGTGATGTCCGTGCCCGGGAACCTCGCCTTGCAAGTCTCCGAGCCCGGCGTCCCGTCCGGCGCACCGGACGAACTACTCGCCGGGGCTGGGCTCCTTGTGCTCGCCGTCATCGGCCTGTTCATCCTGCTTGTGCTCGCGTACGGCATCCTGAGTAACTTCATGGAGTTCGTGTTGACCCAGGCGCTCATCGACCGCGAGATACACGTCCGCCGATACTTCAGCGACCACGTCGGGAACGGAATACGGCTGTTCCTGTTCCGGCTTGTCCTCGGGGTTATCTGGCTCGGCGTCGCGCTCGTGATTGGTGCGGCCGTGTTCTTCCTGGCGCTCGGTGGCGAAGCCGCAAACGTCGGTACGTCGAGCGCCCTCGCGCTATCGGGACTGTTCATCGCCGTTTTCGCGGTGCTCGCGATAAGCTACGGTATCGTCTTCGGCTTCACCACGGTGTTTGTCGTCCCGCTGATGACGGCGGACGACGACGGCGTCCTCTCCGGGTGGTCGCGGCTCTGGGGGTCGATGAAAGGCCACCCCAAGCAGTACCTCGCCTACCTGTTTTTCTCCATCGTCCTCCAGATCGGTGTCGGTATCGTCAGCGCGATTCTCGGCATCATCGCATTTATCGTCGTTCTGATCCCGTTCGGGCTCGTTGCGTTTGCGCTGTATCTCGCGCTCCAGAATTCCGTCGGCGTGGTCCTGGCCGGGGTTGTCGGGCTGCTGGGGCTGCTGGTCCTGCTCGTTATCGGTGCGCTCATACAGGTCCCGCTAACGACGTTCCTGCGGTACTACGCGATGCTCGTGCTGGGTGACATCGACGCAGACATGGACCCGATTCCCGAGGTGCGCTCGGCCATCCGGGCTGAGTAGCAACAACCGCTTTTCGGTTTCAGGAATTACCGACCGGTCACGTCCTGCGGTTTCACTTTCACTTTCAGGCGGGCTTTTAATCCCTCACCGCACCAACGTCTCCGTATGAGTCAGTCAAGTCTGGACGACGACGAACTGTTCGGCGAGGCGGCCAATGAAATGCGCACGGACGTCGAGGAGTCGCTCGCGGAGGCTCGCGACGCGCTCCCCGAGGCCGATTCGGTCTGGGACGTGGAGGCCGACAACACGCTCGGCGTTCTGAACTCGCTCAAAACGGCACTCGACGTGGGCGACGCCGAGGACCACCTCCGCGACGCGAAGAAGTGGTACACGATGGGCGAACGCGCGGACGCCTTCGAGGACGCCGACGACCTCGCCGAGGAAATCGAAACCATCGCCGACCTCATCGACGACGTCGACGACGCCCGCGAGCAGATCGGTGACCTCACCGCGACGATCCCACAGCTCCGAAGCACGCTCGAAGAGTTCGAGGGTGAAGACGGGGCGGACGCGGAGGCGGACGGCGACGCCGATGCGGAAGCCGAAGCCTGAGCGCAAGCTAGCCACGTTCCGGCGAATGCTCACCGCGTTCTCCGCCGGTCACCAGCGCATCGCTCGCGTCGTCCAGCGACTTTTGTCCCGCAAGTCCCGGTTTCGGTGAAATTGACTGCAGAAACAGGTCCGGCCGGTGCCTGGCAACCGGTGTGACATTCTATCCAAAGCCGTATTTACGGCCGGTCGAGCGCTTAAGTGTTCGCGGAGCAACAGTTCCGGCCACGCGATATGG
Organism: Haloarcula hispanica ATCC 33960; assembly: GCF_000223905.1. Taxonomy (NCBI): domain Archaea; kingdom Methanobacteriati; phylum Methanobacteriota; class Halobacteria; order Halobacteriales; family Haloarculaceae; genus Haloarcula; species Haloarcula hispanica. The sequence continues at coordinate 2,662,286 of NC_015948.1, forward strand.
ACGACAGACTCACACGCCGAACGTTCGTCTGTGGCGTCTCGACTGCTGTAGCGACCGGTCTCGCGGGCTGTAGCGAGGACCAGTCGGGCGGCGGCGCGGTGACACCGACCCGGACAGACGGAACCGATAGCATGGCAACGGAGCCAGCGAACGGCGGGGACACCGACACCACAGAAGC